>NZ_JBHYJB010000075.1:0-23699 GCF_042740175.1 Streptomyces sp. NPDC059009 | reverse complement strand
GGCTATCTCTAGCCCGTCCGGCGCTTGAGGACGAGGCCGTCCAGGCCGATCGGGGGTCTAGGGGCGAAGCCCCAGGAAGGCCCACCCAGGGGCGACGGAGTCGCCGGATTCGGGAAGGGGCGGGATGGGGGAAAGGAACCCCCCGGACGGCCGCCCTCAACTGGCCCGCACCCACCCACGGCGTTGCCCTGGGGACATGAACCCACCGATATCCCGCACCGCCCGCATAGCCGCCACCACGGCCACCCTGCTGATCCTCGCGGCCCCCACGGCAACCGCCGCAACCACCACCGAGGCCACAGCGGACCACCCCAACGCAGGCCCCCTGACCGCCGCCTCCGCGGCCCTCGCGGCCACCGCGGGCGGCACCGGCTGGTACCTCCTCAAGCGCCGCCGCTAGGCAGCCAGGTCCCGCTCATCCGGCGCAGACTCCGCACGAGGCTCAGCGATCGCCACCGCCCCGGCCCCACCCCCGGCAGGCCCCCGCCCCGCCCACACCAGGCGCCCCGCCCGCCCGGACCGCCCCACGGCCCGCAGCACCGGCGTGAGCACGGCCTGCGCCAGCGGCGAGAGCAGCAGCGCGACGGCCGTGCCGAGGGCGAAGCCGCCCACCACGTCCGTCGGGTAGTGGACGCCCATGAAGACCCGGCAGAAGCCCTCCGCGACCGCGAGCGCGATGCCGAGGAGCCCCAACTTCCGGTTGGCGACGAAGAGTCCGGCGCCGATGGCCATGGCGAGCGTCGCGTGGTCGCTCACGAAGGAGTAGTCCGTCTTGCCGTCCACCAGGACCTCCAGGCCCTGGTGGTCCCTGAACGGACGCGGCCGCTCCACGAATCCGCGGATCGGGATGTTCACCACGACCGCGAGTGCCGCGGCGAGCGGCGCCCAGACGACGGCGGCCACGGACGAGGCGGCGTCGTCGAGCGTGCCGCGCTTGCGGGCGCCCCACCAGCACCACACCACGACGAGGACGAGGGTGAGCACGAGCCCGTACTCACCGACGTACTCCATGATCCGGTTGAACCAGTTCGGGGAGTCCTCGGCCAGGCCGTTGATGTCGTAGAGCAGGCTGACATCGGGGTTCGACCCAGTGGTGTCGAGTCCAGCCATAGTGCTGCGGCCCCTTGTCTCCTCGCCCATGGGCGCACCCTTCTGTGCGCCCGTCCATCAACCCCCGTTGGTTGGTGTCCCGGTCCCGGATTCTGTTCCGGTCAAGGGAACGTGCTGTCCCCGTCTCTACGTTCCACACTCCACCGAATGATCACGCAGACGTTATCGAAGCGAGACCCATCGCCGCAGTTCAGGGGGGTGAAATAACGCTGAGTTCAAGCCACATCACACCCCGCGCGCCGCCGTGCGCGGGGCCCTCACATGGCTACGCGGGGCGTGTACTCGGCCGCGTTCCGGCCTGCGCGCCGTCCTTCGTGACGCGAGTCGCGCCAAAATAGTCGGGGGTGTCGATGGGGTCGAAGCGGATCACGGCTCCGGTCCGCGGGGCGTCGATCATGTAGCCGCCGCCGACGTAGATCCCGACGTGCCGGATGGCGCGGGAGTCGGTGAGGTCGTCCGAGAAGAAGACCAGGTCGCCCGGGAGCAGCTCGTCCCGCTTGGGATGCGGCCCCGCGTTGTACTGGTCGTTGGCGACGCGCGGCAGGGAGATGCCCACGCTGCGGTAGGCCGCGAGCGTCAGGCCCGAGCAGTCGAAGCGGCCGCCCTGGTCCGGAGTGCCGTTGCCGCCCCACAGATACTCGGTGCCGAGCTTCTTCTGTGCGTAGTAGATGGCGCCCGCCGCCTGCCGCGAGGGCTGCACCCGGCCGACCGGGCGCGCGAAGCTCTTCGCCAGGGTCGTGATGGTCTTCACGTAGTTCTGCGTCTCGCGGTACGGGGGCACGCCGCCGTACTTGATCACCGCGTACGCGCCCGCGTTGTACGCGGCCAGCATGTTCTTGGTGGCGTCGCCGGGGGCCTTCTTCACATAGCCCGCCAGCTTGCAGTCGTAACTGGCGGCGGACGGGATGGCGTCCTTGGGGTCCCAGACGTCGCGGTCCCCGTCGCCGTCGCCGTCGACGCCGTGCGTGGCCCAGGTGCCGGGGATGAACTGCGCTATGCCCTGCGCCTTCGCGGGGCTCTTCGCGTCCGGGTTGAAGCCGCTCTCCTGGTACAGCTGCGCGGCGAGCAGCGCGGGGTTGATCGCCTTGCAGAGGTTGCCCCACTTCTGCACGATCGGCTGGTACGTGGCGGGCACGGCACCCTTGGCGAGGCCGACGGCGGCACCCGCGCCCGCGCCGCCCGAGAGGCTCCCCGCGGCCATGAACGTCCCGATGACGAGCAGCCCGATGAAGCTGAGCGCGCCACTGAAGCAGACGGCCGTGAGCAGCCACGCCTTACGCACCGTCAACCACCCCACACGCGCCGGGAGTCCACCAGGTCATACGAAGTCAGACGCGGCTCAGTGTAAGGGCGGGGGCTGCCGCTTCGGAGGGTGCGCGCTCAGGTGCGTGAGCGGGTCGGTGAAGGGTCCGGGGAGCGGGGCGGCCAGCGGGAAGGTGCCGGGCGGGGGTGGGGGCGGGACGCACGGGGTGTGCAGGGCGGCGCGGGCGGCGCGGGGCTCGTAGACGTCGGTGCCCGACAACCGCGGGGCGATCTGCCGGAGTTGGGCGAGGGCGGAGGCGCAGGGGCCGTCGACGGCGAGGCGGGCGCGGGCGGCGACGGACGCGGCGACCGGTTCGAAGGTGACGTCGGCGACGAGTTCGCGGGGCGGCCGCGCCTCGTCGAGGAGCGTGAGGGCCTCCTCGGGCCGCCCCTCGGCCACCGCGCACTGCGCGAGCCGCACCAGACAGCGCCCCTCCAGCTTGTGCTGGCCGAGCGCCCGGTGGTGCCCGATGGCCTCGCGGAACCTCCCGCTCGCGGCGTCCGCCCGCCCGGCGAGCAGCAGCGCGGTCCCCAGCTGGTACGCCGTGAACGCCACACACGTCGGGTCCTGCCCCGCCTGCGCCGCCTCGACGGCGCGCCCGGCGACGGCCAAGGCCCGCTCGGTGTGCCCGGCGAGCACGAGGGACGGCGCCATACGGGCCTGCAGCCACGGCAGATGGCCGGTGTCGCCCACGGACCGCAGCAGCGCGCGGCAGACCTCGTAGTGCGCGAGGGCCCGCCCGGTGTCTCCCTCCCGCTCGTAGTCGGCGGCCAGGTGCTCGGCGAGGAACACCCGCAGATAGGTGTCGTCGGCCTCTTCGGCGCGGCGCAGGCCGAGGGCGCGCTGCTCCTTGGCGAGCGCGTGCTCGCCGTCGTCGACGTGCACATAGGCCCGCAGCCAGCGCGCCCGCGCCTCGGCCGCCGCGTCCCCGGCGGCCGCCGCGCACCGCACCGCCTCCTCGAACAGCCCGGCGTACGACCGGCGTTGGGCCACGTCCTCCACCAGGTTGACCCAGACGAAGAGCAGGTCCACGGCGGCCCGCAGCGCCCCCGGCAGCTTCCGCACCCCCGCCGCGGCGACGGCGGCGAGCAGCTCCCCGCGCCCCGCGATCCACGCGCGCGCCTCCGCCAGCGACCGGAAGTCCCGCGCCCACCGGTAGTGGACGGGCTGCAGGATGTACGGGTCCCCGGCCGCCGCGCCCATCGGCTCCTGCAGCCGCTTGGCGGCCAGCGCGCTGGCCAGGACGTGGTCGAGCAACCGCCGCATGGCGCAGCGGCGTTCGGCCCGCGACTCGCGCTCGGCGCAGCGCGCCCTGGCGTAGGCGAGCAGCAGGTCGTGGAACCGGTACCGCCCCGCCCCCGGCGTCTCGAGCAGCCCCAGGTCCACCAGCGCCTCGGCGACGCCCTCCGCCCGCACGACCTCCGTGCCGAGCAGCGCCGCGGCCACGTCCGAGTCGAACTCGGTGAGCGCGGGCAGCGCGAGCAGCCGGAAGGCGCGCGCCTGTTCCTCGGTGAGCGCCTCGTACCCCACCCGGAAGGCGGCCGTCACGTCCAGGTCCCCGGCGCGCAGCTCGGCGAGGAGCGGCCGCCCGCCCGTGAGCCGGTCCCGCATCGCGGCGAGGGTCCACGCGGGCCGCCCCGCGAGCCGCGCCCCCACCACCCGTACGGCCAGCGGCAGCCGTCCGCACGCCGCGACGAGCGCCCGCGCGGCCTCCCCCTCCCGCTCGACCCGCCCCCGCCCGGCGGTGGCCGCGAGCAGCCCGAGCGCCTCGTCCTCCGTCAGCACGTCCAGGTCGACGGGGACGGCCCCGAACAGCACGAGGGCCCGGTTCCGGGTGGTGACGAGGGCGGCGCACCCCGCACCGCCCGGGAGCAGCGGAAGGACCTGTTCGGCGTCGCGCGCGTTGTCGAGCACGACGAGGACCCGCCGCCCGGCGAGCAACGTCCGGTAGAGCGCGGCCCGTTGCTCCACACCCTCCGGCACGAAGTCCTTGGTGACCCCGAGCGCCTCCAGGAAGGCCCCGAGCACGGCGCCCGGGTCGGCGGGCTCGCCCGGGATCCCGCCGTCGGAGGCCGCGTACGAGAACCCCCGCAGGTCGACGAAGAGCTGGCCGTCGGGGAAGTGGTCGCGCAGCGAGTGCGCGGTGTGCACGGCGAGCGCGGATTTTCCGATGCCGCCGGCTCCGGTGAGGACGACACAGACGAGGCCGTCGGCTCCGGTGTCACCTTCGTGCCCACCACCGCCGTCACTGCCACCGTCACTGTCACCGCCGCCATCACCATCGCCGTCGCCATCGCCGTCGCCGTCGCTTGCGCTTGCGCGCAGCAGCTGCTCGCGCAGGTGGTCGCCGCTGCCGTCCCGTCCTGTGAAGTCGGCGATGTCGGAGGGGAGTTGATGGGGCCGGATGCGGACGCCGGGGGTCCGGGACACGAGCCCGGGAGCGAGGGTGGCGAAGGGGGTGAGGGGGGCGGGACCGGCGTCCGGGGCGGGCGGAGCGTGCGCCACGGCCAGCGAGGGGTCGCCCGCGAGGATGCGGGCGTGCAGATCGGCGAGTTCGGGCGAGGGGTCGACGCCGAGCTCGGCCACGAGGGTGCGGCGGGTGTCGGCGTACACGGCGAGGGCCTCGCCCTGGCGCCCGCACCGGTACAGGCCGAGCATCAGCAGGGCCCGGAGCCGCTCGCGCAGCGGATGGGCGGCGCTGAGCACGGTCAGCTCGCGCACGGACTCGGCGTGCCGCCCCAGGGCCATCCCGTACCGGTGCAGCAACTCCTGGGCGTGCAGCCGCAGTTCGCCGAGCCGCTCCCGCTGCCGCTCCGCGTAGGGCCCCGGCACCCCGGCGAGGGCGCCCCCGCCGCCCCACAGCCCGAGCCCCTCCCCGAGCAGCGCGTGGGCGCCCGCCTCGTCCCCCGCGAGCCCGAGCGCCTCCCCTTCCCGCACACACCGCTCGAAGTCGAGCGCGTCGACGGCGCCGGGCGCCGCCTTGAGCGCGTATCCGTCCCCCACGGACACGAGCACGGTCCCCGCGGACCGCGCGGTCCGCCCCGGTTCGAGGGCGCCGCGCAGCCGCGAGGCATAGGTGCGCAGGGTCCCCCGAGCCCGCGCGGGTGGCGCTTCTCCCCAGAGTGCGTCGATGAGCCGTGCGGCCCCGACGGCCCGGCCGCCGTGCAGCAACAGGACGCCCAGCAGCGCCTGTTGCTGCGGCGACCCGAGCGGCACCCCCGTACCGTCACGGGTCGCGCGCGGCGGCCCCAGAATCCGGAACCGGAGCGGAGCGTCGAGCCCGGCACCTGTTGCCCCGCGTTCCCCCGTTTCCCCCGATTCCCCCGAATCGCGCGGGTCCCCCGTGGCGCCGTCTCGTGTGACACCGTCCCCCGTGGCCCGTGTCACGTCGCTCCGCCCCTTTCCTTCCTTCTGGCATCCAGCATGGCGGAGCGCCATAAACGTCTGCTGAACGCGCTGGTTTACGTGCGCGCGGGGTCGGCGATGACTGCTCCCATGACATCGACTTCCCCCTCCACCCCCTCCACCCCCCACACCCCGTGCACCCCGCGCCCCGCCCGCCCGGAGGACCACCCCGCGATCGTCGCGGCGGTCCAGACGTGGTGGACGGACCGCACCCCGGCCCAGATGCGCGAACTCTCCCTCCTCCTGCCCAAGTTGTTCCTGCAGTTCTTCTCGCGCACGAGCCTGGTGGTGGAGGACCCGGACTCTCCAGGTGCCCCGGACTCCTCGGGGCGGTTGGTCCGGGCGTTCCTGGTCGGCTTCCACCCTTCCGCGGCGGACGCCCCGGACGAGGCGTACATCCACTTCGTGGGCGTGGACCCGGCGCTGCGCGGCCAGGGCGTGGCCCGTGCGTTGTACGAGACGTTCTTCCGGCAGGCCGCCGACGCCGGCCGCACCCGCGTCCGCTCGGTCACGTCCCCCACCAATACGGGTTCCATCGCCTTCCACCGGGCCCTTGGCTTCACCCTCGAACCGGGCGACAGGGAGGTCGACGGGCTGCCGGTGCACGGGGATTACGACGGTCCGGGCCTTGACCGGGTCTGCTTCGTGCGGGACGTCCGGTAGGCCGCCGCGTGTTGGGGATCCGTTGGCGACGCTGCCTTGAATGGGACCCAGCCCGGGAACCGGGCACCGGACCACGACAGGAACCACCCATGAACATGCGTACGTTGGCAGGAGCCGGCATCGCCGGTGCGGCGCTGCTCGCCACCCTGACGGGCGGAGCGGCCACGGCGGCCACAGGGGCTACGGGGGCCACGGGGGCCACGGGGGCCACGGGGGCCACCACAGCCTCGGCAGCTTCTGCCGCCTCCGGCTGCTCCTACGCCAAGCTCACCGCGAAGGAGAGCGTCAAGATCCGCACGACGACGAAGCCCACCGCCACCGCCGTCGGGCTGCTCCCCAAGGGCAAGTCGGGCCGTGGCTGCGACTCCACGGGCACCGGCCAGACCGGGGGCTCGTACAAGCTCTGCGGCAAGAAGGACAACAGCTGGGTCCTGCTCAGCTACGGCGGCCACGAGGGCTGGGTCCCGACGGCGTGCATCAAGCAGTGGGGCTGAGGACGGCCTCCGGGTCGGCAGCCGTCAGGTCGGCAGTTGTCCGGTCGACGGCTGTCCGGTCGACGGCTGTCCGGGACTGTCCCGGACAGCCGCACGGATTGCCCGGCGGCCACGGTGCTGGCAGCGTCGTTCCCGTACCCGGCGAGGGGTACGGGGGGACCCTCGCCGGGTGAGCACGGCGAGGCGGGCGGGGATCCGCGCAGCGGGATGAGCGCTCAGCCGCGTACGGACGACGTGGGCTTGCTGATCGCGAAGAGCTGGTCCTTGCCCGCGCCGCACCGCTGCACCACGGCCTCGGCCCTCGCGACGGGCACCGCGCCCGCGCTCTCGCCCGCGGCCCGCACCCCTACACACCAGCCGTCCCCGAACCGCAGCGCGAACCGCCCCTCCCCTCGCGGGTCCACGTCGAAGGGGGTGGCGCCCTCGCAGTGGTTCGTGGGTTCGAGCAGCCCCCGCGCCGCGTACTTCGCGTCGGGCTCGTACGCCTTCAGACAGCCCTTGCCCTTGTCCTTGTCGGGGTGGACCCACTGCACCCAGCGGCCCCCGTCCCCCTCCCCGCCCCCGACCGGCACGAGCGACGTCGTGGGCGGCACCGCGCCCGCACAGGGACGGAAGACGGCGACCGGCATGCCGTACGCCCCCTTCGCGCCTTTCCCCCTAGCCGTCCCGTCGGTGAGACAGAGCCCGGGCGCGCGGGCGGGCCGCACGCGCACCTCGCCCGTCGGCACGGACTGCTCGCGCGCCGCCGGGTGTTCGGCGGCGGACCGCTCGGAGTCACCGCCCGGTCCGCCGGACGACCCGTCGCCGGAGCCGTTCAGGGCCACGGCGGTGGCCACGGCTGTCAGGGCCACAGCGACGACGGCACCACCGATGAGGGCGAGGGTCTTCGGGCGGTGGCGGCGAGGACCGGAGGGAGGTTCGAGGACGGGGGTACGAGCGGCAGCCGTACCTTGGTCCACCTCCACCTCCACCTCAGACTCAGACTCAGACTCCGGGCCTGGGGCCGAGGCCAGGGCCGACGTCGGAGCCGACGTCGCGGCCGACACTGGAGACGCCGCGATCCGCTCCCTCGCCGCCAGCCACACCCCCACCCGCTCCTCGCCCTCACACACCCGCACGAGCGCCACGAGCAGCTCCGGCTTCGGGAGCGCGTCCCGGGAGAGCGCACCCGCCAGCGTGGACCGCGCGAGGAGATCCCCGCGCTCGGCGGCGCGCAGCTCCAGTTCGCGGTACGTGAGTCCTGAAGCCTCCTTGACGCGCCGCAGCAGCGCCACGAACTCACCCGGGGTTCGGGCCTGTTGGAGCTCGGCGGCGCGGCGCGCGGCACCCTCGTTCTCGACGTTCTCCACGGCTCGACCGCCTCCCCGCCCCCGGAAAGGATCAAGCCTCGTGGGTGACGGGGCCCGCCGCAAGGGTTCTTCCCGTCAGTTCAGGCCGCCGACGCCACCGGAGCGGCGACTCACCCCGACCGGCGCGCCGGGTCCGCGTACACCGGGAAGAGATGCAGGGGGCTCACGCGTGGCTCGGACATCCTGTGCGCCCTCCGTCCCGTGAGTTCCTCGGTGGTGTCCTCACCGTACTGCGGGCGTACGGGCCGTCCGTGTGCGCACGGGCGTCGGTCAGCATCCCGGAGGCCAACAGCTCGGCGGTGGGCGCGAGTTCGGCGAGCCCGTAGGTGTCGAGGACGACGCGGAGGGTGGCGCGGGCGATGCCGGGTGCGCGGGGATCGTGGGGGAGTAGGAGGGTGTAGGCCCAGGGCGGGGATCTGGATCTGGCGGAAGTGGAGACATACGGCCACGGCTTGCGTACCGCACACACGTCAGGCATCCCGGGCCTGCTCCAGATACCGGAGCACGCGCACGAGGTCTTCCGCCAAGTCGTTCCCGAGTTGTCACCCACGGAACTCGATCGCCGCGCGGCCTTCCGCCTCACGCGCCAGGCCGTCCTCTTCCACGGCGACGCGCCGCACTACCAGGCGATCATCCACGAGGCCGCCCTGCACATGCGGTTCGGCGGCCGGGACGTGGCCCGCCGACAGCTCAAGCACCTGCTCAAGATGGGCGAGCACCCCACCATCTCGATCCTGGTCATCCCGTTCGAGGCCGGTGGCTACCCGGGGGCCGGTCAGCCCATCTACTACGTCCAGGGTCCAGTGCCTCAACTGGACACCGTCCAACTCGACCAGGCGCACGGCATGGCGCTGCTGGACGCCGACTCCCAACTGTGCAAGTACTCCACACCGCCCCCACCACCTTCGGCGCCCTGCTCCGCACCCTCAAGCAAGGCGCCGCCCCCGAAGGGGGGAGTTCGACCACTTCGTGGAGGACGCGGAGGGCATGAGGGACGTGGAGGGCATGGCGGACGCGGAGGGCATGGCAAACGCGGAGAAAGCCGAGTAGCTCGCGGCCACCGGCAACCACCTCACTGCCCTCACTCTCCGGCGCCGAACACCCCCGCCACCGCCGCCCGGTACGCCGCCTCCGCGCTCAGCCGGACCAGCCGGTCGTCGATGGGGCCGCGCAGGATCAGGATCCGGTAGTAGAAGGGGGCGCCCATCGCCTCGATGACCTCGTCGGGGTCCGTGTCGGCGGGCACCTCGCCCCGCTCGACCGCCCGCACCACGATCGCGCTGACCTGCTTGATGCGCGCGACGAACAGACTCCGTACGACCTCGGCCGCCCCCGGGTCCTGCGCGGCCGCCACCACGATCCCCTCGATGAGGCTCCGGTTGCGCGGCACGGCATGGAAGTCAGCGATGTTCCGGGCGAGTTGGCACAGGTCGCCGCGGAGGCTGCCGGTGTCCGGCGTCGGGATGGTCCCGCTCGCGTACTGGAGCAGCAGGTCGACCGTGACCATCTCGACGGTGCGCCAGCGCCGCCGCAGCGTGGACACGTGGACGCCGGAGCGGGCGGCGAGCCGGTCGAAGGTCAGGGCGCCGAACCCGCCCTCGTCGAGTTCGGCGAGCGCCGCCGCGAGGACGGCCGCGCGGGTGCGGGCGGTGCGGCCGCCGGGCCGGGCGGCGCCGTGCGGAGGGCGCCCGGGCTCGCCGGGCTGCTCCGGCCGTTCCTGGCGCTGCCCCGGCCGTCCCGGCTCCTGCTCCGGTCGCTCAGTCATCGGCGCCCAATCTATCCGCGATCAATGTGCACCGGATCTTCACGCCGCGACCGTCGCTACCGCGGGTATGCGTTTGCGCCTCGCACACCCGTCTCGGTAGCGTGTGAGCACCTTAATGCGCGCGCGAGCGCATTAAGCCCCAAAACACGTGGACCGCGAGGCACGGGGGTCGTACGGGGGTACGCCCGCGGTCCACGGCTGGGACTCCTCCCACGCGTGTGTCCCCCGCGAACATCCCGGACTGAAGTGTCCGAAGGGCCCGCCTTCTGGTGATTGACGCCCCGCCCAACCATCCCGGATGGTTGGGGAGTTGGGCGCTCTGCGACGCACACGTCGGCGCCCCACCGTCGTACGGCCGGGGGCGCCGATGATGGCAGCGGACGGACCACCGCCAGGGCCCGCCGACGAACCGTCGCCAGGGCACACCGAACCAGCCACGGAACCAGCCGGCCCCTCCGACCCCCCTCCCCCCTCCCCACCTGCTCCACCCATTCCGCCCGTTCCACCCGTTCCTCCCGTCCCACCCTCTCCGCCCACGCCACCGGCCGAGCCCATCGAGCCCATCGAGCCCGCCGAGTCCGCCGAGCCCCTCAAACCAGCGGACCATCCGGCCACCCCTCACCACCTGGCCCCCGCCCCCGCCCCCACCCACTCCCCCACCCAGGCCCTCACCCTCGCCCTCCTCAACCTCTCCGGCCTCGGCCTCGGCTACGTCCTCCTGCGGTGCCCGCCCCTCGCCGCCCTCTGCTGGGCCGCGACCGGCGCGCTCCTTCTGCTCGCGCTGCCCGTCGACGTGAACGGCGTCCCCGGCGGCGTCCTCATCGGCTACCTCGCCTTCCTCCTCCTCGCGGCAGCCGACGCCGCACGCAGGGCGGGCCACGCGGCGGGCACGGACGCCGCCGCCAGGAACACTCGACCGCCCCGGCTGATCACCCTCGCCCTCTCCCTCGCCCTGCTG
This sequence comes from Streptomyces sp. NPDC059009, assembly GCF_042740175.1. NCBI lineage: Bacteria > Bacillati > Actinomycetota > Actinomycetes > Kitasatosporales > Streptomycetaceae > Streptomyces > Streptomyces sp. NPDC059009. Next base: position 12,652 of record NZ_JBHYJB010000075.1, on the reverse strand, counting down.
GCCGTCCCCACCGGCGCCGCCCTCACCTACCGCGCCGCACAGGACGAGGCCGTCGAGCGGATGCTCCTCGAGCGGCTCGACCGGGCCGACCGGCTCCTCGCCTCCGCCGAGGGCCGGCCCTTCGACGGCCCGGAGGCGAGCAAGTACGGCCAGGCGCTGGCCCTTTACCTCGACCTCGCCGGCCGGCACCCCGGCTCCCGCGCCGCCCACCGCGTCCCCGACCGCCTCGCCGCGTACTACAGGGCCGTCGCCGCCCCGTACGCCGAGAAGCGGTACTGCGACGCCATCGAACCCCTGAAGCACCTGCGCACCCTCCGCCTCCCCCGCACCATGGACCGGCACCACCTGAGCACCCTCGCCCGCTGGCCCGACAACCGCCTCGCCACCTCCCTCTACGCCTGCGGGACCGACGCCCTGGGCACCGGCACCAACGAGAACGGCACCAGCGACAACTACCTCGGCCAACTCATGCGCACCTTCCCGCACTCCGCCCAGGCCGCACGGGTCGAGCCCACCCTCCGTACCGCCATCGCCCGCCGCACCGCCGCCCTCGACGGCGCCGAGCCCTGCCGCGCCACCGACGAGCTCCGCGCCCTGCGCACCACCGCCCGCGGCCTGCCCACCCGCACCGCGCACCGGCTCGCCCGCACCGCCGCCGACGCGGCCCGCGAGGGCCACTACGCCTGCGGGATCGACGAGTTCAAGGACGGCAGATTCGAGCGGGCCACCCAGACGCTCCGCTCCTTCACGGCCGCCCACCCCCACGACCGGCGGGCCGCCCGCGCCCAGGACATCGCCATCGCCGCCGAGATCGCCACCAGGCGCCCCCAGGCGGGCCGCCGACTCCCGCCGGCACGCCCCCCGGGCGGCCCCCGCATCGACTTCACCATCAAGAACGACGGCCCGAGCCCCGTCGAGATCCTCTACACCGGCCCCGTCACCGGCCGCCTCCAGCTCCCCGCCTGCACCGGCTGCCGCACCTACGCCACCAGCGCCGAGGGCAGCCGCAAGGCATGCGGGGCGGGATCCGGCCACACCTACCCCGCCACCACCCTCCACCTGCCCCCGGGCGACTACCACTTCCTCCACAAACGCGGCGCGGGCCCCTTCGGCGCGATCGCCGACCACGCCGACGGCGCCGAGCTCGAACCCGGCTACCGCTACACCGACTGCACCTACGTCGTGACCGACGTCCCTGCCTCACCGCTGTGACCTGCACGGTCACCACGCCGGACGCTCATTGCCCGGCGTCATCACGCGTGATACACAGAGTGACCATACGTACCTTCGTATACCGTCCTGCGTCTCGCGCCCGAAGTCAGCCAACGAATGACGTCAAGTCGCGCTGCACAAGGGCAATTGTCAGCGAGAATGAGCTGACCTCTGCTCTGCGGTAGACAAGGTGCGCAGAGTGACGCAGAGGGCACGGAACTACCCACTAGGGGCGGTGAGTTACACATGCTTTTGGCAGCCGAGAAGGGCGACATCACCACCATCATCGGTGGAATCGCGCCGGACTGGGGCCCCTTCGGGAGCCTGGGCAACGAGGCGCGCGTGATGATCGAGGTGGTGATGGCCGTGGCCATCCTCCTCTGCCTCGGAATCGCGATCTGGGGCGCCGCGAAGCAGCGCATCGGCGCGACGGCGCTGCGCGACACGTTCAGCGCGGAGCAGGGCAAGGGCCTGATCATCGCGGGCCTGACAGGAGTCTTCATCATCGGCTCGCTCGGCACGCTCTTCACGATCGTGTACGGGATGGCCGTCTAGCCCTCTCCCCGTCCCCCCTCCGAGGTTGCAACTCCCTGATGTCCCGGATGTCCCTGATGCCGAGTCACCACACCCCGCCCACGCGGGAATCAGCATGGCTACCGTCGAACGTGGCGTACACGGCGGTTCGACGAGAGATTGAGGGGGCGTACGCGGCATGAGTCTCGGCGAGGAGCAGGGCGGCGGTTACGGCGGCTCGGGCGAGACCCGCACCCGCCTCCCCGAGGGCGACTCCGACGTCTACGGCACCCCACGCAGACCCCCGCGCCGCTCGTCGTCCCGCAGCCTGGTCACGGTGGTGGGCGTGGTGGTCCTCCTCATCGCGGCAATCGCCTTCGCCAACCAGGGGGATGACGGAGGGTCATCCGACAGCGGGGCCGGAGAGGGTAAGAAGCCGGGCTCGGCACCGACCGCTGCGAGCGGGGCGAAGCCGGTGGAGGGGAAGAGCTCGGGGATTCCGTCGGGGTTTGCGCATGATGAGCAGGGGGCGCAGAGCGCGGGCGCCAACTACGCGGTGACGCTGGTCTCCGCCGACATCCTCAAGCCCGACCGCAGGAGCGGCATCGTCAAGCGGCTCTTCGTGCCCGACAAGGTGGATGAGCTCAGCGCGAAGTTCGACAAGACGTACTCCAAGGACTTCCTGAGCAAGATCGGCCTGGATGAGAACGGGAACGCCGCCACGGGGGAGACCTATGTCTCCCGCACCGTGCCCGTGGGTACGAAGACCACGGCGTACGAGGACTCCGCGGCCACCGTGGAGATCTGGTGCACCGGCGCCTACGGCACGGCGGGGCAGAAGACGACCAACCCGGTCTCCAACGACTGGTTCACCATGACGCTCAAGCTGCGCTGGACGGACGGTGACTGGAAGGTCCAGAGCTTCTCGTCGAAGGACGGCCCGGCCCCGGTGAACGGCGACAACAAGATCTCCACCGCCGACGAGATCGCCAAGGCCATCGAGGAGTACGGAGGGTTCACGTATGCCCGGTAGCCGCCCTGCCCTGAAGCTCGCTGCCACCGCAGCCACCGTCCAGACCGCAGTGATCCTGCTGGCCTCGCGCGCCTACGCGGCACCAGAGCCCAAGGACGACAAGTGTGATCTCATCGTCGGCCCCGCCAAGCAATACTGCGAAAACGGCGAAAAAGGCAAAGGCGGCGGCAGCGGCAAGTACCCCACCGAGAGCCCCCTCGACAACTCCACCATCGACCCCCTCTCCTCCCTCGCCAAGGGCTGCGCCAACGCCGCCTCCTGGACCGTCGACAAGCTGTCCTCCGCCGTGAAGGACACGGCGAACGTCGACTTCACCAACCCCAAGTTCCTGCAGCAGTACGCCGTCGTCTTCGCGGCCTCCACCATCCTGACCCTCCTCCTGTGGCTGCTCGCCGTCGCCAAGCGCGCCGTCCGCGGCGTCCCGCTCACCACCGCGCTCTCCGAGGCCATCGGGTTCCTCTGGCTGACCGTGCTCGCCTCCGCGTTCACGCCCCTCGTCCTGTACACCCTCGTCTCGGCGACCGACGGCGTCACCGAAGTGCTCACGAAGTCCACCGGCGACCAGACGGACCAGTTCTTCGGGACGTTCTCCGAGGCGCTCAACAAGGGGAACGACATCGGGGGCGGGCCGATCATGCTGATCGTCGTCTCCCTCGTCTCGATCCTCGCCGCCGGCATCCTCGGGCTCGAACTCTTCATCCGCGCCGCCCTCCTCTACGTGGGCGCGCTGCTCGGCACCGTCGTGTACTCGGGGATGGTCGACAAGAACCTCTGGGGGCACGTGCGCCGATGGGCCGGGATCATGATCGCGGTCATCCTCGTGAAGCCCGTCATCGTCATCGTCCTCGGCCTCGCGGGCGCCCTCTCCGACGGCCCGGACGGCAAGGCCGACTCGCTGTCCGCCGTCGTCTCCGGCCTCGCCATCATCATCCTGGCCATCTTCGCCAGCGCCATGATCTACCGGTTCGTGCCGGGCTTCGGCGACGAGATGGCCAGCGTGCGCAACAACCGGCTCTCGCGCGGCGCCGAGAACCGCGCCGCCGCCGTCATCAGCTCCCCGGCCTCCCTCGTGTCCCAGGGCATCAAGGCCCACAGCGGACGCGGCGGCGACGGAGGGAGCGGGGGCGGGGGCGGGTTCAATCTCTCCAAGCCCGCCAACCCCGCCACCGGCGGCGTCGCCGCACACAGCAGCCGCCCCTCCGGAGGCTCCTCGAACGGCGGCGGATCTGTCCCCTCCGCCGCACCCCAGCCCCGCAGCGCCACCAACACCCCGCACGCGGGCAACCGCAACACCCGTCCCACCGGCAACAGCAGAACCAACCGCACGGGAGGTGAAGGGCGTTGACGACCCAGTCCCACGTGTCCCCACCGGTCACGCCCCGCCGCACATATCTCATCGGCCGAGCCCGGCCGAACGCGATCGTCGGCCGCAACCGCGAGACCGGCGAGATCGCACTCATCATCGGCGGGGCCTTCCTCGGCATGATGTGCGGACTCCTCGTCCCCGTCCTGTCCCTGCGCATCGTGCTGCTCATGGGCTTCCCCATGCTGGCGATCGCGGCGGTGTACGTCCCGTACAAGCACCGGACGTTCTACAAGTGGTTCGAGATCAACCGCAGTTACAAGCGCAGCCTCCGCCGAGGCACCGCCTACCGGTCCGCCGCCCCCGAGGCGGGCGTGCGCTTCGACGGCCGTGAGATCGAGGTCGGGCCGCCGCCCGGCATCGGCCGCATCAGCTGGCTCGCGGCGCCCTTCGGACCGGACGAGATCGCGGTCCTCCTCCACGCCGACCGGCGCACCGTCACCGCCGCCATCGAGATCGAGGGACCGGGCGTCGGGCTGCGGGACTCCGAGGACCAGGAAGCCCTCGTCGACCGCTTCGGGACCCTCCTGAAGCACGTCGCCAATGGAGACGGCTTCGTGACGCGCCTCCAGATGCTCGCGCGCACCCTGCCCGCCGACCCCGACGCGCACGCCAAGGACGTCACCGTGCGCGGCGACGACCGCGCCCTGCCCTGGCTCCAGGAGTCCTACGACCAGCTCCAGTCCATGGTGTCGACGAGCAGCGAGCAGCACCGCGCGTACCTCGTGGCCTGCATGCACTACTCCCGCGACCTGGCCGCCGAGGGCCAGGCGATGGCGCGCGCGGCCCGCCCGCACGGCGGCCGGAAGCTGGACCGGGACGCCGGGCTCGCGATCGTCATGGCGCGTGAACTCACCGATATCTGCTCCCGGTTGCAGGAAGCCGACATCCGCGTCCGGCAGCCCCTCGGGCAGGGCCGCCTCGCCTCCCTCGTGCACTCCATGTACGACCCGGACCACCCCATCGACCACATCCAGGCGATGACGAAACGTAATGCCTGGCCCGCCGAGCTCGACGCGATGGAGCCCACCTACCTCCAGGCCAAGACCCGCGAGTCCTCCACGCGCGACCCCTGGTGCCACGCCACGGCCTGGGTGAAGGAGTGGCCGATGACGCCGGTCGGGGTCAACTTCCTCGCCCCGCTGCTCGTCCACACCCCGGACGTCATCCGCACCGTCGCCGTCACCATGGACCTGGAACCCACCGAGGTCGCCATCGAGCGGATGCTCACGGAGAAGACCAACGACGAGGCGGAGGCATCCCGCGCCGCGAAGATGAACCGCACCGTCGACCCCCGCGACGTCGCCTCGCACACCCGCCTCGACCAGCGCGGCGAGGACCTCGCGAGCGGCGCGGCCGGGGTGAACCTCGTCGGCTACATCACCGTCTCCTCCCGCTCCCCGGAGGCACTCGCCCGCGACAAGCGCACCATCCGCGCCTCCGCCGGGAAGTCGTATCTGAAGCTGGAGTGGTGCGACCGCGAGCACCACCGGGCCTTCGTGAACACGCTCCCGTTCGCCACCGGCATCCGAAGGTAGAGGCTGAGCTCAGATGCGGGATCCGCTGTCCGTCCTGACCGATGCCTTCACCTCCTTCCTGTTCGGGAAGGTCGAGACCACCCGACTTCCCGTCCGCACGTCCACCGGCCAGGCCCAGGCCGTCTACCTGCCGACGGCCGCGCCGGGCCTCGGCGACTCCGGCGTGATCATCGGCCGCGAGGTCTACTCCGGCAAGGGCTACATCTACGACCCCTTCCAGCTGTACGGGCAGCAGCTCCCGGCGCCCCACTGGCTGGTGCTCGGCGAGTCCGGCAACGGCAAGTCGGCCCTGGAAAAGACGTACGTACTGCGCCAGTTGAGGTTCAAGGACCGCCAGGTCGTGGTCCTCGACGCACAGGGCGAGGACGGCGTGGGCGAGTGGAACCTCATCGCCCAGGAGCTGGGCATAACTCCCATCCGCCTCGACCCGACGGCCGCCCTCGACCACGGCATCCGCCTGAACCCCCTCGACCCCGCGATTACGACCACCGGGCAGCTGGCGCTGCTCCGCACGATCATCGAGGTCGCGATGGGCCACGGCCTGGACGAGCGCTCCGGCTTCGCCCTCAAGGTCGCGCACGCCTACGTCAACGAGACGATCGTGGAGCGCCAGCCCGTCCTCACCGACATCGTCGAGCAACTCCGCCACCCCGAACCGGAGTCGGCCGAGGCGATGAACGTCGCCATAGAAGACGTACGGGCCTGGGGCCTGGATGTCGCCCTGGTGCTCGACCGGTTGGTGGACGGCGACCTGCGCGGCATGTTCGACGGCCCGACCACCGTCGGCATCGACCTCGACGCCCCCCTGATCGTCTTCGACCTCTCCCACATCGACCGGAACTCGATCGCCATGCCGATCCTGATGGCGATCGTCGGCGTCTGGCTGGAGCACACCTGGATCCGCCCCGACCGGAAGAAGCGCATCTTCCTGGTCGAGGAGGCATGGCACATCATCAACTCCCCTTTCGTGGCGCAGCTGTTCCAGCGCCTGCTGAAGTTCGGGCGGCGGCTGGGGCTTTCGTTCGTGGCGGTCGTGCACCACTTGAGCGATGTGGTGGACGGAGCGGCGGCGAAGGAAGCGGCAGCAATCCTCAAGATGGCGTCGACCCGGACGATCTACGCCCAGAAGGCGGACGAGGCGAGAGCGACGGGCCGGGTGCTCGGCCTGCCCCGCTGGGCGGTCGAGATCATCCCGACGCTCACGCCCGGCATCGCCGTCTGGGACGTGAACGGCAACGTCCAGGTAGTGAAACACCTGATCACCGAGACGGAACGCCCCCTGGTCTTCACCGACCGCGCCATGACGGAGTCGTCCTCCGACCTCACCGGTCTCGCCGACGACGACCCGCTGCGCGCGGCCGAACTGGAGGCGGAGGAGCGAGCGGCCTATATGGAGCGGCAGATGAACGGCACGCTGAACGGTCCTTCGTCGTCCGAGTCGACGGTGGCGTGACAGGTGGGACGCCCGATGCGTGACGGCTACGAGGAGCGGCGCGACGGCCGCCGCGTCTCCCACCAACGGGGCATCCCCGACGGCCTGTTGGTGGGCTTCCTCGGCTTCGTCCTCGGCATGGCCCTGCTCACCTGGTCGGCGACGGGCCTCGCGGGCCTCTTCGCCAAGGGCTCCTGGCCGACGAACGTCACGTTCCCGCACACGCCGCTGGCGATGCGCTCCCTGATCGGCGCCCCTCACGACATCCCGAGCGCCTGGCCGGAGACCCCGAAGGCGGAGCTGTCCGGGTACGGCCTGTTCTGGGGCCTGTTCATCGGCCAGGTGATGGTGCTGCTGGTGCTGACAGTGTTCGTGATGGGGACGGTGACGAGGTGGAGGGCGGTGCGGAGGGCGAGACGGGAGGAGCAGGCCAACGCTTACGGTCCGCTGGGGCCACCCACTCAGGAGTCCCGCGCCGGAGGTGCGGAGCGGCAACGCGCTCCGGAGGAGCAGGCGTACTCACCCGTCCCACCCGCCCAGGAGCGTCGCGCCGGAGGCGCGGAGAAGACAGCTCGCCCCGGAGGGGCGGAGCAGGGCACCCCACCCACAACGGCGCCCTTGGCCAAACCGGTCCCCACCCCCCGTACGCCCTTGGTCCTGGGTGACCCGAACACCCGCCGCCCGCACGCGGTGCAGGCCATCCAGGACTCCGAGGGCGCCGCCCTCGTGGTCACCTCCGACCCCACCCTGTGGGAGGAGAGCAAGGACGCCCGGGCCAAGCTCGGCCCCGTCCTGCTCTACGACCCCGCCCACCTCTGCGACACCCCGGCCCGCCTCCACTGGAGCCCCACCACGGGCTGCGAGGACAAGGACACGGCAACCCGGCGGGCCACCGCCCTGCTCGCCCCGACGCGGCCCACCGCCAAGCTGGACTCCGCGCTCGCCGACACGGCGGAAACGCTCCTGCGCAGCTTCCTGCACGCCGCCGCCGTCGACGGCAAGCCGATGAAACACGTGCACCGCTGGGCCCAGGGCACCCAGGTCCAAGAAGCCGTACGCATCCTCCGTACGCACCCCAAGGCGTCCTCCGGAGCCGCGGGCGAACTGGAGGCGGCCCTCACCGCCTATCCCGAACGCCGGGACATGGCCCAGGAGTTGATCGCCCGCGCCTTCTCCGCGCTCTTCACGGTGAACATCCGTGAAGCGTGCACACCAAACCGAACTGATGCGCTTGCCCTGGATTCCTTCATCAATGAAGGGGGCACGCTTTTTGTGGTGGGTGAGGCCATCGAGGACCCCAAGTCCCGTCTGGGGCCCGGCGCGATGCCCTTGCTGACAGCGCTCACCTCAAGCGTGGTCGAGCACGGCCGGCGCATGGCCGAACGGTCATCCTCCGGTCGGCTCGACCCACCAATGACGCTCGTCCTGGACGACGTCGCGGCGGTGGCCCCCCTGCCCCAGCTGCCGGAGCTGCTCACCGGCGGAGCGGACCGGGGCCTGGTGACCCTGGCACTGCTCCGCTCCCAGGAGCAGGGCCGCACCCGCTGGCCGGACGCCGAACTCCCCGTAGTCCCCCAGGCACCCTGACAACGGCCGCCCCCTCCGTCATACCCCGGTACTACGCCCGGCGCCCACATCCCACCCCCGGTCCGACGGACCCGGCCCGCGCACCGGGCACGCTCGACACCATGATTCGGGCACACGGACTCACCAAACGCTACGGCGCCAAGACCGTCGTGGACGACCTCTCCTTCGAGGTCCGCCCCGGCACCGTCACCGGCTTCCTCGGCCCCAACGGCGCCGGCAAGTCGACGACCATGCGCATGCTCCTCGGCCTCGACGCTCCCACCCGCGGCCGGGCCACCATCGGCGGCCGCGCCTACGCCACCCACCCCGCGCCCCTCCAGGAGGTCGGCGCCCTCCTGGAGGCCCGCTCCGTCCACCCCGGCCGCTCGGCCTTCCACCACCTCATGGCCCTCGCCCACACCCACGGCATCCCGCGCTCCCGCGTCGAGGCCGTCCTCGACCTGGCGGGCATCCGCGAGGTCGCCGCCAAGCGCGTCAAGGGCTTCTCGCTCGGCATGGGCCAGCGCCTCGGCATCGCCGCCGCCCTCCTCGCCGACCCGGCCACGATCATCCTCGACGAGCCGGTCAACGGCCTCGACCCCGAGGGCGTCCTGTGGATCCGCAACCTCCTCAAGTCCCTTGCCGCACAGGGCCGTACGGTCCTCGTCTCCTCCCACCTGATGAGCGAGATGGCCCTCACCGCCGACCACCTCGTCATCATCGGCCGCGGCCGGCTGCTCGCGGACACGACGGTCGACGAGTTCGTACGGCAGTCCGGCACCGGCTCCGTCAAGGTCGTCACCCCCGAGGCGGGTCACCTCGGCGAGCTGCTCGCGGGCCCCGGCGTCGAGATCACCAGCGACAGCCCCGGCGTCCTCGAGGTGCGCGGCACGGACGCCGAGCACATCGGCCGCACCGCCGCCGCCCACTCCCTCCCCCTCTTCGAACTCACCCCGCACGCCGTCTCGTTGGAGCAGGCGTTCATGGACCTCACCCACGACGCCGTCGAGTACCAGGCCACCACCACCGCCCAGGGCGCCACCACCCCTACGGGAGTCCCCGCATGAAAGCCGCCACCGCCACCGCCACCACCGCGGAAGCTGTCACCACCGCGCCCGCCTACAAGGTGACGCCCGCCCGCGTCCTGCGCTCCGAGTGGCACAAGCTGTGGTCCCTGCGCTCCACCTGGATCACGCTGGCCCTGGCGAGCGCCTTCGTCCTCGGCGTCGGCATCATCATGGGCGTCACCTACGACGGCGACGACAGCGACGTCGACACCGTCGTCTTCACCCTCTTCGGCACCCAGCTCTCACAGGTCTGCATCGCCTTCCTCGGCATCCTCGTCACGGCGGGCGAGTACTCGACGGGCCTGGTGCGCGCCACCATGACCGCGGTCCCGCGCCGCCTGCCCGTCCTGTGGTCGAAGGCCGCGATGTTCACCGCCATCGCCTTCACCCTCGCCTTCGTCACGAACGTCATCACGTTCCTCGTCGCCCAGATCTGGCTCGGCGACACCGACAAGGCGCTCTCCCTCGGCGACTCCGGCGTCCTGGGCGCCCTCGCGAGCAGCGCCGCGGGCATCACCCTGCTTAGCGTCATCGCCCTGTCCCTCGGCGCGATGCTGCGCTCGGTGCCGGGCGCGATCGGCGCGTTCGTGGGCGCGGTCCTGGTCCTGCCGGGTGTCCTTGGCATGCTGCCCTTCGACGCCGTGGAGAAGGCCCTGCGGTACTTCCCCGCCCAGGCGTCCAGCGCCCTCGGCTCCGTGACCCGGGTGGAGAACACCGTCGCCCCCGGCACGGCCCTGCTCACCCTCACCGCCTGGGCGGCGGCGATCCTCACGGCGGCGGCGCTGCTCCTGAAGCGCCGCGACGTCTGAGGGAAAGCTCTTGCTCTACGAGGCCGAGTCCTCTGTGTACGAGGATGAGACGGTGACCGAGACAAGGGAGCAGGGGGCGGCCACCGAGCCGCACCCCCTCACCCAGTATCTGCAGCGCCTCACCCAGCGGGTGCGCGCCTACGACAGGCGCCACCCGCTGCCCTGGGACGTGCTGGTGACGGCGTTCTTCGTGATCGCGTCGCTCACCGACGCGGCCGGCGGCTGGCGCACCACCGCGGCCAATGACCAGGTGGCCGAGTGGCTGGTCTTCCTGATGAGCGTGGGCCTCTCCGTGCCGGTGCTGTGGCGCCGCCGCCACCCGCTCGCGGCCCTCGCGGTGATGACGGCGGCGAACGTGGTCAGCAACTGGACGGGCGCCTGGCTGCAGTCGGCCCTGATCCAGTTCGTCGTCGTCTTCAACATCGCGCTGCGGCTGCCCCTGAAGACTCTGGGCTGGGCGGCAGCGATGACGACACTGCCGATGGCGGCCAGCATCGTCCGCTATCCGAAGGGCAGTTGGGACCAGCTGATCGTCCCGCAGATCTGGTCCTTCGCCCTGGTCGCTCTCGCGGGCATCGCCGTCCGCTCCCGCCAGGACTACACACAGGCCCTGGTCGAGCGGGCCCGCCAGCTGGAGGTCGAACGCGACCAGCAGGCCCAGCTGTCCGCGGCCGCCGAACGCGCCCGCATCGCCCGCGAGATGCACGACATCATCGGCCACAACCTCTCCGTCATCACGGGCCTCGCGGACGGCGGCTCGTACGCGGCCAAGAAGTCCCCCGAGCGCGCCGCCCAGGCCCTCGAAGCGATCGGCTCCACCAGCCGCCAGGCCCTCGGCGAACTCCGCCGCCTCCTCGACGTCCTCCGCGACGACACCCCCACGACCGCCGCGGCCTCCGCCGAGCTCACCCCGCAGCCGGCTCTCACGGACCTGGCCCAACTCCTCGACGGCGTACGGGCCGCGGGCCTCCCCGTCCGCAGCACGGTCAAGGGCCACCCCGACGCCCTCCCCCCGGGCAGCCAGCTCACGGTCTACCGCGTGGTGCAGGAGGCCCTCACCAACACCCTCAAGCACGGCGGCCCCGGGGCGACAGCGACGGTCGACATCTCCGCCACCCCGGACGGCATCACGGTCACGGTCACGGACACGGGCACCGGCACCGGCGGGACATCGCCATCGGCCCCGGGCCGCGGCCTTACGGGCATGCGCGAGCGAACCGCCCTGTACGACGGCACACTTGAGGCGGGCCCGGCCCCCGGCACGACGGGCGGCTGGCGAGTCCGCCTCCATCTCCCGTCTCCTCTCTCAAAGGACAGCGGAACACAGTGACCACGGTGCTCATCGTCGACGACCAGCCCATGCAGCGCTTCGGCTTCCGCATGCTCCTGGAGAGCCAGGACGACATGACGATCGTCGGGGAGGCGGGCAACGGAGCGGAGGCGGTCCGCCTCACCTCCGAACTCCGCCCGGACGTCGCCCTCATGGACATCCGCATGCCCGGCCTCGACGGCATCGAGGCCACGCGCCGCATCGTCGCGGCGGGCGACCGCACCCGCGTCCTGATCCTCACGACGTTCGACCTCGACGAGTACGCGTACGCGGGTCTGCGCGCCGGCGCTTCCGGCTTCCTCGTCAAGGACGCCCAGCCGGAGGAGCTCCTCTCCGGCATCCGCGCGGTCGCCACCGGCGACGCGGTGGTGGCCCCCAGCCTGACCCGCCGCCTCCTCGACGCCTACGTGGACCAGCTCCCCGACGCCCCGGGCTCCCCCGGAAACCCGGTCCACGACCCCCGCATCGCATCCCTGACGGACCGCGAACGCGAGATCCTGACGGTCATCGGCCAGGGCTGGACGAACGCGGAGATCTCCGCGCGTCTCCATCTCGCGGAATCGACGGTGAAGACGCATGTGGGCCGCATCCTGGCGAAGACGGGGGCACGGGACCGGGTGCAGGCGGTGATCCTGGCGTACGACACAAAATTGGTGAAGCCGTCGTAGAACGCAGAAAACCCCCGCACCATACAGTGCGGGGGTTTCCCTTTATCCAAAATTAGTTCGGCGGCGTCCTACTCTCCCACAGGGTCCCCCCTGCAGTACCATCGGCGCTGTGAGGCTTAGC
>NZ_JBHYJB010000074.1:0-27512 GCF_042740175.1 Streptomyces sp. NPDC059009 | reverse complement strand
GGCTGGATACAGCCCGTCCGGCGTTTGAGGACGAGGCGCGAAGCGCCGATCGGGGGCGAGGGGCGAAGCCCCATGAGCGGTGCCCCAGGGCGACGGAGTCGCCGTATCGGGAAGGGGCGGGACCGGGGAAAGAGGCGCCGCAGGCGAGAGCTGTCGCGCGGGGCGATACCTGGTCGCGTGGTCCGTACACCGACAGCTAGCGTGCGGGGCATGAGCGATACCGAAACCCCCGCTGCTCCCGCTGCTCCCGCCGAAGGCGACACCGCCGCCCACCCCCGCTTCGCCGCCGCCCTCCGCGAGCTCGGCCTGGACGAGCTCGTCGGGCAGGCCGTCCGGTTCCCCGAGCAGACCCGTACCGCCGCCGAGGCCGCCGCCGCGATCGGCTGTGAACTCAGCCAGATCTGCAAGTCGTTGATCTTCGTGGCAATGGGGTCTCCCCTGCTCGAGCGAAGCCGAGAGCTTGGGGAAGGGGTGCCGGTGCTCGTCCTGATGGACGGCGCCTCCCGCGTCGACCTGGAGCTCGTCCGCCGGGAGCTGGGCGCGGCGAAGGTCACCCGGGCCAAGGCCGACGTCGTACGGGAGACCACGGGCTACGCCATCGGCGGGGTGCCGCCCTTCGGGCACGCCACCAGGACCCGGGTGCTCGCGGACCGCTCGCTGCTCGGCCACGACGTGGTGTGGGCGGCCGCCGGAACCCCGTACGCGGTGTTCCCGCTGGACCCGAAGTCGCTCATCGCCCACGCGGGCGGCACACTCGTGGACGTGCGCGAGGCCGCCGGAACCGGTCAGTGACCCCGCTGGTCGCGGCGGCCGTCCTGCTCGCCGCCGTCACCCACGCCAGCTGGAACGCGATCGCGCACCACATCACCGACAAGCTCGTCGTCTTCACCCTGATATCCGGCGGGGGCGCCCTCATCGGGCTGCTCCTCTCGCCGTTCGTGCCGTTCCCGGCGGCCGGGGCCTGGCCGTATCTGCTGCTCTCGGCCGTCCTGCACGTGGCCTACATGGTCCTGCTCATGCGGTCGTTCAAGCTCGGTGACTTCGGGCAGGCGTATCCGATCGCGCGCGGCAGCGCCCCGCTCGTGGTGACGCTGCTCGCGGCCGTGTTCGTGGGCGAGGTCCCGGACGGCTGGCAGGCCGCCGGGGTCGTGGTCTGCTCGGCGGGCCTGACGGGGCTCGCGCTGTGGGGGATCCGGGGCTCGGGCCGGCGTCCGGACTGGGCGGCGATCGGGGCGGCGCTCGCGACGGGCGTCGCCATCGCCGGGTACACCGTCGTGGACGGGCTCGGGGTGCGGGCGTCCGGCTCCTCGATGGGGTACATCGCGTGGCTGATGATCCTGGAGGGCATCGCCATCCCCGTGTACGCGGCCAACCGCTGGCGCAGTGAACTCTGGCCCCGGCTGCGGCCGTTGGCGGGCCTCGGGCTGTTCGGCGCGGCCCTGTCCGTCGCCGCGTACGGGCTGGTCCTGTGGGCCCAGACCCGCGCCGACCTCGCGCCCATCTCGGCGCTGCGGGAGTCCTCGATCATCGTGGGGGCGGCGATCGGGGCGCTGTTCTTCAAGGAGAAGTTCGGCGCGCCCCGCCTGGTCGCGGCGGGCGTGATGGTGGCGGGCATCGGGCTGATGCTGCACGCGGGCTGATGCTGCGCGCGGGTTGAGCACGCCGGTCGAGGCGGGACACGTGAGAGGCAACACGAAGGGGGCCGCGGTGTGCGCGGCCCCCTCACGTCGTCCGGTGCTCAGCCGCCCGCGAGAAGCATCTCCCGCACGATCGGTCCGGCCGAGTCGCCGCCGTGGCCGCCCTCCTGCACCACGGCCGCCGAGGCGAGGTCACCGCGCCACGCGGTGAACCAGCCGTTCGGCTTCTTCTGGCCGTCGACCTCCGCGGAGCCGGTCTTCGCGCCCATGTCGGAGCCGAGCCCGGACATCGGCTTGACCGCGGTGCCCGCGACCGCCGTGTAGTGCATCAGGTCACGGAGCTGCTTCACCGTCGCGGGCGAGAGCTTGCGGGAGGCCGTCGCCAGCTTGCGGTCGTCCAGGTCGGGGGAGACCAGATACGGCTGGCGGAAGGTGCCCGTCTCGGCGGTGGCGACGACCGACGCCATGTTCAGCGGGTTCATCCGCACCGCGCCCTGGCCGATCAGCGAGGCCGCCATCTGCGCGTCGGACTGGACCGGCACCGCGCCGTCGAAGGACGGGACGCCGATCGACCAGTTGCCCCGGCCGAGCCCGAAGACGTCCTGGGCCTGCCGCGTCAGGTCGTCGTTCTTGAGCTTCTCGGCCTGGCTGATGAAGGCTGTGTTGCAGGAGCGGGCGAAGCTGGCCCGGAACGTGCCGTCCTTGATCTCGAACTTGTCGTCGTTCTGGAACTTCCAGCCGCCGTACGTCACGTACTTGGGGCACGGGTGCTTCTTGTCGATGCCCGCCAGCTTCTTCTCGATGAGGAGAGAGGAAGTGACGATCTTCATCGTGGAGCCCGGGGCGATGGAGCCCTGGAACGCCGTGTTGAAGCCGCTGGGGCGGGAGTTGGCGGCCGCGAGGATCTCGCCCGTGCTGGGCTTGAGGACCACGACCGAGGCCCGCTGCCGCTTGGCCACCGAACGCTCGGCCGCCGACTGGGCCTTGGCGCTGAGCGTGGTGTGGAGCGTGCCCGGGGTGCCCTTGGCGAGGGTGAGGAGCGTCTTGTCGGGCAGCGCCTTCGCGTCGCCCTTGCCGGACTTCGCGGCCTTGCTGTCCTTGCGGATGACGCGGGTCTCGATGCCGGGGGTGCCGCCCGCCTTCTTGCCGAACTTCTCCCGCAGCCCGTCCAGGACCGTGCCGAGCGAGGGGTACTTCGCCGCCGTCAGCTCCGCGCCGTCCCGGTCCACGGCCTTGATCGGCGGGGTCCCGGAGGCCCCGGTGACCAGCCGGTCGCCGTCCCGCAGCTCCGGGTGCAGGACCGAGGAGGCCCACTTCACCAGCGGCTTGCCGTCCTCGGCGTTGCGCACGACGGTCAGCTCGGAGCCGTACGAGAGGGGCTTGCTCCGGCCCTTGTACGCGACCGTGGTGGCGACGGTGAAGGGCGCCTTCGCGGTCCTGCCGCCCGTGCCACCGTCGGAGAGCTTGCCCGGGGTCACCTTCAGGGCGCCCAGGTGCGCGTCCTTGGGGAAGGAGGTCAGGGCGGCCTCGGCCGTCTTCGCGTCGTCCGTGTGCGCGGCCGCCCGGCTCAGCTTCCCGGCCGCCCACGCGGTGAGGAACTCCCGGCTGGCCGTGCGGACTTCGGTGGTGGACAGCGGCCCCGTCTTGACGTGGGGCTTGTCGTCCGAGGACGCGGACGAGCCCGAGCCGCCGCCGTCCTCGCCCCCGCCGAACAGGGCGAAGGCACCGGCGCCCGCGCCGAGCACGACGACAGCCGCGACACCGCCGATCACGGCGATGTTGGTGTTGGTGCGTGCCGTGGTGGCACGTCTTCTCTTGCCCACTGCTCCTCCGCAGGTCATGGCCGGGGCCCCACCCTAGGGGCCGATAGAACGCGACATGTCACCCCGCCCGCAGCACCGCCGCCACGATCGGGCCCGCCGTGTCGCCGCCGTGACCGCCCTCCTGGGCCATCGCCGCCGCCGCGACATCACCCCGGTAACCCGTGAACCAGCTGTTGGGTTTCGCTTGACCGTCGACCTCAGCCGAACCGGTCTTCGCGCCGATGTCGCTGCCGAGGTTTCCCATCACCCCGGCACCCGTTCCGCTGACGGCCGTGCGGTGCATCATCTGGCGGAGCTGGGCCGCGGTGGCGGCGGACAGTCCGTCGGCGGTGGCCAGTTCGCGGTCGTCCAGGCTCTGCGGGACGAGCACCGGCTGGCGGAAGCTGCCGGACTTCACCGTCGCCGTGACGGAGGCGAGGTTGAGCGGGTTGAACTTGATCTGTCCCTGGCCGATGGCGTTGGCGGCGCGGTCGGGGCCGGGGGAGGCCGGGACGGAGCCGTCGGTCGACTCGATGCCGACCTTCCAATCGCCCCGGTTCAGACCGAACTTGTGCTGCGCCTCGTCGGTCAGGGAGCTGTCCGTGACCCCCGCCTCGTTCTTGCCGACGAGCTTCACGAAGGCGGTGTTGCAGGAGCGCGCGAAGCTCTCGCCGAGCGTGGCGTTCTCGTTCGGCGTCATGCCCTTGAGGTTGTGGAACGGCTGGCTCTGCCAGACTTCCCTGTCCCGGCACGGCGCCGGGCTGTTCGCCCCGTCGACGATGCCCTTGTCGATGAGCATCGCCGCCGTCACGATCTTCATCGTCGAGCCGGGCGCCATGGTCCCCGAGAACGCCGCGTTGAAGCCGTCCTCACGGTGGTTGGCGACGGCGAGCACCTCACCGGTGCTGGGCTTCACCGCGACCACCGACGACTCGGGGTACTTCGCCACCTGCGTCTCGGCGGCCCGCTGCACGGACGCGCTCAGGGTCGTCGGGAGCTTGCCCGCCTTGCCCTTGGCGAGGGTCAGCAGCGTCTGCGTGCCCGCGGCCCCGTCCGCGTCGCTCTCGTGCTTGACGTACAGCTCGACGCCGGGCTTCCCGCCCGCCTTCTCGCCGTACTTCTCCCGCAGCAGGTCCAGGATCGGGCCGAGGGAGGGGTAGTCCTTCTTGCGCAGGACGGTGCCCGCGCGGTCGACGGCCTCGATCGGCGGGACCTCGGCCCCGCCCGTGACCAGGGTGTCGCCCTTCTGCTTCAGCTCCGGGTGCACGACGGACGGCTGCCAGTCGACCAGGGCCCGGCCGCTGCTGATGCCGCGCACGACGGTCAGCTCCGAGTCGTACGTGAAGGGCTTGCTCTTTCCCTTGTATGTGACGGTGGCCGACACCGAGAACGGGACCCGCCCGCCGGCCGCCGTCCCGGGTCTCAGCTTCACCTTCGTGATGTGGGCGTCCTCGCGGTAGCCGGTGAGGGCGGCCACGGCGGCCTCCGCGTTGTTCGTGTACCGGCCTGCCGTGTCCGCGTCGCCCTCGGCCCAGGCGGCGAGGAACTTCGCCGACGCCTCCTTGACCTCACCGGCGTCGGGCGGACCCGTCTTCGCGGGCTTCGCGTCCGCACCGGACGAACTCCCGCCCCCGCTGATGCCGTTGACGATGTTGTACGCGCCATATCCGGCGCCCCCCACCATGACGGCGAACACCCCGCCGATCACGGCGGCCTTGATTCCCGTGCGCACGAAGCGCTCCCCTCCCCAGGAGCCCTCCCGAATTCCTCCGGGAGGGTAGTTCGTCCGAACCTTAAGGGGAGGTCATACCCACGTGTCCAGCCACATCCGGGAACGCCACTCATCGACCGGAATCGCACGCCCGGTGTAGATCGGCCAGAAGTAAATGAAATTCCAGAGAATCAGCAGGACGAGAACGCCCGCACCGGCCGCCCCCACGACCCGGCGCCGTTCTCCGATGACAAGCATCGGCTCCACCGGAGCGGCTCCGCCGCGCCCTTGCTGCGGCGGGCCGAGAATCGCACCGATCATCATCGCCACCGCGAGACACAGGAACGGCACGAAGACGACCGCGTAGAAGTAGAAGATCGTCCGTTCCTGGTACATGAACCAGGGCAGCCACCCGGCCGCGACCCCGCACACGATCGCGCCCGCCCGCCAGTCCCGCCGGAAGGCCCAGCGCCACAGCACGTACAGGAGCGCGAAGGCCGCCGCCCACCACAGCAGCGGGGTGCCGAGCGCGAGGACCTCGCGGGCGCACTTCTCGGTGGTGCCCGCGGGACAGTGGCCGATTCCGGTGCCCGTCCCCGGGGCCGGGGACTCGTAGAAGTACGAGACGGGGCGGCCGTCGACGATCCAGCTCCACGGGTTCGACTGGTAGGTGTGCGGCGACGAGAGGCCCACGTGGAACTCGTAGACCTGGTGCTCGTAGTGCCAGAGGCTGCGCAGCCAGTCGGGCAGCCAGGTGAAGCTGCCGCCCTTGCCGTCGGTGGCGGCCCAGTTGCGGTAGTAGCCGCCGGTGCCGTCGCTGGGGGAGAGGATCCAGCCGAGCCAGGAGACGAGATACGTCGCGACCGCGACCGGCACCGTCGACACGAACGCGGGCAGGACATCGCGCCTGAGGACCGCGCGGTAGGGGCGGTACGCGCCCGCGACGCGGCGGGCGCCCACGTCCCACAGGACCGTCATCAGGCAGAAGAAGACCATGACGTACAGGCCGTTCCACTTGGTCCCGAAGGCCAGGCCCAGCATCAGTCCGGCCGCCCAGCGCCAGGGCCGCCACCCCAGGCGCAGCGTCTCGGCGACGTCCGCGTCCGGGCGTGTCACCCCGTCCTCGTCGACGGGCAGCGCCGCCGCCAGCTTCGCCCGCGCCTTGTCCCGGTCGACCAGGAAGCAGCCGAACGCGGCCAGCACGAAGAACATCAGGACCTGGTCGAGCAGCGCGGTGCGGCTCATCACGAAGTGCAGCCCGTCCACCGCGAGCAGCAGCCCCGCGAGGCAGCCCAGGAACGTCGAGCGGAACAGCCGCCGCCCGATCCGGCACAGCATGAAGACGGACGCGGTGCCGAGCAGCGCCGTCATGAAGCGCCAGCCGAACGGGTTGAACCCGAAGATGAGTTCGCCGAGGCCGATGACGTACTTGCCCACCGGCGGATGCACCACGTACGAGGCGTCGGACGGGATCGTGACGTGCCCGTCGTTCTGCAGGATCAGCTTGTTGGCGCTGTCCGTCCAGTTGGCCTCGTAGCCGTGGTGGACGATCGCCCACGCGTCCTTCGCGTAGTACGTCTCGTCGAATATCACCGCGTGCGGGCTGCCCAGGTTCCAGAACCGGATGGCGCCCGCGACGAGCGTGATCAGCAGCGGCGCCAGCCACGGCGAGTGCCGCGTCAGCCAGGCCACGGCCTCGCGCGGCAGCCCCAGCGCGGCCCACAGGCGCGGGCTCGGCGCCGCGAACGCGGGCACGAGCCGCTCGCGGACCCCGGTGCGCGGCGCCGCCACATAACCGAAGCGACGGAGCCGCCGCTGCCACGACGGCTGCTGCTCCTCGGGTGGCTGGCCCTGGCGGGTGTCCGGGGAAGGCGCGGTACTGGTCACCGCGCCATCGTAGGGAACGACGCTGTGCGAGTCCCGTGCCCGGCCCCTGGGAGGATGTGACTGTGACAGGAAGCGCTGCATCCCCCGAGTCCCCCGGAACCCTCGTCCTGGCGGGCACTCCCATCGGCGACGTCGCGGACGCCCCGCCCCGCCTCGCCGCCGAACTGGAGTCCGCCGACGTCGTCGCCGCCGAGGACACCCGCCGGCTGCGCCGCCTCACCCAGGCGCTCGGGGTGCAGGTCGGCGGCCGGGTCGTGTCCTACTTCGAGGGCAACGAGTCGGCGCGCACGCCCGAGCTCGTGGAGGCCCTCGCGGGCGGGGCGCGGGTACTGCTCGTCACCGACGCCGGGATGCCCTCGGTCTCCGACCCCGGCTACCGCCTGGTCGCCGCCGCCGTGGAGCGGGACATCAAGGTCACGGCGGTGCCGGGCCCTTCGGCCGTCCTCACCGCGCTCGCGCTCTCCGGGCTTCCCGTGGACCGCTTCTGCTTCGAGGGCTTCCTGCCGCGCAAGGCGGGCGAGCGCCTCGGCCGGCTGCGCGAGGTCGCCGAGGACCGCCGCACCCTCGTCTACTTCGAGGCCCCGCACCGCATCGACGACACCCTCGCCGCGATGGCCGAGGCGTTCGGCGAGGGCCGCAGGGCCGCCGTCTGCCGCGAGCTGACCAAGACGTACGAGGAGGTCAAGCGCGGTTCGTTGAAGGAACTCGCCGAGTGGGCGGCCGACGGCGTACGGGGTGAGATCACCGTCGTCGTCGAGGGCGCCCCCGAGAAGGGCGCCGAGGAGCTCGACGCGGACGAGCTGGTGCGCAGGGTGCGGGTGCGCGAGGAGGCGGGGGAGCGGCGCAAGGAGGCGATCGCGGCCGTCGCGGCCGCTGCGGGGCTACCCAAGCGCGAGGTCTTCGATGCGGTCGTGGCGGCAAAGAATGCGGCTCGGGGCGGCCCATCGGAGGGCAAAGGACTATCGTGAAAGGCAAAGTGCGAGCCGCGCACCAGGGGCCTTGCCTAAGGAAAGGCCAAATCGGCTCCAACTGTCGACAGCCCTGATGCGCTCGCTCCGGGAAAAGCGTCCACTGGTTGAAGGGACGCACCCGTCCCTCGCCTCCGGTCCGGGGAAAGAACCCCACCCCGGTAGCGCTTGTCCAGCGGACAAGAGGAGCTGGCATGAGTGAGATCGCAGACACCGGCCACTACACGACGGCCACCAATGTTGTTCATGAGTCGTATGCCTTCGCCTGCATGCGCTGCGGACACGGCTGGGAGCAGTCGTACGAAATAGAGCACCACATCGACGGCAAGGGCCACGAATTCGTGATGTACAAGGCCGACGGTGAGCATGTGCCGTCGCCTCTCACCCGGCCCACCTGTCTGAACTGCGGGGGCCACGTGGTGCGGATCATGCGGGCGGGGCAGGTGTCGTCGGTGCTGCGGATGATGCAGAAGCACTCCGTGCCGAAGCCGGCCAAGGAGCGGCCCGCCGACGCGGAGGCCGCAGAGGCCGCAGAGGCCGGGGGCGAGCCCGCGGCGCACAGCGAGCATCACTGGCACCTGTCGGACCTCCTCCACCCGTTCCGCAAGGGCGCCTGAGGCGCCCGGCACCGCAAGCGGGGGCCGAGGCGCCGCTCCGTAAGATCGGAGCATGCCTTCGAAAGCCTCCGACGCCGGGAAGAACACCGACAAGAACGCCGCGCCACCGCTCCCCGAACCCCTCGGGGTCGCGGTGGCCGACTCCCACACCCACCTCGACATGCAGTCGGGCACGGTCGAGGAGGGGCTCGCGAAGGCGGCCGCGGTCGGGGTGACCACGGTCGTCCAGGTCGGCTGTGACGTGAACGGCTCGCGCTGGGCGGCCAAGACGGCGGCCGCCCACGACGGCGTGCACGCGGCGGTCGCCCTGCACCCCAACGAGGCGCCGCGGATCGTCCTCGGCGACCCCGACGGATGGTCCCGGCAGGGCGCCCGTGAACCCCTCGGGGACGCGGGCCTGGACGCGGCGCTCGCCGAGATCGACCGGCTCGCGGCACTCCCGCACGTCAAGGGCGTCGGCGAGACCGGGCTCGACTACTTCCGCACGGGCCCGGAGGGCAAGGCCGCCCAGGAGCGGTCCTTCCGCGCCCACATCGAGATCGCCAAGCGGCACGGCAAGGCCCTCGTCATCCACGATCGCGAGGCGCACGAGGATGTGCTGCGGGTCCTGAAGGAGGAGGGCGCCCCCGAGCGCACCGTCTTCCACTGCTACTCGGGCGACGCGGCGATGGCCCAAGTCTGCGCGGAACACGGCTACTTCATGTCCTTCGCGGGCAACATGACCTTCAAGAACGCGCAGCCCCTGCGCGACGCCCTAGCCGTGGCCCCCCTCGAGCTGGTCCTCGTGGAGACCGACGCGCCCTTCCTGACCCCCGTCCCGTACCGCGGACGGCCTAACGCCCCCTATCTCATTCCGGTCACGCTCCGGGCGATGGCCGCGGTGCGGGGCATCGGAGAGGACGCCATGGCCGCGGCGATTTCGGCGAATACCGCCCGAGCCTTTGATTACTGACGGATAACGCCACACATCGCGCAGCCCAGGGCAACGCCGCGACACAGAGTAGTCGTGCTGCTTTGGAGAGTGACGCTCGCTCCGCTAGGTTCGCTCCGCCCGTCTTCAGCGGATTCCCTGGGAGCGTCGTCGTGAGCAGTTCGCGGTACGAGACGTACGAGCCGCCGTATGAGGCGTATCCGACGCCTGTGATGTCCCCGGCGCCTGCGGCGTCTCCGGCGTCGTACGAGCAGCCGCCGTACGGCGATACCTATCAACCCGCGTACGAGACACGGGAGTTCGCGGACGTGCAGGACTTCCCGCGGCAGTCGCCCGCGTCGGCCGCGTGGCACGCGGCGGGGCCCGATCCCGTGGCGGGCCCCGCACCCGTGGTCGGCCCCGAACCCGTGGTCGGCCCGCCCTCAGGGGGCCGGGCCGAGGCGCGCAAGGCCGCCCGCCGCAAGAAGGCCAGGACCTCCAAGGCGGCCCCCGAGCGGCCCGAGGCCCTGCGCCGGCTGCTGCCCCAGGCCCTCGTGGTGGCCTTCCTCGCGGGCGGCACCTCCGCGTTCGTCGCCACCGACAAGGCCGTCCAGCTCAGCGTCGACGGCAAGCCGCGCACCCTGCACACCTTCGCGGACGACGTGGGCGAGCTCCTCGCCGACGAGGGCGTCGACGTCGGCGCGCACGACATCGTGGCGCCCACCGCCACCACCGGCCTGACCAGCGGCGACGAGATCGCCGTCCGCTACGGTCGGCCCGTCGAGCTCACCCTGGACGGCCAGCGGCGCAAGGTGTGGACGACGGCGCACACGGTGGACGGCGCGCTCCGGCAGCTCGGGGTGCGCGCGGAGGGCGCGCATCTCTCGGCCTCGCGCTCCAAACGCATCGAGCGCGGGGGGCTCGACCTCGACGTCCGCACCGAACGCACCGTGACGATCATGGCGGACGGCCGTGAGCGGACCATCCGCACGAACGCGGCGACGGTGCGCGAGGCCGTCGAGGAGTCCGGGGTCACCCTGCACGGCCAGGACACCACGTCGGTGGCGCCCGCCAGCTTCCCGCGCGACGGCCAGACGGTCACCGTCATGCGGGTCACCGGCACCAAGGAGGTCCGCGAGGAGGCGATCCCCTACGACGTGCAGAAGACCCACGACTCCTCCCTGTTCACCGGCACACAGGTGGTGGAGCGCCAGGGCCACCAGGGCACGCGCCGGGTCACGTACGCGCTGCGCACCGTCAACGGCGTCAAGCAGAAGCCGAAGCGGATGCGGGCCGAGGTGGTGCGGGAGCCGCAGACCCAGGTCGTGCGGATCGGCACGAAGCCCATGCCGACGTCGGTCGCCGGGGCGGACGGGCTCAACTGGAGCGGGCTCGCCCACTGCGAGTCGGGCGGGCGCCCGAGCGCGACGGATGCCTCCGGCACGTACGGGGGGCTCTACCAGTTCGACACCCGCACGTGGCAGAGCCTGGGCGGCTCCGGCCGCCCCCAGGACGCCCCGGCCACGGAGCAGACCTTCCGCGCGAAGAAGCTGTATGTGTCGCGGGGGGCGAGCCCTTGGCCGCACTGCGGGCGGCGGCTGCACGGGTAGGGGGCCGCTGCTGCCCACAGCGGTACCGGCGCCCCCGTACCCTTACCAGGTGAGCACGACAGAGCCCGACCCCCTCCTCGGCCCCGCCGACATCCGCGAACTGGCCGCTGCCCTGGGCGTTCGCCCGACCAAGCAGCGCGGCCAGAACTTCGTCATCGACGCCAACACGGTCCGCCGCATCGTCCGCACCGCGGAGGTCCGCCCCGACGACGTCGTCGTCGAGGTCGGCCCCGGCCTCGGCTCGCTGACCCTCGCCCTCCTGGAGGCCGCGGACCGCGTCACCGCCGTGGAGATCGACGACGTGCTCGCCGCCGCACTCCCCGCGACCGTCGAGGCCCGCATCCCCGCCAAGAAGGACCGCTTCGCGCTGGTCCACTCGGACGCGATGCTGGTGCGCGAGCTCCCGGGCCCCGCCCCGACCGCCCTGGTCGCCAACCTCCCGTACAACGTCGCGGTCCCGGTCCTGTTGCACATGCTCGACCAGTTCCCGACCATCGAGCGCACCCTCGTCATGGTCCAGGCGGAGGTCGCCGACCGGCTCGCGGCCGCGCCGGGCTCGAAGGTGTACGGGGTGCCCTCGGTGAAGGCCAACTGGTACGCGGAGGTGAAGCGCGCCGGATCGATCGGGCGCAACGTCTTCTGGCCCGCACCGAACGTCGACTCCGGCCTCGTCTCGCTCGTGCGCCGCACCGAGCCGGTCAGGACCACCGCCTCCAAGCACGAGGTCTTCGCGGTCGTCGACGCCGCCTTCGCCCAGCGCCGCAAGACACTGCGCGCCGCCCTGTCCGGGTGGGCGGGCAGCGCGGCCGCCGCCGAGGCCGCCCTGGTCGCGGCGGGCGTCTCGCCGCAGGCACGCGGGGAGGCCCTGACGGTGGAGGAGTTCGCGCGCATCGCGGAGCACAAGGAGCCCGGCGCATGAGTGTGACCGTACGCGTCCCCGCGAAGGTCAACGTCCAGCTGGCCGTGGGCCCCGCCCGCCCCGACGGCTTCCACGACCTCGCCAACGTCTTCCTCGCCGTCGGCCTGTACGACGAGGTCACGGTGACGGAGGCGGCGGAGCTCACCGTCACCTGCGAGGGCCCGGGGGCGGACCAAGTCCCCCTGGACCGCACCAACTTGGCGGCCCGCGCCGCCGAACTCCTCGCCACCCGCCACGGCCGCACCGCCGACGTCCACATCCACATCGCCAAGGACATCCCCGTCGCGGGCGGCATGGCGGGCGGCAGCGCGGACGGCGCGGGCGCCCTCCTGGCCTGCGACGCCCTCTGGGGTACGGGTGCCTCGCGCGCCGAACTCCTCGACATTTGCGCCGAGTTGGGCAGCGACGTACCGTTCAGCCTGGTCGGCGGCGCCGCCCTCGGCACGGGGCGCGGCGAGCAGCTGCGCGAGCTGGCGGTGGGCGGCGACTTCCACTGGGTCTTCGCCCCGGCCGACGGCGGACTCTCCACGCCCGCGGTCTACCGCGAGTTCGACCGGCTCACCCCGGACGCGCCCGCCCCCGAGGCGTCCCCCGCGCTCCTGGACGCCCTGCGCACGGGCGACGCGAAGGCCCTCGCGGACACGATGGCCAACGACCTGCAGCCCGCCGCGCTCTCCCTCTTCCCGTCCCTCACCGAGACGCTCGCCGCCGGGACGGACGCGGGCGCCCTGGCCGCGCTCGTCTCCGGCTCCGGCCCGACGACGGCGTTCCTCGCGCAGGACGCGGCGTCGGCGCGCCGGATCGCGGACGCGCTCCTTCGCTCGGGCACGTGCCGGACGGCGCGGGTGGCGACGGCGCCCGCCTCAGGGGCCACGGTTCTCTAGTTGCCCGGATCTCCAGGTACTCAGACGCCCATCTGAGTACGGGCACGCTGACGCCGCGTACGGTCGGCGCGCGACCGTACGGGCATGAGTGCAAGCGTTCGCGAACTGGCCGACAGGACACCCACGGGGCGGGACCGGTACATCGACTTCCTGCGGGTCGCCTCGCTCGGCACGGTCGTCGCCGGGCACTGGCTGATGGCGGCGGTGACCGTGGGGGACGACGGGAAGGCGGCGGTCGGCAACCTCCTGGCGGTCGTCCCGGAGCTCCAACTCCTCACCTGGGCCCTGCAGATCATGCCGGTGTTCTTCTTCGTCGGCGGCTTCGCGCACACGCTCTCGTACCGCTCGCTGGCTCGGAAGTCCGGGGGCGGATCGGTCTACTCGGCGTTCCTGCGCGCCCGCCTCCAGCGGCTGCTGCGCCCCACGATGGTGTTCATAGGAGTGTGGGGCGCGGCCGCTCTCGGGCTTCAACTCTTTGGCGGGCACGGGGCGTTGCTGGACGTCTCGCTGCGCCTGGTCGCCCAGCCGCTCTGGTTCATCGGCATCTACCTGGCGATGGTGGCGTTCACGCCGCCGCTGCTGAGGCTGCACGAGCGGTACGGGTGGGGCGCGTTCGCGGGACTCGTCGCGGCGGCGGGCGCGGTGGACCTGGCGCGCTTCGCCTTCGGCGTTCCCTACGTTGAGTTCCTCAACTTCGCCTTCGTCTGGCTGGCGGTTCATCAGCTCGGATTCCTGGGCGCGGACGGGAAGTTGAGGCTTCCGCTGCTGCTCGCCGGGGCGGGCCTCGCGGGCGCGGTGGTGCTGGTGGCCTTCGGCCCGTATCCCCTCTCCATGGTCGGCATGCCCGGCGAGAAGGTCTCCAACATGGCCCCGCCCACCTTCGCCCTGCTCTGCCACGGCCTGTGGCTGGTCGGCGCGGTGCGGCTGGCGCGGGGGCCGGTGTCGCGGTGGCTGGCGCGCCCCCGGGTGTGGCGGGGTGTGGTGGCCGCGAACGGCGTCTCCATGACGGCGTTCCTGTGGCACCTCACAGCGATGCTCGGGGTGTACGGGGTGCTGCTCGCCCTCGACGTGCCGCTGCCGGAGCCCGCGAGCGGGGCGTGGTGGGCGCAGGTGCCGCTGCGGATGGTGGCGGCGGGTGCGCTCACGGTGGGTCTTGTGGCGGTGTTCCGGCGCTTCGAACGGCCGGGTGCGGTACGGGAGTTGGCCGCGGCGGGGGCTCGGATGTCCGGCCCGGCGGCCGCGCTCGGTGTCACCCTCTGCCTCTTCGGGATCCTCGGCCTGTCGATGGTCGGCTTCGGGGGGCTGCTTGAGGGGCGCACGGCCTTGCTGGTCGCCGTGCATGTGACGGCGCCGGTGGCGGTGGGGATGGCTGTGGTGGGGTGGGGGCTGGTGGAGGGGGCGGGGGTTACAGGGCGTCGATGGCGGTGAGGTCGATGTCGATGGGGTAGGGCTTGCTGATTTTGATCTGATCGCGGTGCAGGCCCATGTGGACGTACGCTTTGGTCATGGGGTCGAGTTCGTAGACGTGGATGACGGGCCGCCGTGTGGCCCCGCTCTGCTCGACACGCCAGAAGTTAGGGATCCCGGCGGCGGCGTACTTCTGGGGCTTGGTCGTGCGGTCGCGGGACTCCGATTCCGGGGACACGACCTCGATGGCCAGGAGTACGTCCTGTACTGGGAAGCGGCTCAGGTCGTCATCGGTGATTGCGGAAGCACGGATGATGCTGATGTCGGGCTCGGGAGCATTGCTCTTGTCGATCACCACGGTCATCTCGCGTACGACCTTCAGCTCTGACGGCAGAGTCTGCTCGAGGCCCCGTTCCAACAGCTTGATCGCGAGAAGGTGGCGGTAGCGCTGCGGACTCACGAAGATCAAGCTCCCGTCGATCAGCTCAGTGTGCGGCGGGAGATCGGGCAGCGCGAACAGGTCGTCCACGGTGTAGCCGTTCGGCGGCGGCACCGGCCAGCGCCCGTGCTGCTGCTCTACGGACTCGGCGGTCATGGTTCCTCCCATGGACGGGATCCTTCTGCCTGCCCTCAACGGTAGCGGCCCCATTCCGATCACGTCACTACAAAGAGTGACCAACCCCAAGCGCACCGCCCCCCACCCCCCACCGCCTACTCTTGAAGGCTGATCCATCCCTTCGTACAGGAGTGAAATGGCCGTCAACCTGGTCAATGTCGAGAACGTCAGCAAGGTGTACGGCACCCGTGCCCTGCTCGACGGCGTCTCTCTCGGCGTCTCCGAGGGGGACCGGATCGGTGTCGTCGGGCGCAACGGCGACGGGAAGACGACGCTCATCCGCATGCTCGCCAAGCTGGAGGAGGCCGACACCGGCCGCGTCACGCACAGCGGCGGGCTGCGTCTGGGCGTGCTGACCCAGCACGACTCGCTCGACCCTGCCGCCACCGTCCGGCACGAGGTCATCGGGGACCTCGCCGACCACGAGTGGGCGGGCAGCGCCCGGATCCGCGACGTGCTCACGGGACTGTTCGGCGGCCTCGACATGCCGGGCTTCCCGCAGGGGCTCGACACCGTCATCGGCCCGCTCTCCGGCGGTGAGCGCCGCCGCATCGCGCTCGCCAAGCTGCTCATCGCCGACCCGGACCTGATCGTCCTCGACGAGCCCACCAACCACCTTGATGTGGAAGGCATTTCGTGGCTGGCCGGGCATCTGCGGGCCCGGCGGTCCGCGCTCGTCTGCGTCACCCACGACCGCTGGTTCCTCGACCAGGTCTGCACGCGCATGTGGGACGTGCAGAAGGGGGCCGTCTATGAGTACGAGGGCGGGTACTCCGACTATGTCTTCGCGCGGGCCGAGCGGGAGCGCATCGCCGCGACCGAGGAGGTCAAGCGGCAGAACCTGGTCCGCAAGGAGCTGGCCTGGCTGCGGCGCGGCGCCCCCGCCCGTACGTCCAAGCCGCGCTTCCGCGTCGAGGCCGCCAACGAGCTGATCAAGGACGTGCCGCCGCCCCGCGACACCAGCGAGCTGATGAAGTTCGCGACGACGCGGCTCGGCAAGACCGTCTTCGACCTGGAGGACGTGACCGTCCAGGCCGGGCCGAAGCTGCTGCTCAAGCATCTGACGTGGCAGCTCGGGCCCGGCGACCGCATCGGCCTCGTCGGGGTGAACGGCGCGGGCAAGACCTCCCTCCTTCGGGCCATGGCCGAGGCGGCGCGCTCCGAGGGCGACGTCCAGCCCGCCGCCGGCAAGGTCGCGGTCGGCAAGACCGTGAAGCTCGCCTATCTCTCCCAGGAGGTCGCCGAACTCGCCCCGACGCTCAGGGTGTTGGAGGCCGTGCAGGAGATCCGCGAGCGGGTCGACCTCGGCAAGGGCCGGGAGATGACCGCGGGCCAGCTCTGCGAGACGTTCGGCTTCAACAAGGAGAAGCAGTGGACGCCGGTCGGGGATCTCTCCGGTGGTGAGCGGCGCCGTCTTCAGCTGCTGCGGCTCCTCATGGACGAGCCCAACGTCCTCTTCCTCGACGAGCCGACCAACGACCTGGACATCGAGACCCTGACCCAGCTGGAGGACCTGCTCGACGGCTGGCCGGGCTCGATGATCGTGATCTCGCACGACCGGTTCTTCGTCGAGCGCACCACCGACCGCGTCTTCGCGCTGCTCGGCGACGCCACGATGCGGATGCTGCCGCGCGGCATCGACGAGTACCTGGAGCGGCGGCAGCGGATGGCGGAGGCGGCCGCTCCCAAGGCGCAGGGCCAGGGGCAGGGCCCGGCCGCCGCGCAGTCCGCGACGGCCGACGCCGCCAAGGCCGTCTCCGCCGCCGACGCCCGCGCCGCGAAGAAGGAGCTCCAGAAGATCGAGCGGCAGCTCGACAAGATTTCGGAGAAGGAATCCAAGCTCCACACCCAAATCGCCGATAACGCAACAGACTTCGAAAAGGTGGCCAAATTGGACGCCGAGTTGCGTGAACTGGTGGGGGAGCGCGAGGAGTTGGAAATGCGCTGGCTGGAGCTTGCGGAGGACGCGTAAAGCTCCAATAACAGACGCGTCACGGGCCGGTCCTCCCTTGGGTACAAGGCGAGGACCGGCCAGTTGTGCCAAGGGTTCAGGGTGATAGAAAGGGCGACCTGAGCACCACTTGGCGTGCCGAAAATCAGTGAAGGGGGAAGCGCTGATGACTCAGCCGCCCAACCAGCCGCCGCAGGGCGGTTTCGGAGCTCCGCAGGATCCACAGCAGCCGCAGGACGGGGCGCCGGGCCAGCCGCCGCAGACCCCGCCGCCGCCGGCGGGCCAGCCCGGCTACGGCTACCCGCAGACCCCGCCCGCCCCGCAGCCCGGGTACGGCTACCCGCAGAACGCCCCAGGTCAGCCGGGGCCCTACGGCACGCCGCCGCCCACCCAGCCCGGCCAGGCGGGCCCGTACGGCACGCCGCCGCCCACGCAGCCGGGCCAGCCCGGCCCGTACGGAGCGCAGCAGGGCCCGTACAACACCCAGCCCCAGTACGGCTATCAGCAGCCGACCACCCCCGGCGGCCCGGGCTTCCCCGGCACCCCGCCTCCCGGTGGCGGCGGTGGCCGGAACTTCTTCAAGGGCAAACCGGCCATGATCATCGCGGCGGCCCTCGCCGCGGTCGTCGTCATCGGCGGCACCGTCTGGGCGGTCACCAGCGGCGGCGATGACGACGACAAGCCCGCCGCGAAGAAGAAGGACCCCAAGCCCAGCGCCTCCGCCTCGGTCAACCCGGGCGACGGCAGCGGCGACGGCGGCGAGGAGCAGGAAGACCTCAACGCGGGCCGCCAGGCAGGCGAGTCGAAGGTGCTCTGGTACAAGGAGGCGCCCAAGGCGCCCACCAACGGAGCCGACGCCCCCGGCATGTGGGTCCAGGACGGCGTCGTCGTCAAGGCCGCCTACAAGCAGCTCTTCTCGTACGACCCGGAGACGGGCAAGGACAAGTGGGGCAAGACCGTCGACCTGCCCTACAAGATCTGCGGCGCCTCCCGGCAGCCCAGCAGCGACGGCAAGATCGTGGTCGCGTACATGAGCGGCACCAGCGACAAGGCCAAGTGCAACACGATCAAGGTGATCGACCTCGCGACCGGTGACTCGGACTGGACGAAGC
The DNA here is from genome assembly GCF_042740175.1 of Streptomyces sp. NPDC059009. Classification (NCBI taxonomy): domain Bacteria; kingdom Bacillati; phylum Actinomycetota; class Actinomycetes; order Kitasatosporales; family Streptomycetaceae; genus Streptomyces; species Streptomyces sp. NPDC059009. Next base: position 9,481 of record NZ_JBHYJB010000074.1, on the reverse strand, counting down.
CAGTGCCCAAAGAGGGCCTGTTCGACATCATGACGCAGCTGAACCTGTCGATCAGCGGCGACACCGTCACCGCGACGCGCATGGGCACCTCCAGCGCCTTCAGCCTCACCGACGGCAAGAAGCTTTTTGCGAAGCTGGACGGCTCCTGCCAGCCCGACGCGTACGCGGGCGGCGACAAGCTCATCGCGGTCGAGACCTGCGGCTCCGACCTGGAGAAGGAGCAGGTCCAGGAGATCGACCCGGCCAAGGGCAAGGCGAAGTGGACGCTGCCGGTCAACAAGGGCTGGAAGGTCAAGCGGGTCTACTCCACGAACCCGGTCGTTCTCTACATGGAGAACGAGAAGAAGAAGCAGTGGAACATCAGCACCCTGAACGACAAGGGCAAGGTCCGCTCGCAGGTGAAGGTCGACGAGACCTTCGCGCCCGAGTGCGGCTGGGCCGTGTTCGACCGTGATCTGCAGGGCTGCACCGGTGCGGTGGTCGCCGACGACACCCTCTACCTGCCCACCGAGGCGAAGAGCGGCGCCAACGAGATCGTCGCGATCGGCCTCGCCAACGGCAAGGAGAAGTGGCGCAAGAAGTCGCCCTCGGACGTCTCGATGCTGCCGCTGAAGGTGGAGGACGGCGCCGTGGTCGCGTACGTCGCCGCGAAGTACGGCGAGGGCGGCCAGGTCGTCTCGATCTCCACGTCCGGCTCGCACGCCACGAAGACCCTCCTGAAGAACCCGCAGGGGACGGCGGAGATCGAGAGCAGCTTCTACTCGAAGGCGATCGACTACGCGGACGGCCGCTTCTACATCTCCAGCACCCGGATCGGGGGCTCCTCCGTCAAGGAGGGCAAGGAGAAGCTGATGATCGCCTACGGCAGCGGCAAGTAGCCTCCGCCCCCTCCACCCGCACCACTTCCGTCCCCAAGGTCCCCAAGGGAAAGACGTCATGACGCAGCCGCCCCAGCCGCCCAACGAGCCCCAGCAGGGCGGGTTCGGAGCTCCGCAGAACCCGCCCCCGGGCGGTGGTTTCGGCGCGCCGCAGGCGCCCCAGACCCCGCCGCCCGCGCAGCCCCCCACGCCTCCGGCGGGCCCGCCCCCGCAGGCGCCCCAGGCTCCGCAGACCCCGCCGCCCCCGCCGCCCCCGCCGCCGGGCCAGCCCGCGACGCCGCCCCCGGCTCCGCAGGACGCCCAGCCCGGCTACGGCTACCCGCAGACCGCTCCCGGCCAGCCCCCGGGCTACGGCTACCCGCAGACGGCCCCCGGCCAGCCGGGCCCGTACCCGGGTCAGCCGGGCCCCTACCCGGGCCAGCCCGGGCAGCCCGCGCAGTACGGCGGGTACCCGCAGCCGGGGCAGCACGGTCAGGCGACCATGCCGATGACTCCGCAGGCCACGGCCACGGCCCCGGGCGGCGGCGGCAAGAAGGTCAACTCCCAGATGGCGATCATCATCGCGGCGGTCGTGGCCATCGCGCTGATCGTCGGCGGCGGCGTCTTCTACGCGTCCACGAAGGACGACGACTCCAAGAAGGACACCGCTCAGGGCGAGGAGAGCAAGAGCGGCGGCAAGGACGGCAAGGACGGCGGCGAGGGCGGCGGCGACGCCCCGCCCGCCCAGGGCCCCGCCAAGGAGAAGGCCCCGTCGAACCCGGCGGCCCAGGTCTCCCTGCAGCTGCCCCAGCCGACGGTGCCGGACAAGGCGACGTGGAGCACCAAGGGCTCCTGGCTGACCGACGACATGTACGCCAAGTCGGGCGTCAACGAGATCGTCGGCTACACCGCGGACGACGGCAAGGAGAAGTGGACCCTGCCGCTGACCGGCCAGACCTGCGCGGGCTCCCGTGAGGTCACCGAGGACGGGCTCGCCGCCGTGGTCCACGAGGAGGCCAAGCGGAAGAAGGACGGCGACTACCAGCCCTGCACCAAGGTCACGCTGTTCAACGTGAACACCGGCCAGAAGCTCTGGACCAAGAGCGCCGAGACCAGCGGCCGCGCGTCGACCTTCCAGGAGGTCACGATCTCCGGCACCACGGTCGCGGTCGGCGGGCTCCAGGGCGGCGCCGCCTGGAACACCGCGGGCAAGGAGCTGTGGGGCCCCTCCGTCGGCAAGTGCGAGGACAAGGGCTATGCGGGCGGCGACCAGCTCGTGGCGCTGCGCAAGTGCGGGACGTACGGCGACGAGCAGCTGAAGGTCGAGCTGCTCGACCCGAAGACGGGCAAGGCCAAGTGGTCCTACCCGCTGACCCGTGGCATCAAGTGGGCCAGCATCATCTCGACCAACCCGGTCGTCTTCGGACAGGCGACGGGTGAGGACGCGACGGACGCCACCGACATCTTCTCCCTGGACAACAAGGGCGCGATGCGCGGCAAGGTCACGCTGGACGAGAAGAAGTACGACCACGACTGCGAGATCACGCGGGTGTACTCCTGCAGCGGCATCGCCGTGGGCAACGACAAGCTGTACATCCCGACCCGCCAGCACGAGAGCGGCGGCGACTCCTACGGCATGACCAACGAGATCGTGTCCTTCTCGCTGGCCACCGGGAAGTCGACGGGCGACCGCATCGACGCGGGCAAGGACGGCGAGATCCGCCCGATCCGGATGGACGGCCCCAACCTCCTCGCGTACAAGGACTCCGGCTACAACCAGGGCGCCCAGGTCGTCTCGATCGACGGCAAGTCCCTGAAGGAGACCAAGCTCCTGGAGACCCCGTCGAGCGAGCAGGTCGTGGACACGATCAGCGGCATGACCCCGACCCAGGGCGAGCTGCTGTACACCAACGGCCACCTGTACCTGGGCAAGGAGCTCATCAGCAAGCCGTACTCGAAGGACGAGAAGGAGTACGTGGCGCTGGGCTTCCGGGCTCAGTAGCACCAACCGGCCTGCAAGGAAGGCCAGTCAGCCTGTCCCATCGGGCAATTCGCGGTCACTGCGGCCCCGTTCCTCACCGGAGCGGGGCCGCTTCCGTACAGCCCTGCCCGCCCGTACCTCGCATCACCCCCCAATGGCCGGGATTTCGGCATTCCGGGCCGCATCTGGGCGGTAGGGGGCGCGCAACGTCGAACAAGCGTGTAGCTTCCGGGGGATGGAGGGCCGGGGGGCTCCCGATCCGTGGGGGATCAGTGGGGGAAGGTGGGGGGTTGCTCTATGGGTGTGCGGCTCATGGTGGTCGACGATCACCGACTGCTCGCCGAGGCGCTCGCCTCGGCACTGAAACTGCGCGGCCACCGCGTGCTCGCCGCGGCCGCGCCCGCGGCCGGCGCGGCCGAACTGGTCATCAGCAGGGCCCCCGAGGTCTGCCTGCTCGGCACGGCGACCCCCGCCGAGCCCGGCATGTTCGACCCGGTCGTGCGGATCAAGAGGGAGCGGCCGCAGGTCGCCGTGGTGGTGCTCGGCCCGGTGCCGAGCCCGCGCGGGATAGCCGCCGCGTTCGCCGCCGGGGCCTCCGGTTACGTACGTCATGACGAGCGCATCGAAGGCGTGGAGCGGGCCATCATGAAGGCGAGAGCCGGTGAGGCCGCCGTGGCGCCCCAGTTGCTCCAGGGGGCCTTCAGCGAGCTCCTCAACCCGGCGGTGCAGCCCGACGACGAGGGGCAGCGGCTGCTCCAGATGCTCACGCCGAGGGAGGTGGAGGTGCTCGTACGGGTCGCGGACGGGGAGGACACCCGGCTGATCGCGGCCGGGATGGGCATCGCCCCGAGCACGGCGCGCACGCATGTGCAGCGGGTGCTGATGAAGCTCGGCGTCGGCTCCCGCCTCGAAGCGGCCGCGCTCGCCGCCCGCACCGGTCTCCTCGACCGCGCCGAACGCCCCCCGGCGCCCGGCCGGTTCACGGACGGCACGCAGAACGGCAACCACGTGAACAACACCGACAACGGCGGCGGCACGACGACGGGGCCGGAGCCACCTCAGCGGTGAACTCCGGCCCCGAGTACTGCGGTTACCCGTCCTGGTGCTCGTCCTGCTACTCGGACGTCTCGTCCTGCGGCGGGGGCGGCGCGATCGGGCGCAGCTTCAGCCAGACCAGGAAGAAGAGGCCGAGGGCCAGCATGGCCAGGCCCGTCCACAGGTTGATGTTGATGTCCTCGGCCTTCTTCAGGTCGGCGTCGGACGCGGTGATCCCGGCGATGGTCACGATGACGCCGTAGAGGACGAACAGGCCGCCGATGATGCGCCGGATGTCGAAGAGCCGGGCCGCGGTGGCGGACTTGGCCTCCAGCTCGGAGACTTCTTGCTGCAGATCAGACATGGGGACTCTCGCCTCCGATCAGAAGGAGTAGGGGACGTAGCAGGCCGCGGCGAGCACGATCGCGCCCCAGCCGAGCAGCGCGGGCCTGCGATACCAGGCGTTGTCGCCCTCGGCGGGCGGCTCCTCCATGCCGGGCGAGGCCGTCCCGTAGACCAGACCGGCCAGCTCCGCCTCCGGCTTGGGCGCCGTGAAGAGCGTGACGGCGACCATCACGACCGCACCGGCGACGAAGCCGACGATCGCGGAGACGAAGTTGGCGCCCTGGTCGGTGGGGATGTCGATGACGCCCTGCTTGTAGATCCAGAAGTAGTTGACCATCGCGGCCGTGGTGCCCGCGAGCAGGCCCCAGACGCCGGACTTCATGGAGGCCCGCTTCCAGAACATGCCGATGATGAAGACCACGAACATCGGGACGTTGAAGAAGGAGAACAGGGTCTGCAGGTAGCCCATGATGTTCGAGAACGACGAGGCGATGAACGCCGTGCCGATCGAGGCGAGCACACCGATCGCGGTGATGAGGCGGCCGAACTTCAGGTAGTAGCCGTCGGGCTTGTCGGTCTTCACGTACTTGGCCCAGATGTCGTACGTGAACACGGTGTTGAAGGACGACACGTTGGCCGCCATGCCCGCCATGAAGGCGGCGAGCAGACCGGTGACCGCGATGCCGAGCACACCGTTCGGCAGCAACTCCTGCATCAGATAAGGAATCGCGTCGTTGTAGGTGAGCCCCGAGCCCGCCGTGCCGATCTTCGGGACGAGGACGGCGGCGACCAGGCCCGGGATCATCACCAGGAAGACGATGAAGATCTTCGGGAAGGCGGCGATCAGGGGCGTGCGCTGGGCGGCGCTCAGGTTCTTCGCGGACAGGGCGCGCTGCACCTCGGCGAAGTTGGTCGTCCAGTAGCCGAAGGAGAGCACGAAGCCCAGGCCGAGGATGATCGTGAGCCAGTTCGCGCCGAGCGGGTTGCCGTCCCCGATGCCCGTACCGCCCCATGCGGTGAGGAAGTTGTCGCCGTGCTGCTTCTCCAGGGAGCCGGTGAGGCCGTCCCAGCCGCCGACCTTCTTCATGCCGATGACGCAGATCGGGATGAGCGCGGCGAGGATCACGAAGAACTGCAGGACCTCGTTGTAGATCGCGGACGACAGACCACCGATGGTGATGTACGCGAGCACGAAGAGACCGGCGACGACGATCGCCACCCACTGCGGCCAGCCGAGCAGCGCCTCGACGACGATGGCCAGGGCGTAGAGGTTCACACCCGCGATGAGCACGGCCGCGAAGGCGAAGAGCGCGGAGCTCAGCAGGTGCGCGGACTTGTCGAACCGCTGGAGCAGGAACTCGGGGACCGAGCGGACCTTGCTGCGGTAGTAGAAGGGCATCATCACGAGGCCCAGGAAGACCATCGCCGGGATGGCGCCGATCCAGTACCAGTGGACGACCGCGACGCCGTACTGGGCGCCGGTGGCCGCCATGCCCAGGATCTCCGTGGCACCGAGGTTGGCGGCGACGAAGGCGAGGCCGGTGACCCAGGCGGGCAGGGAGCGGCCCGAGAGGAAGAAGTCGAGGCTCGTCTTCACGGAGCGCCTGGCGGCGAAGCCGATGCCGAGGACGACCACGAAGTAGATCGCGAGGATCGCGTAGTCGAGGCCGTTGGTGGGCAGCCGGAGCCCCTCGGCCAGGGTTTGAGTGGGGGACTGCATGCGTGAACTCGCTTCGTTGCGCGAACTGATCAGTCGGGAACCTACGCCGCACTTTTCAATAAGTGAACAGTTCGCGTGATGTTCTTTGTTTGATTGTGACCGGAACCTCGTCGCAGTCGCCCACAGTGAGCGCACAGTCTCTTGACTGCCCTGGTGGGTCGTGGTTTGTTATGTGCGGTTCTGTTTAGTGGGTAGTGGGTGTTGGTGAGGAGCCCTGAACGTGAAGAAGACCTCGACCCGTCTCGCCGACGGTCGTGAGCTCATCTACTACGACGCGCGCGACGACTCGGTGCGCGCGGCGGTCGACCGGCGCCCCCTCGACCCGATCTCCACCGCGTCGCAGATCCGCGAGGACCCCCTCCTCGGCGACGCGGTGGCCATCGCCTCGCACCGCCAGGGCCGCACCTACCACCCCCCGGCCGACGAGTGCCCCCTCTGCCCGTCGGCCGGGGGGCGCATGAGCGAGATCCCCGACTCCTCGTACGACGTCGTGGTCTTCGAGAACCGCTTCCCCTCGCTCGCGGGCGACAGCGGCCGCTGCGAGGTCGTCTGCTTCACCTCCGACCACGACGCGTCCTTCGCGGACCTCACCGAGGAGCAGGCCCGCCTGGTCCTCGACGCCTGGACGGACCGCACCGCCGAGCTGTCCCATCTCCCGTCCGTGGAGCAGGTGTTCTGCTTCGAGAACCGCGGCGCCGAGATCGGCGTGACCCTCGGCCACCCGCACGGCCAGATCTACGGCTACCCCTTCACCACCCCGCGCACGGCCCTGATGCTGCGCTCGCTCGCCGCCCACAAGGAGAAGACCGGCGGCGCCAACCTCTTCGACGACGTCGTGGCCCGCGAGCGCGCGGGGGAGCGGGTCGTCCTCGAGGGCGAGCACTGGGTGGCCTTCGTGCCGTACGCGGCGCACTGGCCCTACGAGGTGCACCTCTACCCCAAGCGCCGGGTGCCGGACCTGCTCGCCCTCGACGAGGTGGCGCGCACAGAGTTCCCCCAGCTCTATCTGGAACTCTTGCGACGCTTCGACCGGATCTTCGACGGGCCGGGCGAGGGGGAGAAGGGAGACCCCGTGCCGTACATCGCCGCCTGGCACCAGGCGCCGTTCACGGCCGATCTCGGCGCGGGCGTCAACCGCGACGACTTCGCGCTCCACCTCGAACTTTTCACGATCCGCCGCACTTCGGGCAAGCTGAAGTTCCTCGCGGGTTCCGAATCCGGCATGAGTGTGTTCATCAACGACGTGCCGCCGGAAGCCGCGGCCCAGCGACTGCGAGAGGTAGCGAGTTCATGAGCGGGAAGTACCTGGTCACGGGTGGTGCGGGCTATGTCGGCAGCGTGGTCGCCCAGCATCTCCTCGAGGCCGGCCACCAGGTGACCGTCCTCGACAACCTCTCGACCGGGTTCCGCGAGGGCGTACCGGCGGGCGCGGAGTTCATCGAGGGCGACATCCGGGATGCCGCCAAGTGGCTGGACTCCTCGTACGACGCGGTGCTGCACTTCGCCGCGTTCTCGCAGGTCGGCGAGTCCGTGATCAAGCCCGAGAAGTACTGGGACAACAACGTCGGCGGCACCATGGCGCTGCTCGCGGCGATGCGCGACGCGGAGGTCCGCACCCTCGTCTTCTCGTCCACGGCCGCGACGTACGGCGAGCCGGTGAACACCCCCATCACCGAGACCGACCCCACCGCCCCCACCTCCCCCTACGGCGCCTCGAAGCTCGCCGTCGACCACATGATCACCGGTGAGGCGGCCGCCCACGGCCTGGCCGCGGTCTCGCTGCGCTACTTCAACGTGGCGGGCGCATACGGGGAGTGCGGCGAGCGCCACGACCCCGAGTCGCACCTGATCCCGCTGGTCCTCCAGGTCGCCCAGGGCAGGCGCGAGGCGATCTCGGTCTTCGGTGACGACTACCCGACGCCGGACGGCACCTGCATCCGCGACTACATCCACGTCGCGGACCTGGCCGAGGCCCACCTCCTCGCCGTCACCGCCGCCCGCTCCGGCGAGCACCTGATCTGCAACCTCGGCAACGGCAACGGCTTCTCCGTACGGGAGGTCATCGAGACCGTCCGCACGGTCACCGGCCACCCGATCCCCGAGGTGACCGCGGGGCGCCGCGGCGGCGACCCGGCGGTCCTGGTCGCGTCCGCGGACACCGCGCGCACGCGGCTCGGCTGGAACCCGTCCCGCGCGGACCTCGCGGGCATCGTCGCGGACGCATGGGCGTTCGCTCAGCGGACTCAGTGAACTCGGCGAAGGGGATGTGACCGGTGGACGTGGCTGGGGAGTTCAAGGACCTGTACGGGTACGCGCCCGAGGGCGTGTGGGCGGCACCCGGCCGCGTCAACCTCATCGGTGAGTACACCGACTTCAACGAGGGCTTCGTGATGCCCCTGGCGCTGCCGCACGTCGCTGTGGCGGCGGTCGGCCGCCGCTCCGACGGAATCCTGCGCCTCCACTCGGCGGACATCGACGAGCCGGTGGCCGAGCTGGCGGTGGACACCCTCACCCCACTGTCCGGCGGCGGCTGGGCGGCGTACCCGGCGGGCGTGGTGTGGGCGCTGCGCGAGGCGGGCCACGCGGTGGACGGCGGCGCGGACATCCACCTGTCCTCCACGGTGCCGACGGGCGCGGGCCTCTCGTCGTCGGCGGCGCTGGAGGTGGTGACGGCGCTGGCCCTCAACGACCTGTACGAACTCGGCCTCTCCCGCCCCGAGTTGGCGCTGCTCGCCCAGCGCGCCGAGAACGCTTTCGTGGGCGTCCCCTGCGGCGTGATGGACCAGACGGCGTCTGCCTGCTGCGTGGACGGCCACGTACTGCACCTGGACTGCCGGGACCTGTCGATACGCCAGGTCCCCTTCGACCTGGAGTCGCAGGGACTGCGCCTGCTCGTGGTGGACACCCGGGTGAAGCACGCGCTGGGGGACGGGGCGTACGCGGAGCGGCGGGAGGGCTGCGAGACGGGCGCGCGACAGCTCGGGGTCTCGCATCTGCGGGACGTCGACTACGCCGAACTCCCCTCTGCACTGGACCGGTTGAACGACGAGCGCATACGTCGCTACGTCCGCCACGTCGTCTCGGACGACCAGCGGGTGGCCCGGGTGATGGCGCTGCTCGACGCGGGTGATGTGCGCGGGATCGGCCCCGTCCTGACGGAGGGCCACGCCTCGCTCCGCGACGATCTGCGGATCTCCTGCCCGGAGTTGGACCTCGTCGTTTCGAGTGCGAACGGTGCGGGGGCGCTGGGGGCTCGGATGACGGGGGGCGGGTTCGGGGGGTCTGCGGTTGTTCTTGTGGAGGAGGGGGACGCGGAGGCTGTCGCCAAGTCGGTGCGCGCCGCCTTCGAGGGCGCCGGGTTCACGGCGCCGCGGGTCTTTCCTGCGGTGGCGTCGCCGGGTGCGCGTCGCCTGGTTTGATCCTTTCCCCGATCCCGCCCCTTCCCGAAACCGCTGCCGCGGCCCTGAGTTGCCCTGTATCGCCTCAAGGGCTCGTCCTCAAGCGCCGGACGGGCTAGAGATAGCCCGTCCGGCGATTGAGGAC
>NZ_JBHYJB010000073.1:0-31951 GCF_042740175.1 Streptomyces sp. NPDC059009 | reverse complement strand
GGCTATCCCTCTAGCCCGTCCGGCGCTTGAGGACGAGCCGCGTCAGCGGCGATACGGGTGCCCCAGGGCGACGGAGTCGCGGATTCGGGTAGGGGCGGGACTGGGGAAAGGGAAATCAGCCCGCCGTCGACCCCCCGTCCACCGCGAACTCCGCCCCCGTCACATACGACGCCGCATCCGACGCCAGGAACAGCACCAGCTCGCCGACTTCCTCCGGGCGGCCCATACGCCCCACCGGCAGATGGGACCAGTCCCGCCCCGCGGAGGTCGCGGAGATCATCGGGGTGTCGACGGCCCCCGGGTGAACCGAGTTGACCCGCACCCCGAACCGCCCCAGATCCAGCGCCGACGACCGCGTCAGCCCCCGCAGCCCGAACTTCGTCGACCCGTACGCCGCGTGCCCCGGTATCCCCACGAGGCCCGCCGTCGACGACACGTTCACGATCGACCCGCCGCCCGCCTCCCGCAGCGCGGGCAGCACCGCCTGGATGCCGAGGAACGGGCCCAGCAGGTTCACCCGGAGCAGCGCCTCGAAGTTCTCGTACGTCTCCTCCTGCACCGGCGCCGTGCGCCACAGCGCGGCGTTGTTGACCAGGGCGTGCAGGCCCCCGAACGCCGCGAGCCCCGCCGACACCGCCGCCGCCCAGCTCGCCGCGTCCGCGACGTCGTGGCGGACGAACAGGCCCTGGCCGCCCAGGGACTCGGCGACCTCGCGGCCCTCCTCCTCGCGCACGTCCGTGAGCACGACCCGCGCCCCCGCCTCCGCGAACAGCCGCGCCTCCGCCGCCCCCTGGCCCCGGCCCGCCCCCGTGATCAGTACGACCTTGCCGTCCATCGAGATCATGCGCTCACACCCCAAGTGGCTTTCTGCGTATGCCTAATAGGAATATGAGGGTCAACGTAGACTGCGTGCCGTGGCCACAACACCCCCCGCACCCCAGGGACTTCCTCCCCTCCCCGCGACCAGCTGGGCCGTCCTCGGACTCCTCTCCTTCGGCAGGGAGCTGTCCGGCTACGACCTGAAGAAGTGGGCGGACGGCTCGCTCTGCTTCTTCTACTGGAGCCCGTCGTTCAGCCAGATCTACAGCGAGCTGAAGCGCCTGGAGAAGGCCGGGTACGCCACCTCGCGCCGGGTCCCGCAGGAGCCCGGCGGCCGGGACAAGCGGCTCTACCGGATCACCGGTGAAGGGATGGCCGCCGTACGGAGGTGGGCGCGGGAGGCGCCCGTCGACCCGCCCGTCCTCAAGCACGGGCCCATGCTGCGGCTCTGGCTCGGCCATCTCCTGGAGCCCGAGCAGATGCGTGAAGTCCTCGCCGGACACCGGGAGTTCGCCGAGCGCATGCGGCTGCGTGCCGAGGAGGACATCGAGCGGGCGCGGGGCGAGGCCGCCTGGGCCTACCCCGCGCTCACCCTCAAGTGGGCCGAGCGGTACTACGCCGCCGAGCGCGAGCTCGCCGAGGCCATGCTCGGGGACATCGAGGAGCTCGCCGGGGCCGCGAGGGACGGCGACGGCCTCACCCCACCATCCGCTGACGCAACGTGACGATCGTCGCCGGGTCCAGGCCGAGCCCCTTCGTCAGATAGCCCTGGAGGCTCCCGTACTGCTTCTCCGCCTCCGCCAGCGCCGTGTCCAGGTAGTCCGCGCGGACCTCCTGGAGCGGGATGATCAGGTCCGGGTTCTGCATCATCCCGGTCTGCTTCAGCGTCTCGCGCAGCTTCGCGTCGTACGCCGCCCGGTAGGTGTTGGAGGCCAGGTAGTCGCCGCGGGCGCCGGAGTCGGGGACGCCGACGAGGCGCAGCAGCAGATAGGTCGTCCAGCCCGTGCGGTCCTTGCCCGACGTGCAGTGGTAGAGGAGCGGTGAGCGGCTGGCCGCGATGTCGCGCAGAGTGGCCGCGAACTGGGTGCGGTCGGTGGGGTCGGTGACGAACGTGCGGTAGACCTCCCGCATGAACGCGGCCGCCTTGCCGTTCCCGAGCATCTCCTCCTGTTTCACCGGGTCCTTGGAGCCGATCGCCGTCATCAGCGTCGCGAACAGGCCGTTGTCGGTCACCGGGCGGGAGGTCGGGGTGAGCCCGCCGGGCAGCCGGTCCGCGCCGTCGTACTGGACCTCGGCGGCCACCCGGTAGTCGATGACCTTCGTCAGGCGGAGCCCGGCGACGGTGGTCAGGTCCGCGTCGGTGAGCTTGCTCAGCCCGTCCGCGCGGTAGGCCCGGCCGTAGCCGACCCGCTTTCCGTCGTACGTCCGGTAGCCCCCCACGTCCCGTACGTTCACGGCTCCTTGGAGCGGGATCTGCCGGATGGTGTCTGCCGTGTGGTGGTGGGCCACGGGGGGAGCGGTGGGCGTGGCTTCGGCCACCGCTGCGGGCACAGTGGTGAGGGCGAGCGCGGAGAGTGCGATTCCGGCCGCCGTACGGGTGCGAGTGATGCGCATCGGGCCGCCTTCCGTCTTCCGTTCGCTGATTCCTGAGTTCAACCAAGCGATTGTTTGGCTGAAGGTAGCGAGGTGGTCTTGAAGGGGGAAGGCGGTGCACACGAGTAACTGACGGAACGTCAAAGTCCGTCTGTGGGGCGGTCCTCGAAGCCCGCGGAGGGGGCGGCCAGGCTCTCGGCGCGGTCCCGCTCGTCTCCGCCTGTCTGCTCGGCTTCGCCGCCACGCTGATCGTCGCCGGGCACCTCGGCGCCCGGTACGGACGCAAGGTCCTCTTCCTCGTGGGCACGGCGGGCTTCGGGCTCGCGAGCCTCGGCTGCGGGATCACCCAGGGCCCGGGGCGGCTCATCGCGGCGCGGGCCGTGCAGGGCGTGCCGGCGGCGCTGCTCATGCCGCAGGTCCTCGGCTCCTTCCGGACCCTGTTCCAGGGCAAGGAGTGCGGCGCAGCCTTCGGGATGTACGGGGCTGTCGCCGGGTTCGCCTCGGCCGTCGGGCTGCTGCTCGGCGGCTGCTCACCGACGCGGATCTGTTCGGGCCCGTCGGGCTCGCGGTGGTCGAGGGTGGCGGGCCGGGCGCTCGACGGGGACCGTGCCGCTGCTTCCGGCGCGTGCGTTCAAGCTGCCCGCCTTCTCGGTGGGCGGCCTTCTGACCGCGCCCGCCGCCGATCGGCCGGCGCTGCGCTTCGGGCGGTTCGTCCTGGTCGCGGGGGCGCTCCTGATGGCGGGCGGCTTCGCCTGGCGTCGTGCTCCCCGCCGTCCCCGCGGGATCTGTGCGGTGCTGTGCCTGGCGCTGCCGCGGCGGGCGGTCGACGGCCACGGTGAGTGGGGCGGCCACGGTGAGTGAGATGGCCACGGCGAGTGAGATCTGCCTCACGCGACGTGGGCCCCGGAATTGCGGGGCCCACGTCGCGTGTTAGGGTTGATCGTTGCAGTTTTGGTACCCATGAACTTTATGTGCGCCTGACGGAATGCGAATTTTTCCCTTGGGCGCTTTATTGTTTTTCCGGTCTCTCCGGGATGGGGGTCATTGCAGCGCTGGGAGGACCACAATTCCGTGGCTCTCCGTACTCTGCCCCTGTTGAGGAGATTGACATGGCATCCGGCACCGTTAAGTGGTTCAACGCGGAAAAGGGCTTCGGCTTCATCGAGCAGGACGGCGGCGGCCCCGACGTCTTCGCCCACTACTCGAACATCAACGCGCAGGGCTTCCGTGAGCTCGTCGAGGGCCAGAAGGTCACCTTCGAGGTCACCCAGGGCCAGAAGGGCCTGCAGGCCGAGAACATCGTTCCCGCCTGAGCGTCGTCTTAGCGCGCATCGCTGAGCCGGGGCCCGCACCAGCACGGTGCGGGCCCCGGCTTCTGCTGTCACCGGCCCAGGAAGGCTTGTCCCCATGAATCGCTCCGAACGTTCGGCCCGTCCGGCCAGACGCCCCTCCAACACCCGTGGAAAGGGCGGTGCGGCCAAGGGCGGCGCGGCGAAGGGCGGCGCGCGCCGGCCGGGACGCAAGCCCGCGGCGGCGGCCCCCGCCGAGTTCGCGCTGCCGAAGAGCGTGACGCCCGCGCTGCCCGCGGTCGAGTCGTTCGGTGAACTCGACATGCCCGAGGCCCTGTTGAAGACGCTCGCCGAGCAGGGCGTGACCGAGCCGTTCCCGATCCAGGGTGCGACGCTGCCCAACTCCCTCGCCGGGCGCGACATCCTCGGCCGGGGCCGCACCGGCTCCGGCAAGACCCTCGCCTTCGGCCTCGCGCTGCTCGCCCGCACCGCGGGCCGGCGCGCCCAGCCCAAGTGCCCGCTGGCCCTGGTCCTGGTGCCCACGCGCGAGCTGGCCCAGCAGGTCACGGACGCCCTGACCCCGTACGCCACCTCGGTGCGGCTGCGCCTCACCACGGTCGTCGGCGGTCTCTCCATCACCAAGCAGGCGGGCGCGCTGCGGCGCGGCGCCGAGGTGCTCGTGGCGACCCCCGGGCGGCTCAAGGACCTGATCGACCGCGGCGACTGCGATCTGTCGCAGGTCCGCGTGAGCGTCCTCGACGAGGCCGACCAGATGGCCGACATGGGCTTCATGCCCCAGGTCACCGGTCTGCTCAAGCAGGTTGAGGAGGGCGGCCAGACGATGCTGTTCTCCGCCACCCTCGACAAGAACATCGACCGGCTCGTGCGGATGTTCCTCAGCGACCCGGTGGTGCACTCCGTCGACCCGTCGGCGGGTGCGGTGACGACGATGGAGCACCACGTCCTGCACGTCGCCGACGAGACCGACAAGAAGGCCGTCGCGATGCGGATCGCGGCGCGCGACGGGCGGGTCATCCTCTTCCTGGACACGAAGCGGGCCGTGGACCGCTTCGTGAAGCGGCTCCTCGCGAACGGGGTGCGGGCCTCCGGGCTGCACGGCGGCCGCTCGCAGCCGCAGCGCAACCGGACCCTGGACCAGTTCAAGACGGGGCAGGTCACCGCCCTCGTCGCGACGAACGTCGCCGCCCGGGGCATCCACGTCGACGACCTCGACCTGGTCGTCAACGTCGACCCGCCCACCGACCACAAGGACTATCTGCACCGGGGCGGGCGCACCGCGCGGGCGGGGGAGTCGGGCAGCGTCGTCACGCTGGTCCTCCCCGAGGAGAAGCGGGACATGTCGCGGCTGATGCGGGACGCCGGGATCTCGGCCCGGGAGGCGCGGATCTCGTCGGCGGACGAGGAGCTGGCGCGGATCACCGGGGCGCGGGAGCCTTCGGGCGTGCCCGTGGTGATAGAGGTGCCGCGGGCCCAGCCCGCGGCCGCGTCCGGCTCCCGGCCCAAGTCCTCCTCGTCCCGGCGGCGTCGAGGCGGGCGCGGCCGGCGTCCCGCTGCCTGATCCACACCGAGGTGACCCCCATGCCCGAGACGACCGAGCCGAACGAGCTGCACGCCGACTGCGGCAGCTGCTTCGCGCTCTGCTGCGTCGCCCTCGCCTTCACCGCCTCCGCCGACTTCGCCGCCGACAAGGCGGCCGGGACGCCCTGCGGCAATCTGCAGGAGGACTTCCGGTGCGGGATCCACGGGGAGCTGCGGTCCAAGGGGTACGGCGGGTGCACCGTGTACGACTGCTTCGGGGCCGGGCAGAAGGTCTCCCAGGTCACCTTCGGCGGGCGGAGCTGGCGCGGGGCACCGGCAGGGCACCGGCGGGCGATGTTCGACGCGCTGCCCGTGATGCGGCAACTCCACGAACTGCTCTGGTACTTGGGGCAGGCCGTGGAGCTCCCGGCGGCCCGGCCGCTCGGCGGTGAGCTGCGGGCCGCGTACGAACGGGTCGACCGGCTCACGCGCGCCGCCCCCGAGGAGTTCGCCGCGGTGGATCCGGCGGCCGAGCGGCAGGACGTCAACGGCCTGTTGCTGCGCGTCAGCGAGCTCGTGCGCGCCAAGGCCGGTGGCGGCGGCAAGAAGAAGAACCGGCGCGGGGCCGACCTCATGGGGGCGCGGCTGCGGGGCGCCGATCTGCGCGGGGCCGACTTCCGCGGGGCCTATCTCATCGGCGCCGATCTGCGCGGCGCCGACCTGCGGGGCGCCGATCTGATCGGGGCCGACCTGCGGGGCGCGAACCTGTGCGGCGCCGACCTCACCGGCAGCCTCTTCCTCACCCAGACCCAGGTCAACGCAGCCCAGGGCGACGGGGGTACACGGCTGCCGAAGGGCGCGCTGACCCGGCCCGCGCACTGGGCTCAGCCCGTATCGCGGTAGCCCGTATCGCGGTAGCTCGTACCACCGGCCGCGGCGCCGTCACGTATCGCACTCCAGGACCGTCCGGCACAGCGTGCAGCGGGCGCGGATGCGGCCGCGGGCGGGCAGGCGGATGCGCTGGTGGCAGGCGGGGCAGGGGAACTCGACGCGCAGGCCGCGCTCGCCGCCCGACGGGGCGAACGAGAACGAGTACGGGCTGCCCGCGCGGACCGCGCCGAAGATGCCCTGGTCGAGGGCGTAGCGGCGGTCCTTCGCATAGCGGCGGCGGCCCGCCCAGCCCACCGCCGTCATCGGCGGCTGCTGCGCGTCGGCGCGCGCCTGCGCCAGACCCTTCGTGTACGCGGTGTACGCCTGCGCGCTGGTGAACCAGGTCTCGGGGGACTCGCCGAAGGCCAGCGAGCGCTTCGCCAGGACGTAGCCGAACTCCTCCGGTGTGAGATAGCCGAGCTTCTGCGAGGAGGCGCCGTCCTCGCGGTAGGCGTCGAGCAGGAGCCAGCCCGCGCCGAGGTAGGTGGTGGCGGTGTCGGTGAGGATCTCGTTGTCCCGGGTGCCGGGGAAGGCGAGATCCAGTCGGTGCAGGTACACATGCATGATCTCGTGCGCCAGGGCCGCGCCGATGTCCCTGCGGTGGGTGCGGAAACGGTCGTTGAGCTCGACGAAGTACTCAGGTCCCGCGGCGAGTTCGACGCTCGCGGCGTGCTCCATCTCGCGGAAGCTGACGATCACGCGGGCGTCCGGGAGCCGGAAGTGGCGCACCAGTTCGCGGGCCACGCGCTGGGCGCCCAGGTGCAGGTCGTCGGTGTCGTCGAAGGCCACGTCGACGGGGGCCACGCTGACGTCGAAGGTGTGCACGGTGTCGTAAGAGAGCCTTCTGTACAGGGCGTTGACCGCCGAGCGCACCGTCTCCAGGTGCGGGAAGCCGTGCTCGACCGGGCCGTCGTCCGCCACGTCCGCACCCCCTGACGTCTCAACTCCTCCTCACTGTACGAGGGTTCGCGCCCCCGGGCGCGGGCGTGGTTGCCTCAACTGGCCGAAACGCGCCCCTTGTCGTGCATACGTGCCGATCTCCATAATCCAACAACGCTTGGCAGGATCACGTCACCGGTGTGTGTCAGGACCGGCAAGCGTCGCTCCGCCGTGCGTGCAACCCCCCACAAACCCCCACGAAGGGAAGCACGTTGAAGAAGCAGATGCGTGGACTGAAGAGAGCTGCCGTCCTCGGTGCCCTCACCCTCGCGACCGTCGGAATGCAGCCCCTCACCGCCACCGCGGCCACCCCGCCCGTCGTCGGCGGCACCCCCGCCGAACAGGGCGAATTCCCGTTCATGGTGCGCCTGTCGATGGGCTGTGGCGGCGCCCTGTACGCCAAGGACATCGTGCTGACCGCCGCGCACTGCGTGGACGGTTCCGGAGACAACACCAGCATCACCGCGACCGCGGGCGTCGTCGACCTGGAGAGCCCCGACGCGGTCAAGGTCAAGTCCACCAAGGTCCTGCAGGCCCCCGGCTACAACGGCAAGGGCAAGGACTGGGCGCTCATCAAGCTGGCCAAGCCCATCGACCAGCCGACCCTGAAGATCGCCTCCGACGACAAGCTCAACAACGGCGAGTTCGACATCGCCGGCTGGGGCGCCGACAAGGAAGGCGGCGAGCAGCAGCGCTACCTCCTCAAGGCGAAGGTGCCCTTCGTCAGCGACGCCGACTGCAAGGCCGCCTACGGCGACGACCTCACCCCCGGCGAGGAGATCTGCGCCGGTAAGATCGCCGAGGGCGGCGTGGACACCTGCCAGGGCGACTCCGGCGGCCCCATGTTCCGCAAGGACGACGCCGGTGAGTACGTCCAGGTCGGCATCGTCAGCTGGGGCAACGGCTGCGCCCGGCCGAAGTTCCCCGGCGTCTACACCGAGGTCTCGACCTTCTCCGCGGACATAGCCAAGGCCGCTTCGGGGCTCTGAGCCCGCACGGCGGACCACTGAGGCCCGCGAACGGCCTCTCGTAGCCTGCCTCTGCCCGTACGCCCCCTGTGTACATATGGGACACTCGGGGGCGTACGGGACATAACGAGGGCAGGCGGGCGGCTCCACATGGCGATCACGGTGGTCATCGCGGACGACCAGGACATGGTCCGCACCGGCTTCCGGATGATCCTGGAGAGCCAGGACGACATCGAGGTCCTCGCGGACGTCGTGGACGGCGAGTCCGCGCTCGCCGCCGTCGAGACCCACGACCCGGACGTCCTGCTCCTCGACATCCGCATGCCGCGCCTCGACGGCCTCGAGGTCACCCGGCGCCTGTCCGCCCGCGACGGCGGCCGCCCCCGCATCGTCATCGTCACCACCTTCGACCGCGACGAATACGTGCACGCGGCCCTGCGCGGCGGCGCCAGCGGCTTCCTGCTCAAGGACGCGAGCCCCGCGATGCTCGTCGAAGCGGTCCGCGCCGCCGCCGTCGGCGACTCCCTCGTCTCACCCGCGATCACCGTACGGCTGCTGCGCGAGCTCACCCCCGCCGAGCCCGTACGCGCCGCCCGCGCCCCCTCCGAGCCGCTCACCCAGCGCGAACAGGACGTCATCCGCGCCCTCGCCCGCGGCGCCACCAACGCCGAGATCGCCGCCTCGCTCTACGTCTCCCTCTCCACCGTCAAGACGCACCTCGCCAACGTCCAGGCCAAGCTCGACGCCAGGAACCGCGTCGAGATCGCCGCCTGGGCCTGGGAGAGCGGACTCGCCAAGCGGAACCCGTGAGCCACCCGTGCACCAACTCCTCAGGTCCCCCGTCGCCTGGTTCACCCGCAGCCCCGCCCGCCGCACCGCCGCCAAACTGCTGCTCGCCGCCGCACTGATCCTCGCCGTCACCTTCGAGGGCCTCGCCCTGACCCGACAGCCCTCGGGCCCGCACGCCGCCGTCTGGGCGTGCGGCGTCCTCGTCTGCCTGTGCGCGGTGCCCTGGCGGGGCGTGCCGCTCGCCACCCGCGGCTGGATCGCCGTCGCCGTGTCCGGGGCGACCACGCTCGCCCTGATGTTCATCGACCGGCCGCAGCTCGTCTGGGGCCTCGGCGAGGCCGCAGCCCTCCTCGTACTCCTCACCGGCGTCCTCCTGCACAGCCCCGCACGACAGGCCGCCGTCCTCGGCACCTGCCTCGGCCTCGCCTGCGTGGCGGCGCCGGTACGGGACGCCCGACCCGGCGCGTTCACCCTCCTCTTCTCCGTCGTGGCCGCCGTCGTCAGCGCCTTCTCGCTGCTGCTGCGCATCCAGGCAGGACAGCGGCAGCGCGACATCGTGGCGGTGCGCGCCGCCGAGCGCCTGGAACTCGCCCGCGAACTCCACGACCTGGTCGCCCACCACGTCACCGGCATCGTCGTGCAGGCCCGCGCCGCCCGCTTCACCGCCCTGTCCGGGCCGGCCGCGGCCGGCACCTTCGGCCGCATCGAGGAGGCCGGGGACGAGGCGCTCGGCGCGATGCGGCGCCTGGTGCGGGTGCTGCGCGAGGACGAGGCGCAGACGGCGCCGGTCGCGGGCATCGCCGAACTCCGCGACCTCGCCGAGGCGTTCGCCCGCACCGGACCGCCCACCGTCGTCTACGTCGACCCCGTCCTGGAGGAGCGGCTCCCCGCCGACCTCGCCGCGACCGCCCACCACATCGTCCGCGAGGCCCTCACCAACACCCGCAAGCACGCCGCGGACGCCACAGCGGTACGGGTCGCCGTGCGCGTCGTCGCCGGAGGCGTCGAGGTACGCGTCGCCGACGACGGCACGCAGCCGGGCAGCCCCGCGGGGGAGCGGGGCCGCCAGGACGGCGGCTTCGGCCTGACCGGCCTGGAGGAGCGGGTCCGGGCCCTCGGCGGGGAGCTGGTGGCGGGGCGGTCGCCGGAGGGCGGCTGGGAGGTGCGGGCGGTACTGCCGTACGGGCGGGCGGACTGAACCGTCGTATGCCTTAGTCCAACAATCTCCCTGCTTTGTCCATGGGCGCACGCGCCCCACCCGAAGCACCCTTCTGGGCACGGAAGACCGTCCTACGGAGAGGTGCGTCATGCTGCCGTCAGACACGTCCGGTCCGAGCCGCAGAGCCGTGGTCGCCACGGGCGCGCTAGCCGGGATCGGCGTTGCCGTAGGAGGGTTCGCCCCCGGCGCGACCGCCGCGCCCGTGCAGCCCGAGGCCGCCGAGGGCGAGGTCACACTCCGCTCCGCGCACCTGGACGTCCGCGTCGACACCGCGTTCCCGCGCATCGTCTCCTACACCGACCGCGCCTCCGGCGCCGTGCTGCACGCACAGCCGGAGCCCGTCACCGACGTCCTCATCGACGAGAAGCCGCACACCCCGAAGGTCACCGCCACCCCGGGCGCCGACCGGATCGCGTACACCCTCGCCTTCGACGGCGGCACCACCATCGACGTCGAGATCAGCGCCGAGGGCCACCAGGTCGACTGGCGCGTCACCAGGATCAGCGACACCGGGGCGCTGCGCGTCGGCACCCTGCGCATCCCCGGCCTGGCCCTGCTCTCCGTCCACAGCGACCAGCCCGGCGCCCACCTCCTCGCCGCCAAGATCCAGCTGGACAAGGCCAAGAGCGGCGACACCCTCGTCACCGTCAAGGCCGACACCCCCGCCGAGAAGGCCACCGGCTGCGCCTACGCCGTCGTCGCCCACGACAAGCTCGGCGGCGCCGTCGAGACCAACACCGTCTACGACAAGCCCGATTCGGCCGCCGGGACGACCTGGGAGAACGGCCGCCTGTGGCGCGAGACGGTGACCAAGAACGGCAAGGCCGCCGCCCGGCTCACCCCCGGGCAGTGGACGCACCGCGCCGCCACGTCCCCCGTCGACGCCACCGAGCCCCTCCCGTACGCCACCGTCGTCCTCACCGGCGACCGCAACGGCGACGGCAAGGTCGACTGGCAGGACGCCGCGATCGCCTTCCGCGACATCATGGTGATGCCGCTCGGCGCCGACGAGCAGCACCTGCGCGTCGTCCCGCACATCGCGTACAACTTCGCCTCACAGGCCACCAACCCGTTCCTCGCGACCCTCGACAACGTCAAGCGCATCCACCTCGCCACCGACGGCCTGCGCCAGTTCACCCTCCTCAAGGGCTACCAGTCCGAGGGCCACGACTCCGCCCACCCCGACTACGCGGGCAACCACAACACGCGCGCGGGCGGCCTCGACGACCTCAACTCCCTGGTGCGCGCGGGCAAGAAGTGGAACAGCGACTTCGCCGTGCACGTCAACGCCACCGAGTCCTACCCGGTCGCGCACGCCTTCTCCGAGACCCTCGTCGACAAGACCGACGAGCAGTGGGA
Source organism: Streptomyces sp. NPDC059009 (assembly GCF_042740175.1). Lineage (NCBI taxonomy): Bacteria > Bacillati > Actinomycetota > Actinomycetes > Kitasatosporales > Streptomycetaceae > Streptomyces > Streptomyces sp. NPDC059009. The sequence continues at coordinate 20,507 of NZ_JBHYJB010000073.1, read as the reverse complement.
CTGGCTCGACCAGAGCTACCGCATCGACGCGCGCCGCGACCTCGTCTCCGGCGACATCGTCAAGCGCTTCGCCGACCTGCGCCGCGAGGCCGACCCGGCTCTCAACTCCCTCTACATCGACGTGTTCCGCGAGTCCGGCTGGAACTCCGACCGGCTCCAGCGGGCGCTGCGCGAGCAGGGCTGGATCGTCGACAGCGAGTGGGGCCACGGCCTGGAGCGCTCCTCCCTGTGGTCGCACTGGGCCACCGAGACCGACTACGGGCCCGACACCTCGCGCGGCATCAACTCCCGCCTGATCCGCTTCATCCGCAACCACCACAAGGACGTCTTCGCCGACAAGTGGCCCACCCTCCTGGGCATCCCACGCCTCGGCACCTTCGAGGGCTGGCAGGGCAAGACCGACTGGGCGCCCTTCTACGAGCTGATCTGGACCCACTCGCTGCCCGCCAAGTACCTCCAGGCGTACCCGATCAAGACATGGGCCGAGCACGAGATCACCTTCTTCGGCCCCACGAAGACTGCGGTCTCCGACGCGGACGGCGGCACCCGCCGCATCACCACCGACGGCCACCTCGTCTACGACGGCGGCGCCTACCTCCTGCCCTGGGAACCGCGCCGCGCCACCGACCCCGCCAAGCTCTACCACTACAACCCCCGGGGCGGCACGGGCAGTTGGCACCTCCCGCGCGGCTGGTCCGGCACCCGCAAGGTCTCCGTCTACCGCCTCACCGACCAGGGCCGCGTCTTCGAGGCCGACGTCCCCGTGCGCGGCGGCAAGGTCACACTCACGGCCAAGGCCAAGCAGCCGTACGTGGTCTACCGGCGGCGCGCGGGCTCGGTCCGCGACGCCGACTGGGGCGAGGGCACCCCGCTGCGCGACCCCGGCTTCCACTCCGGCACCCTCGACGGCTGGCGCGCCACGGGCCCGGCGGCGGTGCGGCGCAGCGGACTCGGCGACTACGAGCTGGTGATCGGGGCCGGAGCGGCCGCGTCGGCCGGCCAGCGCCTCACCCGCCTGAAGGCCGGGGCGTACGTGGCGTCGGTCCAGGTGGAGGTGGGCGAGAAGGCGGGCGAGGAGCGCCGGGCCGCCCTGGAGGTCCGCACCGCCGACGGCGTCACCGCATCCAACTGGACGACCACGTCCACCGCCGTCAACTACATCGCGGGCGACCGCAAACACGGCACCCGCTTCCAGCGCCTGTTCACGCCGTTCACGGTGCCCGAGGGCGGGGGAGCGGTGGAGCTGGCGCTGCGGGCGGAGAAGGGGGCGGCGCGGGTCCGCTTCGACAACGTCCGGGTGGCGGCGGCCTCGGGGAGGTCTGCGACGCTCGCCGAAGACACCCTCGTGCAGGAGGACTTCGAGCACGTACCGCAAGGGTGGGGGCCCTTCGTGAAGGGCGACGCGGGCGACGCCAACGACCCGCGCACCCACATCGCGCAGCGGCACGCGCCCTTCACCCAGCGGGGCTGGAACGGCAAGGCCGTCGACGACGTCATCGACGGCAGCCAGTCCCTGAAGTCCCGGGGCGAGAACAAGGGCCTCGTCTACCGGACGGTGCCGCACACGGTCCGCTTCGAGGCGGGCAAGCGGTACCGGGTCTCGTTCCGGTACGAGAACGAGAAGGCGGCACAGTACGCGTGGGTGACGGGGGTCGACGAGCCCGCCGGAAGGGAGCTCGACCGCAAGGAACTCCCCGTCGCCACCGAACCGGCCACGCTCACCTACGAGTTCACGGCGCCGGAGAAGGGCGAGGCGTGGGTGGGCCTGCGGAAGGTGGGGGACGACGGGGTGGCGGAGTTCGTGCTGGACGGGTTCGGGGTGCGAGAGGTGTGAGGGGCCTCGGTCTGTGAGCGTCTCAATCGCCGGACGGGCTGAATCAGCCCGTCCGGCGATTGAGGACGAGCCGTCCAGGCGATCCTGGGTGCCTCAGGCGCGCGGAGCGCGGGATTCGGGAAGGGGCGGGGTCGGGGAAAGAACCGCCGGAGGCGCCCCCCCTCAGCCCAACACCACCCGTGCCTCACTCCCCGCCCCCTCCAACTCCAGCACCCACACCTCGTTGGCCCCTTCCCGCACCACAGGCCCAGGAACGTACAGAGAATCCTGCGGCCCAGCAGACCAGTACCGCCCCACACAGAACCCGTTCACCCACACGAACCCCCGCACGAACCCGGGCAGTTCGAGCGAGGCGTCACCGGCCCCCCGTACGAGAAGCTCCCCCCGGAACAGACCGGGAGCCCCCGCCACGGCGGCACTCCCCGGCACCCCCCGCACCGCCCCCGCGTCCTCGAACGCGTCGACCCGAAGCCCCCGCGCCCGCACCCCGTGCAAGTACTGCCGCTCATGCAGCACCCCACCCACGATCCCCTTCGACTCCCCGGTCCGGGGCCCGTAGTTCACGCGCCCCAGGGACTCCACCCACAGCTCCACGCGCGCGTGCCCCGCGACGGGCTCGGCCAGAACAGGGTCCTCCTCCGTGAGAACCCCGACCCGCTCCCCGTCCACGTACGCCACGGCCCGGTCCCGCAGCCCCCGCACGCTCAGCGGGTACGGGCGGCGCGGCCCGGGAACGGTCAGCGCGTACCGCACCACACCCCGGTCCACGCCGAGTTCCTCGAACGTCGGCGGCACCGCGTGCTCCGTCTCCGGGGTGCCGAGCGCGTCCAGGACCGCGTCGAGCGGCGCCCAGTCGGACAGGACCGCGCTCACGGGGGAGGAGAGGCGGGGCGGGGCGGCGGGGACCTCGGGCAGCGGGCTGTCCGCGTACTGCGCGAGGATCTCCCGGAACAGCCAGAACTTCTCCGTGGGGCGCCCGGACTCGTCGACGGGCGCCCCGTAGTCGTACGACGTGACGTCCGGAAGCAGCGCCCCCTCGTGCAGCTCCCCGGCCCGGTTCGCGCCCGCCCACCCGGCGAAGTTGGTGCCGCCGTGCGCCATGTACAGGTTCACCGACGCGCCGCAGTCCAGGATCTCGCGCAGCGCCTCCGCGGCGTCCTCGGAATCGCGTACGACGTGCTCCGCGCCCCAGTGGTCGAACCAGCCGCACCAGAACTCCATGCACATCAGCGGCCCCTTGGAGCGGTGCCTGCGCAGCGTCTCGAAGCCCGCGCGGGCCTGCGAGCCGAAGTTCGCCGTCGCCAGGACGCCGGGGACGCTGCCGCCCGTCAGCATGTGGTCCTCGGGACCGTCGGAGGTGAACAGCGGGACGGTCACGCCGTGGTGGCGCAGCAGGTCGGCCAGGGCGCGGAGGTAGACCTGATCGGAGCCGTAACTCCCGTACTCGTTCTCGACCTGCACCATCAGGACCGGGCCGCCCTGGTCGCACTGGCGCTCCACGATCACCGGGAGGAGGCGCGCGAACCAGCGCTCCACGTGCGCCAGATACTCCGCGTCACGGGTGCGCGCGCGGGCGCCGACCACGGCCGTCAGCCAGTACGGCAGGCCGCCGTTGTCCCACTCGGCGCAGATGTACGGGCCCGGCCGGACGATCGCCCACAGGCCCGCCTCGTGCGCGGCGTCCAGGAAGCGGCCGAGCGCCTCGACGTCCCGGACGTCGCCCGGGTGCGGCTCGTGCAGATTCCACGGGACGTACGTCTCCACGCAGTTGAGGCCGAGCGCGCGCAGCATCGCAAGACGGTGCCCCCACTGCCCCTCGTGCACCCGGAAGTAGTGCAGCGCCCCGGACAGCAGCCGCACCGGCCGCCCGTCCAGCTCGAAATCGTCCTCGCCCACCCGGAACTCGGCCATGCGGCCCCTCTCCCTCTCACCCTCGCGAACTGCTCGCCCACGATCACCTCTGGCGGGCGGCGGGGTCCATGGACAAAGATCGAGCCGGGTTGGACGCAGCAGCCACACCGACCGAACGGACCGGCAGGAAAGGGGCAACCGCGGATGTACCACACCTGGATGCGGTATTTCACGCCGAGCCCGGCCCACCACCGCCTCGGCCTGGTGTGCCTCGGCGTCGGCATGCAGCACGGCGCGCTGCCCACCGTCGGCCCGCGCTCCCTCGACCACCACGTCGCCATCGTCATCAGCGCGGGCAGCGGCTGGTTCCGCACCGCCGACGGCCGCCGCCGCACCGTCACGGCACCCGCCCTCATCTGGATCGCCCCCGACGTCCCGCACCACTACGGCGCCGACCCCGACACCGGCTGGGACGAGTACTTCGTCGACTTCACCGGGCCCGCCACCGCCACCTACACCGAACTCGGCTACATCGAGCCCGAGCGGCCCATCGTGCCCCTCTCCGACTCCTCCGCAGCCCGCGCCGTCGTCGCCCGCATCGCCCGCGCCGCCCGCCGCGGCAACCCCCTCCTCGAAGTCGAGACCAGCGCCGCCGTCCACGAACTCCTCGTCGCGCTGCGCCGCGCCCGCGCCGACATCGCCCCCGACGGCGACCCCGTCCTGCAGGCCCTCGCCCGCGACGCGTTCAAGCCGCTCTCCGTCGCCGAACACGCCGCCCGGCACGGCATGACACCCGCCGAACTGCGCACCGCCGTCCGCCGCGGCGCGGGCTGCAGCCCCAAGGACTACCTGCTCGGCATCCGGCTCGGCCGCGCCAAGGAACTCCTCGCCGCCACCGAACTGCCCGTCGCCGCCGTCGCCCGCCGCGTCGGCTACGACGATCCCGCCTACTTCTCCCGCCTCTTCACCCGCCGCGTCGGCACCGCACCCGTCCGCTTCCGCGAACAGCAGGGCCGTGCCGTGCCCGGCGGCTGGTCCCAGCAGATACCCGACCCCGACCATCCGCCGATGCTCAGATCCGGCCCCGCCGAGCCCGCACCCGACGGCGCACCCCACCCCGCCACGTAGGCTCGGATCCCATGACCACCAGCAGCGCCCCCGCACCCGACGGAGCCTCCGCCGACGCCGTCCAGGCCGAGCTCAACCGGCTCCGCGCCAGCATCGACAACATCGACGCGGCCGTCGTCCACATGCTCGCCGAACGCTTCAAGTGCACCCAGCGCGTCGGCCACCTCAAGGCCGAACACCAGCTGCCCCCGGCCGACCCCGCCCGCGAGGCCCGCCAGATCGCCCGCCTGCGCACCCTCGCCGAAAGCGCCCGGCTCGACCCCGCCTTCGCGGAGAAGTTCCTCACCTTCATCATCGCGGAGGTCATCCGGCACCACGAGCAGATCGCCGACGGGGTCTGAGCGGGACCGCCGCCTCGACCTGAGCGGGACCGCCGTCTCGACCTGAGCGGGACCGCCGTCTCGACCTGAGGGGGGCCGCCGTCTCGACCCGGGCGGGATCGCCCCTCCACCCGAGCAGGGCCACCGCCTCCACCCGGGCGGGACCTCCGCCCTCCACCCGAGCGGGACCGAGCGGGGCCACCCCCTCCACCCGCCCCACCGCATCGGGCAGCATGTCCCCATGCCCGTACTGACGCGCGACGAAGCGCAGACCCGAGCCCAGCTCCTCACCGTCCAGCGGTACGCGATCGACCTCGATCTCACCACCGGTGACGAGACCTTCGACTCCCGCACCGTCATCCACTTCACGGCCCTGACGGACACCGCGGCCGGGGCCACCTTCGTCGAGCTCAAGCCGGGCGAGCTGCGCTCCGTCACCCTCGACGGGCAGCCCCTCGACCCCACCGCCCTCACCGACAACCGGCTCCCGCTCACCGCCCTCACCCGCGGCGAGCACGAGCTGCACATCGACGCCGCCATGCGCTACTCCCGCACCGGCGAGGGCATGCACCGCTTCACCGACCCCAGCGACGGCGAGACCTACGTCTACACCCAGCTGTTCATGGAAGACGTCCAGCGCGTCTTCGCCGCCTTCGACCAGCCCGACCTGAAGGCCCGCTTCGACCTCACCGTCACCGCCCCCGACGGCTGGACCGTCCTCGCCAACAGCGTCACCGAACACCTGGGAGAAGGCACCTGGCGGGCCGCCACCACCCCCCTCATCTCCACCTACCTCGTCGCCGTCGCCGCCGGGCCCTACCACTCCGTGCGCACCGAACACCGCGGCCTGCCCTTCGGCCTCCACTGCCGCCGCTCGCTCGCCCCCCACCTCGACGCCGACGCCGAGGAGATCCTCGACGTCACCCGCGCCTGCTTCGACCGCTACCACGAGAAGTTCGAGGAGCCCTACCCCTTCGACTCCTACGACCAGGCGTTCGTCCCCGAGTTCAACGCCGGCGCCATGGAGAACCCCGGACTCGTCACCTTCCGCGACGAGTTCATCTACCGCTCCGCCGTCACCGACACCGAACGCCAGACCCGCGCCATGGTCATCGCCCACGAGATGGCCCACATGTGGTTCGGCGACCTCGTCACCCTCACCTGGTGGGACGACATCTGGCTCAACGAGTCCTTCGCCGAGTACATGGGCTACCAGACCACCGCCGAAGCCACCCTTCCCCAAGCTCTCAACTCCGTTCGAGCAGGGGATACCCCATCCACCGACCCCTGGACCGACTTCGCCATCTCCCGCAAGTCCTGGGGCTACGACGCCGACCAGCGCCCCTCCACCCACCCCGTCGCCCCCGACCCGGACGCCGTCCCCGACACCGCGTCCGCCATGCTCAACTTCGACGGCATCTCCTACGCCAAGGGCGCCTCCGCGCTACGGCAGCTGGTGGCCTGGCTCGGCGAGAAGGACTTCCTCGCCGGCATCAACACCCACTTCGCCCGCCACAAGTTCGCCAACGCCACCCTCGCCGACTTCATCGACAGCCTCGCCACCGCCACCGACCGCGACGTGCACGCCTGGGCCGACGCCTGGCTGCGCACCACCGGCGTCGACACCCTCACCCCACACATCACCGCCACCGGCCGCGACTGGACCCTCCACGTCGACCGCGACGGCAGCCGCCCCCACCGCATCGCCGTCGGCGCCTACGACCGCGACCTCAGCGAACCCGGCACCCTCGTCCTGCGCGAACGCTTCGACGTCGACGTGCCCGCCGCCACCCACACCCCGGCCCCCCACAGCGGCACCCGCCCCGCCCTGATCGTCCCCAACGACCAGGACCTCACCTACGCCAAGATCCGCCTCGACCCCACCTCCGCCGAGACGGCCCTCGCCTCCCTCTCCGCCGTCCCCGACGCCCTCACCCGCGCCGTCCTGTGGAACAGCCTGCGCGACCTCGTCCGCGACGGCGAACTCGACGCCACCACCTACCTCCGGGCCGCCCGCACCCACCTGCCCGAAGAACGCGACCTCGCCGTCGTCCAGGGCGTCCTCGCCTTCGCCGTCGGCCAGGTCGCCGACCGCTACCTCGCCCCCGAACAACGGCCCACCGCCCTCACCACCCTCACCGAACTCTGCCGCGACCTGATCCGCCGCACCGAGGACGGCTCCCACCCCGGACTGCGCCTCACCGCCGTCCGCGGCCTCATCGACGCCACCCCCCGCCCCGACGAGCTGCACTCCTGGCTCACCGAGGGCAGCGTCCCCGGCGGCCCCGCCCTCGACCCCGAACTGCGCTGGCGCGCCCTCAACCGCCTCGCCGTACTCGGCGCCACCGACGCCGCCGCCATCACCGCCGAACTCGACCGCGACCCCAGCGCCACCGGCCAGGAAGGCGCCGCCCGCTGCCGCGCCGCCCTGCCCGACCCCGACGCCAAACGCGCCGCCTGGGACGCCCTGTTCGGCCCCGGCGACGGCACCGAGCTGTCCAACTACCTGTTCGCCGCCACCGCCCAGGGCTTCTGGCAGCCCGAACAGGCCGACCTCGTACGGGAGTACGTCCCCCGCTACTTCCAGGACGCCCCCGCGCTCGCCGCCCGCCGCGGCCCCGCCATCGCCGACGCCGCCGGACGCTACGCCTTCCCCGTCCACGCCGTCGACGCCGACACCCTCGCCCTCGGCGAGACCTGCCTGCGCGAGACCGACCCCATCCCCGCCCTCCGCCGCAAACTCGTCGACCAACTCGACGACCTCGCCCGGGCGTTGAAGGTACGGGAGGGCACCAAGTCGTAGGTCCACAGACCTACGCACACCCGGTCCAACCGACGATCCGCACCCCCCGCCGCCCGGCCTAGGCTCACCACGAGCCGGGGCCGGGCCCGGCCGGACCAGAAGGAGAACCCCCGTGATCGTCGTGACCGGAGCCACCGGAAACGTGGGCCGCGCCCTCGTCACCCAGCTCACCGACACCGGCGTCCCCGTACGCGCCCTCACCCGCGACCCCACCCGCGCCCACCTTCCCGAAGGCGCCGAGGTGGCCCGCCTCGACCACAGCCGGCCCGACACCTACCCCGACCTGTTCGACGGCGCCGACGCCCTCTTCCTGCACCGCGACGCCCTCGGCGACAACGGCGAAGCCTTCCTCGCCGCCGCCCGCAAGAGCGGCATACGCCGCATCGTCGTCCTCTCCTCGCTCATCGTCACCGAAGACGCCGACGACACCCAGCGCGCCCACCCCATCTACGTCGCACACGAACAGCTCGAGAACCTCGTCCGCGACACCGGCCTCCCATGGACGCTCCTGCGCCCCGGCTTCTTCGCCACCAACGTCCTCCAATGGGCACCCCAGATCACCGCCGGCGACGCCATCCGCGGCCCCTTCGCCGACTCCACGACCGCACCCGTCCACGAAGCCGACATCGCCGCCGTCGCCGCCCGCGCCCTCCTCGACGACGGCCACACGGGCCGCGCCTACCGCCTCACCGGACCCGAGGCCGTCACCACCCGCGACGTGATCGCCACCCTCGGCCGCGCCCTCGGCCGCGACCTCACCTTCACCGAGATCCCCCGCGAGGACGTCACCCCGGACCTCTATCCGCACGTCCCCCCGCAAATGCTCCCCGCCATCCTCAACTCCATGGCCCAGAGCGTCGGCAACGAACCCGAGATCACCACCACCGTCGAAGCCGTCACCGGCACCCCCGCCCGCACCTTCCAGCAGTGGGCCCACGACCACCGAGGCGACTTCAGCGCCTGAGGGACAAAGGAGACGGAGGCGGCGGGCGCGGGAGGGCAGCCGCGCACGATAACCCAACGTCCTTTCCCCGCACGGCAGTACCACTCTTTCGGGTCGGATCGCCCCACACGCCGGGCGATCCGGCCCCCGCGCCGTACAGGCTGGTGCCCCTGACCGCGCGCACCAAAGGAACACCCCCATGAGCACCCCTCCGCCCCTCGCCGGAGGAACCCGAGGCCCCCACCACCTACGGCCCCTGCTCGACGCCGTCCTCGACGCCCTCACCGAAGGAGCCGCCGACCGCGGCGGCCCCCTCCCCAGCGGCGGACCCGACGCCGTCGCCGCCCGCGTCCGCGAGGCCACCGGCGACCTGCTGCCCGCCCACGGCACCGGCGCCGACACCGCCCTGCGCACCCTCGTCACCGCCCTCGCCGCGGGCGCCGCCGACCCCGCCGACCCGCTGTGCGCCGCCCACCTGCACTGCCCGCCCCTCGCCGTCGCCACCGCCGCCGACCTCGCCGCCAGCGCCCTCAACCCCTCCCTCGACTCCTGGGACCAGGCACCCGCCGCCACCGCCCTCGAAGCCCTCGTCACCCGCGCGCTCGCCGCCGAACTCCACCCCAAGAGCCCCGAAGGCCCCGAAGGCGACGCCCTCATCACCACCGGCGGCACCGAGTCCAACCAGCTCGCCCTCCTCACCGCCCGCGAACGCAGCGCCCACCACGGCCCGCTCCGCGTCCTCGTCGGCGCCAACGCCCACCACTCCCTGACCCGCGCCGCCTGGCTCCTCGGCCTGCCCGAACCCGTCACCGTCCCCGCCCCCGCCGGCATCCTCGACCCCGCCGCCCTCGACGAAGCCCTCACCGAACTCCCGTCCGCCCCCGGCACCGTCCTCGTCACCGCCACCGCCGGCACCACCGACGCCGGACTCATCGACCCCCTCGACGACATCGCCGACCTCTGCGCCACCCACGGCGCCCGCCTCCACATCGACGCCGCATACGGCGGCGCCCTCCTCTTCAGCGACCGCCGCCGCCACCTCCTCACCGGCATCGAACGCGCCGACACCGTCGCCCTCGACCTCCACAAACTCGGCTGGCAGCCCGCCGCCGCCGGACTCTTCGCCGTCCGCGACCCCGCCGACCTCGACGCCCTCAGCCACCGCGCCGACTACCTCAACGCCGACGACGACACCGAAGCCGGACTGCCCGACCTCCTCGGCCGCTCCCTGCGCACCACCCGACGCCCCGACGTACTGAAGATCGCCGTCACCCTCAAGGCCCTCGGCCGCGACGGACTCGGCACCCTCGTCGACCAGGTCTGCGACCAGGCCAGCCACCTCGCCGCCGCCCTCGACGCCCACCCCGGCTTCGAGCTCTACGACCAACCCACCCTCAGCACCGTCCTGTTCCGGCCCGCCCACGCCGCCGACCGGCACATCGCCGACGTACGCCGCCGACTCCTCACCGAAGGCCACGCCGTACTCGGCCGCGCCCAGGCCGACGGCCGCCGCTGGCTCAAAGCCACCCTCCTCAACCCCCACACCACCCCCGCCGACCTCACGAACCTCCTGAAGCTCGTGGAAGGAACCACCCCCCGATGACCGCGCCCGCCCCCCAGCAGCCGCTCACCACCCCCGAAGAACCCCGCGACCTGGTCGGCATCGGCATCGGCCCGTTCAACCTCTCCCTGGCCGCCCTCGCCCAGCCCGTCGAAGGACTCGACACCGCCTTCTACGAACAGCGCCCCGGCTTCCACTGGCACCCCGGCCTCCTCATCGACGGCGCCACCCTCCAAGTCCCCTTCCTCGCCGACCTCGTGACCCTCGCCGACCCCGCGAGCCCCTGGTCCTTCCTCAACTACCTCAAGACCCGCGACCGCCTCTTCCCCTTCTACTTCGCCGAGCGCTTCCACATCCAGCGCGCCGAATACGACGCCTACTGCCGCTGGACCAGCGAACACCTCCCCGGCCTCCACTTCGGCCACCAGGTCGACGCCGTCCGCTGGAACCCCGAACGCTCCTTCTTCGAAGTCGACTTCACCCAACTCGACACCGACGGCGAAGCCGAAGCCCTCGGCCGCACCTACACGAAGAACGTCGCCCTCGGCATCGGCACCGCCCCCCACATCCCCGAACCCCTCAAACCCCTCGCCGAAGCCCCCACCGTCCCCGTCATCCACGCGGCCGACTACCTCCTGCACCGCGACCGCCTCCTCGCCGCCGACCACATCACCGTCATCGGCTCAGGACAGTCCGGCGCCGAAGTCTTCCTCGACCTCCTCAAACACCGCCCCGCCGGCAACGAGAAGATCCACTGGCTCGCCCGCACCGAAGCGTTCGCCCCCATGGAGTACTCCAAACTCGGCCTCGAACACTTCACCCCCGACTACACCCGCTACTTCCACGCCCTGCCCGAAACAGCACGCGACCAACTCGTGCCCCAGCAATGGCAGTTGCACAAAGGCATCGACACCGACACCATCGCCGCCATCCACGATGAGCTCTACCGACGCACCCTCGACGGCGGCTGGCCCGACGCCACCCTCACCCCCGGCGTCTCCGTCCGCACCGCGGGCCGCGTCGCCACCACCCGCGTCGAACTCCACCTCGAACACCTCCAGCAGGGCACCCGCTCCCGCCTCACCACCGACGCCGTCGTCCTCGCCACCGGCTACCGCGAACGCCCCCTCGACCAGATGCTCGCCGGACTCGACCCCTACATCCGCAAGGACTCCATGGGCCGCCCCCGCATCGACGAACAGTTCCGCCTCGTCCTCGACCCCTCCGTGACCGGCAGCATCTACGTCCAGAACGCCGAACGCCACACCCACGGCGTCGGCGCCCCCGACCTCGGCCTCGCCGCCTGGCGCAGCGCCACCATCCTCAACTCCCTCACCGGCACAGAGACCTACCGGCTGCCCCAGCGCACCGCCTTCACCAGCTTCGGCCTCCAGCGCCCCGACGGACACCCCGCCGCCACCATCGGCGCACAGCGCGGCACCCTCGTCCCCCTCAAGAGCTGAACCCCAGCGCCCCGACGGGCGCCACGGCCCGCCGCGACCGCGGACACGACCACATGGCCACGCCCCGCACCACCCCCGCATCCAACGGATGCGAATCCGGGTGGTCGGGGCACTCCGGCCACACCGCCGGCTTCAACTGCGCCGCCAGCGCCTCCACGGCCCAGTCCTTCACCTGCTCCGCGAGCACCACGACCTGCTCGACCGTACTCGCGAACTCCGGCACCGAGACCCCCGTCCCACTGCCGTCCGGTTCATAGAGCATCACCCACTCCTCGCCGTGATCGCTCTCCTCACGGACGATCGGCTGCACGGCACACGTCGCCCGCAGATCACGGGAGACCACCTCGAAGGCCACGGCAAGATCACGGTTCATACGGAAACGCTAGAACACCGCCGCGGCCCCCGGCAGCCCCCACCCCGTCAAGAAACCGGCGCTAGAACACCGGCGTACCGTCCCGCGTCAACTTCCAGTCCACCGAAGCGAACTGACCCGGATCCACCGTCCCCTTCGCCTTCACCCAGCCGATGATCGTGTTCCGGATCTCCTCCGAATTCGCCCACAACTGCTTCGCCCCCGGCACATGCGGGAAGTTCCCGCCCCCACTCGCCCGGTAGTTGTTCACCGCGAACACGAACTGCGCCTTCGGATCCAGACCCTTCCCGTCGAACTGAAGCATCGCGATCCGCGACCCCACCGGCTTCGCGATATCGATCTCATACGTCACACCGGACACCGCGTCGTAGTTGTAGTCCGGAATGTTCTCCGCGTTCGTCAGCTTCGCCGGATCCACCGGACCACCCGCCGCCGTCCGCACGTAATACCGCGCCGAGTACTCCAGATACTCCTTCAACTGCGCACCCGTGATCAGCCGCGCCTCCAGCGTGTTCTCGAACGGATACAGCCCCGCCGCATCCCGGATCGTCACATCGCCCGCCGGAATCTGCGCCGTCCGCGAGAAACACGAAGCCTGCGACAGAACCGGCAGCTTCCCGAACTCCCCGTCCTTCAGCGCCGCCTGCACCGTCTCCCTCTGCACCAGATTGATCAGATCGATGATCGCGACATCCTTGTACGGGCCCTCGGCCGTACTCATCGCCGCCTTCGACGTCCCGATGACCTGGTTGACGTACCCGACGACCTTCTTGTGCTCATCGGCGAGCAGCCGCGTGATCGCCCGGTCCTCCACCGCCGTATTGGAGTTGAGGACCTTCGCCCCCACCTGCGCCACGACCCAACGGCCCTTCTCCCACACCAGATCGAAGTCGAACAGCGTCAGCCGCTGCCCCCACTTCAACGGCTCCGAGAGCACGACCTTCTTCCCCGTCTCCTTGTTGGTGACGAAGTACTCGGGAATCTCCGTGTGCGCATGCCCCACCAGAATCGCGTCGATCCCCGGCACCTGCTCCGCCACCAGCCCCGCCGCATTCTCGATGTACGGCAGCTGATCCCCGTACGACGACGTACCGCTCGACCCCGAATGCGCCGACACGATGACGACATCCGCACCCATCGACCGCAGCTTCGGCACCCACTTCGCCGCCTGCTCCTCAAGCCCCGGGAACGTCATCTTCCCCTGGACATTCACCTTGTCCCAGATCGCGATCCCCGGATTCGTCAGCCCCAGCACCGCCACCCGCACATCACGCCCGTGCGGCGTCCGCACCCGCTTCATCACATACGGCGGGAAAGCGGGCTGCTGCGTCTTCGCATCCAGCGCGTTCGCCCCGAGCAGCGGAAAGTCGCACTGCTCCTCGAACTTCCGCAGCACCGGAATCCCATAGTTGAACTCATGATTCCCGAGCGCCGCCGCGTCATAGCCGATCCGGTTCATGGCCTGCGCCATCGGATGCACCGGACCGTGCTCCGCCGTGATCGGGTCGACCTTCGCGTAGTAGTACGAGAGCTGAGTGCCCTGGATCGTGTCGCCCGCGTCGATGAGAAGAGTGTTCCGCCGCCCCTTCTCCTTGCGCACCTGGTTCACGAGCGTCGAGATCTTCGCAAGCCCCACATCGTTGTGGTCCTTGTCGTCGAACTCCTTGTCCGTGAAGTAGTCCCAGTTGAAGACGTTTCCGTGGAGGTCGGTGGTGCCCATGACGGTGAACGAGTAAGTCCGCCGCTTCCGGGCGGGCTTCCGGTCCTCCCTCGCCTCGGCGGCCGGCGCCGCGGCCACGCCCGTGAGGGCCGCACCCACTCCCGTGGCGGCGGTGGTACCCAGAAAGGTCCGGCGGTTCAACGGCATCTCAGCACTCCTCGGTCGACCGATGTAACGCGCGTAGATTCTGTCCCCTCGCGCCACGCCGCAACAGACCCCGCAGGTTTCGAACCGATGACGGTCCGGTGCCCCCATGCCAGAGTGGCCGCATGGACGAGACCCCCACCGAGACCCCCACCCCCAACGCCCCCTACGGCACCCCCCAGGCCCCGCGCCTAGCGGTCCGCGGCGAAGCCCACCTCGAAGTCGACCCCGAACTCGCCCGCATCGGCGTCACCGTCAGCGCCCGCGGCAGCGACCGCCGCGAAGCACTCGGCGACCTCACCCGCCGCAACACCACCGCCCTCGACCTCATCAAAACCTACGGAGAAGCCGTCGAAAAACTCGAGACCGGCGCCTTCTCCATCACCCCCGAACTCACCAAACGCGGCAAAGGCGAACGCATCCGCACCTACCACGGCCGCGTCCACATCACCGCCGAACTCACCGACTTCACCGCACTCGGCGAACTCACCACCCGCCTCGCCGACTTGGACCTCACCCGCGTCGACGGCCCCTGGTGGTCCCTGCGCCCCACCTCACCCGCCTACGCCACCGCCCGCCAACAAGCAGTCAAAGAAGCCGTCCAGCGCGCCCGCGAATACGCCCAGGCCATCGGCGCCGACCTCGCCGCCCTCCTCGAACTCGCCGACATCGGAGCCGAAGGCCCCGCCCCCTTCAACGGCTACGGCGGCGCACCCCGCGCCATGGGCCGCGCCGCCTACGCCGGAGCCGCCGACACCGAAGCCGCCCCCCTCGACCTCGAACCCGAACGCCAACACGTCTACGCCAACGTGAACGCCCGCTTCACCATGACGCCCCCGACCCTCTGACACCCCACGACCCAGCCCAACTCGCTCATCTGCGCAGCCCCCCGCACACATTCAACACTTGTCAATACCCCTTCACGCAAAGGTTGTTGAGTAGTCATGCGCGACCAATTCTCTACCCACTGGTAGGGCCTAGGGTCGACGTATGCGCCGAGCGAAAATCGTCTGCACCCTGGGCCCCGCCACCGACTCGTACGACCAGATCAAGGCACTCGTCGAAGCCGGAATGGACGTGGCCCGCTTCAACCTCAGCCACGGCACCTACGCCGACCACGAGGAGCGCTACCAGCGCGTACGAAAGGCCGCCGAGGAAACCGGCCGCAGCGT
The DNA here is from genome assembly GCF_042740175.1 of Streptomyces sp. NPDC059009. Lineage (NCBI taxonomy): Bacteria > Bacillati > Actinomycetota > Actinomycetes > Kitasatosporales > Streptomycetaceae > Streptomyces > Streptomyces sp. NPDC059009. The sequence goes on along the minus strand of NZ_JBHYJB010000073.1, from coordinate 5,195 downwards.
CGGCATCCTCGCCGACCTTCAAGGCCCGAAGATCCGCCTCGGCCGCTTCAGCGAAGGCCCCGTACTTCTCGAACGGGGCGACGAGTTCACCATCACCGTCGAAGAAGGCATCGAAGGCGACCGCCAGCGCTGCGGCACCACCTACTCCGGCCTCGCCGAAGACGTCACCACCGGCGAACGCATCCTCGTCGACGACGGCAAAGTCACACTTGAAGTCACCGCCGTCGACGGCCCTCGCGTCACCACCAAAGTCGTCGAAGGCGGCATGGTCTCCGACCACAAGGGCCTCAACCTCCCCGGCGTCGCCGTCTCCGTCCCCGCACTCTCCGACAAGGACGAAGCAGACCTCCGCTGGGCCCTGCGTACAGGCTTCGACATCATCGCCCTCTCCTTCGTCCGCAGCGGCCGCGACATCGAAGACGTCCACCGCATCATGGGCGAAGAAAGCCGCACCCTCCCCGTCATCGCCAAGGTCGAAAAGCCCCAGGCCGTCGACAACATCGACGACATCGTCGCGGCATTCGACGGCATCATGGTGGCCCGCGGCGACCTCGGCGTCGAAATGCCCCTGGAACAAGTCCCCATCGTCCAGAAGCGAGCCATCAAACTCGCCAAGCGCAACGCCAAGCCCGTCATCGTCGCCACGCAAATGCTCGACTCGATGATCGACAACTCCCGCCCGACGAGGGCCGAGGCAAGCGACGTGGCGAACGCCGTCATCGACGGCACGGACGCCGTCATGCTCTCCGGCGAGACGAGCGTCGGAAAGTACCCCGTAGAAACGGTCCGCACGATGAGCCGCATCGTCGAAGCGGCAGAGGAAGACATCCTCGCGAAGGGCCTGCCGCCCCTGACCGAACGCAACAAGCCCCGCACCCAAGGCGGCGCGGTCGCCCGAGCGGCAGCGGAAATGGGCGACTTCCTCGGCGCGAAATTCCTCGTCGCCTTCACCCAGTCCGGAGACACGGTCCGCCGCCTCTCCCGCTACCGCTCACCCATCCCCCTCCTCGCCTTCACCCCCGACGCGGCCACCCGCTCCCAACTCAACCTCACCTGGGGCGTCGAAACGTTCCTCGGCCCCCACGTCGAATCCACCGACGCCATGGTCGACCAGGTCGACGAACAGCTCCTCAAGATCGGCCGCTGCCAGAAAGGCGACGTCGTCGTCATCACGGCAGGCTCACCGCCCGGAGTGCCCGGCTCGACGAACCTGGTGCGGGTGCACCACATCGGCGAGGACGACAGCCCCAAGTAGCCCCAATTCACTGAAGAAATACGGGCGTTACGGGGTGACGATCGCAAAGTCCGGATCAGGCTTGTCGACGACGGCGAGAAGCTTGCCGAGCAGCGACACATCACCCTCGACCTCGATGTCACCAAGCCCCTTGCCGGCCAGCATCGACAACAACTGCGGCTTGGTCATGGTGAGCGTCACCCCGGCGCCCGGATCGGCCTTCGCATCACTGCGATAGGTCAACACCCCATGGCGCAACGTGAGATGCCAGACCTTCTTCAGCTCAGGCAGACTCCAATCCATCCGCACGTCCACATCCCACGCCTTCGGCCCATTGACCCGAATAGCCACGGAATCAATGAGCTGATCCACGGACAGCGCCAACATCATGTCCGCACCGGTCACGGAGGTCGCGGCCCCCTCCACCCCATGCACCAACTCCTGCGCACCCGTCAGATAGAAGTTCCGCCACACGGCGTTCTCCGCACCCTGCCCGAGCCGCGTATACACCCTCGCCAACTCGACCTTGGCACGCCGGTATTCGGGATGGGCAAACACCACATGATTCAGCAACGTCGCCGCGAACCGCAGATCCCCCTCACGCACAAACTCCCGCGCCTTCGCCACAGCCGCCGAACGCCCACCCAACGCCTTCACATACCGCTCGGCCTCGGCGACAGGCGGATGCTCCCACAAATGCGCCGGATTGGCGTCGAACCACCCCATGTACCGCTGATAGATCCCCTTCACGTTATGGCTGAGGGACCCGTAGTAGCCACGATTCGCCCACGCCTTGTCGAGGGCAGGCGGCAGCTTCAGCTCTTCGGCGATCTCCCGCCCCGTCTTCCCGACATTGATGAGCCGCAACGTCTGATCGTGAAGGTAGGCGTACAAATCCCGCTGGGATTCGAGGAGTTCAACGATCGCGTCGTTGCCCCAGGTCGGCCAGTGATGCCCGGCGAACGCCACATCCATGCGCCCCTCGAAGAGGGCCACCGCCTCATTGAGGTAATGCGACCACTGCCGCGCATCCCGCACCTGCGCACCACGCAAGGTGATGAGGTTGTGCATGGTGTGCGTCGCGTTCTCGGCCAGACACAAGGCACGTAGATCCGGGAAGAGGAAATTCATCTCGGCAGGAGCCTCGGTACCCGGCGTCAGCTGAAACTCCATCGCGACGCCGTCGACGGTCTCCCGCTGCCCGGTCCTGCCGACGCTCAAGGTGGGCGGAATCAACCCGATGGTGCCGAGCGAAACGGTCTGCCCGAGCCCACAACCCACCTGCCCGGCGGCCGACTTGGGGATCTGCGCCCCGTACATGTACCCGGACCGCCGCTGCATCGCCGTCCCCGCGTACACGTTCTCGGACACGGCGTGGTCCATGAACCCTTCGGGAGCGAGCACGGGAACGGCGTCCGCACCGTCTCCCGGTCCGTCCGGGAGGACGCCACGACACCCGCCGAAGTGATCGACGTGCGGGTGGGTGTAGATGAGCCCGGTGACCTTGGTGCGACGGTGCTTGTTGCCTACGTGGTCGCGGTACAGCTTCAGCGCGGCGGCGGCCGTCTCGGCGGAGATCAGCGGATCGATGACGATGATCCCGGTGTCCCCTTCAACGATGGTCATGTTCGACAGATCAAGCCCGCGAACCTGATACACCCGGTCGGCGACCTTGTAGAGCCCCTGCTTGGCAACGAGCTTGCTCTGCCGCCACAGGCTCGCGTTGACGGTGTCGGGAGAGGCGCCCTTCAGGAACCCGTACGCGTCGGCGTCCCAGACGACGTTTCCCTTGGCGCCCTTCACCACGCCGGGGGTGAGGGCGGCGATGAAGCCCTTGTCGGCGTTGGCGAAGTCGGTGCCGTCGTCCTTGCCGGGGCTGCCCTGGGCGAGGGCGGAGGCGGTCTCGGGGGTGAGGGTGATGGCCGCTGCCGCCGCACCGGTGGCGGCAGCGACGAAGCTGCGTCGGTTCATGGGGGTCATGGGGCCGATGTTTCGCAGCGGTGTCGGGGGAGGACAAGGGCGCGACGCGAATTTGGGGAGAGTCCCAAGGGGGTGGGCGGGGGACGGTGACGTGTCCTATTGCGTGGGGGTGGCGGTCAGTGTTTGGGGCCTACGTGGAGGTCCATGAGGGCGACGCTTTCCCTTCGGGCGACGGAAATGGTGACGGCGGCACGGCTCTGGTGCAGCGGCTTCCACTCCACGCCGAGGCGGTCGAGGGTGTCGGTGTAGAGCTGGATGATGTCGGCCGACGTATTGGTGAAGAAGTACCGGGGGTACTCGTAGCGCTTGCGTACGCCGGCGACGAGGCGGGTCGTCCAGTTAGTGACTCGACAGCCGTCGGAATGGATGAGCCCGCGAACGAACTCCCAAGGGTGGGCGTCGACGATTTCCTGCTGCCAGGGTTCGAGGGCGATGGTGCGCTCGTGCTTCTTGCCGGGGCCGTGCTGAGGGAAGAGGCAGGGCCAGTGCTTGCTGAAGCAGGTGACGTTCTGGCAGCCCTGTCGCTGGACTCGGAACACCTTGTTGGCGGGGCGCACCGCTTGCACGGCTTCGACGCAGGCGTCGATGAGACCGGGCCAGGCATCGGCGCACGCGATCCGGAGGAAGTAGACGCCTCGGCGAGCGGAGCTGATGCAGCCGTCACCGAGGTAGAGGCCCAGCAAGTACGCGTAGGCGACCTGGTCTTCGGGCTTCTCCGGAACGTCGCAGCATCGTGGGCAGGGGACGGCGCGGTTCCAGTCGAGGGGTTCGATGCGGGTCTGCCAGGCGCGGATGGCTGCCCGAGATATGCCGGTCTCTCTACTGACGGAGTTCAGGCTGCGGCCCTGGGCGACCAGTGCCAGTGCGCGCTCGCGTGTGCCCATGTCGTACATCTGGCCACTTTGGGCGACTCATCGTGGCCGTACGTAGCAAAAAGCGGAGGTTCACACGAAGGTGAACATCCGCTTCTAGATCGTGACCTTGGAATCTAAGGAAAAGTGCCCCGGGTGGGACTCGAACCCACACTGTAAGGTGTTTGAGACCTTCGTCTGCTGCCAATTGGACTACCGGGGCCCAATGAATCGAAGGTTCCCCTCGACCCGCTGCCTGTCCACCATACCGCAGCTAGGTAGGCTCTTGGGAGCAGTAACCCTGCCATGAACGAGGAGCCACCCGTGACCGCCCCCGAGTCGCCCCAGCCCGAAGCCGTGCCCGACGACGACAAGTCGCACGTGCCCCCGATGACGACCCGCGTCGTCATCGCCGAGGACGAGGCCCTCATCCGGCTCGACCTCAAAGAGATGCTGGAGGAAGAGGGCTACACGGTCGTGGGCGAGGCCGGCGACGGCGAGAAGGCCGTCGAGCTGGCCCGCGAGCACCAGCCGGACCTGGTGATCCTGGACGTGAAGATGCCCGTGCTCGACGGGATCTCCGCGGCCGAGAAGATTGCCGAAGAGTCCATCGCGCCCGTCCTGATGCTGACTGCCTTCTCGCAGCGCGACCTCGTCGAGCGGGCCCGCGACGCGGGCGCGATGGCGTATCTGGTGAAGCCCTTCAGCAAGAGCGACGTGGTCCCGGCCATCGAGATGGCGGTGTCCCGTTTCACGGAGCTGAAGACGCTGGAGAAGGAGGTCGCGGACCTCACGCAGCGCCTGGAGACGCGGAAGCTGGTGGACCGGGCCAAGTCGATCCTTCAGACCGAGTACGGGCTGACGGAGCCCGCCGCGTTCCGCTGGATCCAGAAGACGTCGATGGACCGTCGTCTGTCGATGCAGCAGGTCGCGGAGGCGGTCATCGAGGACTCCGAGGAGAAGAAGGCGTCGAAGGGCTAGGACCTCCGCCAAGAGACACAACAGATATACGAGGAGGGCGGCACCCCATCACGGGGGGGGCGCCCACCACGGATAAGATCCGAGAACGCCTCAGTCCGCGCCGGGGTACGCCGTCCGCACGGACGCCTCGCGGTCTCTTATAAAAAAAA
>NZ_JBHYJB010000072.1:0-33067 GCF_042740175.1 Streptomyces sp. NPDC059009 | reverse complement strand
CCGCCCCCACGCCCATTGTTTGGTGGGGGGGCGGCGCCCCCCCCGCCCCTGGCCCGGGTGCCCGGGGGGCCCGCCTCCCCCGAGGGAGAGCGGGCCGCCGTCACATGACCGGGGCGGGGCCCGGTCAGCTGCTGATCGTGTAGTGCAGGGTGTCGTCGAGGAACGGGATCTCCAGCCACGGGTGCGGCTGCGCCATCATCGCGAGCAGCACGATGGCGACGCCCAGCACCGCGTACGTGACCATGTCCGTGAAGCGCGAACGGACCGCGAGCATGCCCACGCTGGGCAGCACCCAGCGCATGACGGCGCCCGCGATCAGCGCGAGGCCGATCAGTATGGTGCCGAAGCGGAACACGTCGAGCGCGGTCAGGAGCAGGCCGAGGCCGACGGCCGAGACCACGGTGAGCAGCGGCCACTGCCGGGCCGGTGCGGGCGCGTCCCCGGGGGCCGCGCGACCGCCGCCCTCGGGCCGTGCGGTGTCGCGCGTGACCCGCGGGAAGCGCCGCGAGGACTTCTTCGGCCGCCCGCCGGGGCTGGGAGCGCTGACCGCTCCCTTGGCGTCCGGCTCGCCTTCTACGCTCATCGGCTCCGCCCCTTCCGGTTCAGCCCGCGGCGGCGTCGGCGGCCCGCTCGGCCGCCTCCACCACATTGACGAGGAGCTGGGCGCGGGTCATGGGGCCCACGCCGCCCGGGTTCGGCGAGATCCACCCGGCGACCTCGTACGCGCCCGGGTGCACATCGCCGACGATCTTGCCGCTCTCGTCGCGCGAGACACCGACGTCCAGGATCGCGGCGCCCGGCTTCACGTCCTCGGCCTTGATCAGGTGCGGCACGCCCGCGGCGGCCACGATGATGTCGGCCCGCTTCAGGTGCGCGGCCAGGTCGCGGGTGCCGGTGTGGCACTGCGTGACCGTCGCGTTCTCCGACTTGCGGGTGAGCAGCAGCGGCATCGGGCGCCCGATGGTGACGCCGCGGCCGACGACCACGACCTCGGCGCCCTTGATCTCGACGCCGTACTGGCGCAGCAGCGTCAGGACGCCGTTCGGCGTGCAGGGCAGCGGCGCCGGCTCGTTCAGGACGAGGCGGCCGAGGTTCATCGGGTGCAGTCCGTCGGCGTCCTTGTCCGGGTCCATCAGCTCCAGGATCCGGTTCTCGTCGATGCCCTTGGGGAGCGGCAGCTGGACGATGTAGCCGGTGCACTCCGGGTCCTCGTTGAGCTCGCGGACGACGGCCTCGATCTCTTCCTGAGTGGCCGTCGCGGGCAGTTCGCGCTGGATGGAGGCGATGCCGACCTGGGCGCAGTCGCGGTGCTTGCCCGCGACGTACTTGTGGCTGCCGGGGTCGTCGCCGACCAGGACGGTGCCGAGGCCCGGCGTCACGCCCTTCTCCTTGAGGGCCGCCACGCGGGCGGTCAGATCGGACTTGATCGCTGCTGCGGTGGCCTTGCCATCGAGAATCTGGGCGGTCATGGGTACATCTTCGCGGATGGTGCGGCCCTTGTTCCAATCAGTCCCCCGCGCCCTCACCCGCCACCGGGTCCACGCTGATCAGGCATGTTGCACTTGCACAACGCATAGGGCATGCGGCTGGACAAATGCGCCACGGCTGAAGAACCATGTGCGACACAGTGCCGCGGGCAGCTGTCGGGGGGCGGACCGCATCTTTCTCTGGGCCAGACCTTCCTCCGCTTGCCCCGTCGTCCCCTGCACTGTGCACATTCGACGGAGGAAGACGCCATGAGTTTCGGCGACCCGAACAACCCTTACGGGCAGCCGCCCCAGCAGCCCCAGGGCAACCCCGGCTACGGCTATCCCCAGCAGCAGCCGGCCCCGCCCGCCTACGGCAACTACCCGGCTGCCCCGCCGCTGACCCAGCAGCCCTACGGCGGCGGCTATGTGTCGAACGTGATGCCGGGCATCACGCGCGCCGCACAGATCATGCTCGGCGTGATCGTCCTCGCCCACGTGGCCATCGCGGTGCTCTACGGGATCGCGCTGTCCGAGTGGGACAAGACCATGGACGACGCCGGGGTCTCCGGCGACGCCGACGTCGAGAAGTTCGCCGACATCGGCAAGGGAGTCGTCGTCTTCTTCCTGGGCCTCGCCGCCGTCTTCGCCGTCCTCGGCCTGGTGCTGCTGCTCCAGTACGCCAAGGGCGGCAACGGGGTGCGGGTCTGCTCCATCGTCTACGGCTCGTTCGCGATCGTCACCGGCCTCTTCATGATCGCCGCGTGGGGCATCGGCCTGGTCATCATCGCCGTGTCGATCCTGCTCATCGTCTTCGCCGCCAAGCGCGCCAGCGCCCAGTGGTTCAAGCGGAACCAGCCGCAGTACTGACGCGCAAGCCTCAACTCGGCGGACTCTTCACGGAGTTCACACACACGAGGGCCGTGCGCCCCCCGTTCGGGGGGCCGCGGCCCGGCTTACGTTCCTCTACGCTGATCTCATCGGTGCTTGAGGGGGAACGGACCTTGTACAGCATCATCGTTGTGCCACCACAGGCGTTAGCGGAGGGCCACGACAGCGGTGGCCCCGACCACAGCGGCCCCGACCAACTGCGGCTCGCCCCGGGCGAGCGCCTCACCTTCGGCAGATCCCCGGCGGCCAACGACCTGGCGATCGACCACGAAGGCGTCTCCCGCACCGCCGGGGAGATCACCGCGCAGGGCGCGTTCTGGATCCTGACCAATCTCAGTTCGCACCAGACGTACGTGGTCGAGAACCCGGAAGGCGCGGGCGAGCACATCAAGGTGGGCCCGGGCCGGGTGGACGCCCCCGTGCCCTTCGAGTTCTCCCGGGTCGTGCTGCCCGCCGGGGGCGACCTGCTGCACTTCGAGGTGTGGGCGCCCCGCCACGACGTGCTGCGCACCGGCTCGGGACCGGAGGGGGCGACGACGCGGCCCGCGTTCTCGCTCGACCGCACCAAGCGGTACTTCGCGGTCCTCGCTGCGCTCTGCGAGCCCCGGCTGCGCGGCGCCCCGCACGCCCCGCTGCCCACCGTCGAGCAGGTCGTGGAGCGGCTGCGCCCCGGCTGGCCGTCGGCGAACCGCGCGGCCGTGCAGTGGAACATCGACTACCTGGCGGTCAAGCTGCGCCTCAAGCCGGGCCCGGACGAGGCCGACGCGGGCCCGCGCCTCAACGGCAAGAAGGAGGCCCTGGTCTCCCTCGCGCTCCGCTTCGACCTGGTGCGGGAGGACGACCTGGTGGTGCTCTCCACCCGGGCCGCGAGCCGCGGCGGGGTGCGCGGATGACCGACGGATCCCCGTATGCCGTCCAGGTGCCACGGGGCTACCGCGTCGGCTCCTGGACGGTCCGCGAACCCCTGGCCACCGGCGGCTTCGGCAGCGTCTACGCCGCCCGCCGCGAGGGTCCCACGGAGGACGGCAGCCCCACCAACGCCGCCCTGAAGTTCCTGCCCACCGGCCTGCGCACCCCGCGCCAGCTCAGCCATCTGCGCGAACTCGCCGAGCGCGAGGTCGAGTTGCTGCGCCGCCTCAGCAGCCCGCGGCTGATCAGGCTGTACGAGACGCTGACGGTCGACGACCCGGACACCCCCGCGCTCGACGGCGCCACCGTCCTCGTACTCGAAGAGGCGGAGGGCTCGCTCGCCCAGCTCCTCGCGCTTCCGGAGCCCGCCGGGCCCGCGCTGCTCGCGCAGATCTGCGAGGGCCTGCACCAGCTGCACCACGCGGGCTGGGTGCACGGCGACCTGAAGCCGGGCAACGTCCTGCTGATGGCGGACGGTTCGGCCCGCCTCGCCGACTTCAACATGGCCGCCGAGATGGAGGGCACCCACGCCTACTCGCCCGCCTTCTCCACCCCCGACTACACCCCGCCCGAGCTCCTCTGGTCGGAGATCGGCGAGCGCGGCCAGCGGATCCGCCCGACCGCCGACGTCTGGGCCTTCGGCGTCCTCGCCCACCAGGTCCTCACCCGCACCTTCCCACTGCCCGGCGGCACCCCGGCGGCCCGCAGGGACGCCGCCGTCCGCTACGCCCGCGGCGAGGACGAGCTGCGCCTGTCCCCCGAACTCCCCGAGGAATGGCGGGAGATCGTCACGGACTGCCTGGCCCGCACCCACGAGGAGCGCGCCGCCCGCTCCGGCACCGACTCGGCCGACCTGCTGCGCCGCGTCGAGGCGGCCGCGGGGACGGAGCCCTCGCCGAAGCTGCCCCGGCTGCGGCCCCGCCGGATCCACCCGGCGGTCCTGAGCGCGTGCGCCGTGGCGGCCCTGCTCACGGTCAGCACCTCCATGTACGTGATCCGCGACGACGGCGACGACAAGCCCGCCGACCCCGCGCGCTACGGCGCCGCCGAACTCCGTACGGACAAGGGCATCCCCGTCGCGTACCGGAAGCTGATCGTCGACTCCGCGCATGGCTGCGACGAGAAGGACCTCACCCCGGCCGTCATCGCCGCCATCCTCAAGGTGGAGAGCGACTTCGACCCGGACCTGTCCGAGCCGGGCAGCAGGGGCGAGGGCGAGTACGGCATCGCCCGCTGGACCCCGAGGGTGCTGTGGTACTGGCTGCCCAGCGGCCAACGCCCCGCGAAGATCAAGGATTTGAAGCCCCCCTTCCCGCCGAAGATGTCGATCCCGGCGGTCGGCCGCTACACCTGTGACATCGCCCGCCAGCTGTACGGGCCCGACCGGCTCAAGGGCAGCAGGGGCGAGTTCATCGCCACCGGCTACCACTCCTCCGTCACGGTGGTGAACGAGGAGGGCGGCGTCCCCGCGCGGTTCCGCGGCTACGCCGACAAGATCGGGCACTATCTCAAGGAGTACACGCCACCGGCGAGTTGAGGACCCTAGGAGATACGAGGTACCGCTCGCCGCGGCGTCCCCCGACGATGATGCCGTCCCCACCGACCGGGGACGGCACCACTCGACTCAACCACCAGCACGACGGGGGAACCATGAAGACCATGAAGCTGGCCGTGACCGTCTCCGCGGCCACCGCCCTGTTCGCGGGCACGGCGGTCGCGGCGAGCGCCGCCGCCCCGGCCAAGTCCGACTTCCGCGCCGAGGCCCTCGCCTCCGGGCTCTCGGGCTCCCAGGCCACCAAGCTCCAGCAGCGCGTCGACAAGGTCCTCGCCGGCCACCCGGGCGGCAAGCAGGTCTCCGCCACCAAGGTCGCGTACAAGGGCCTCGACGTCACCGTCGACCCGAGCGGCAAGAACTCGAAGGCCAAGCTGGCCTGCGACTACGGCCACCTGTGCATGACGGTCAACGGCACCAACTTCGACTTCTACAAGTGCCAGACCTGGACCGTCCAGAACTGGGTCGGCGAGGGCCCGTTCATCAACAACCAGACGCCGGGCACCGTCGCCCGCTTCTACAACCAGGACGGCTCCGAGCGCTGGTCCTCGACGGCGTACGAAGAGGGCCGCGCCGACTGGGGCCCGGTCTACTCGCTGCGCCCCTGCTGATCCATCCCGCAGAAGCGGGCCGTGCTCCCTCGGGGGAGGGCACGGCCCGCTCGTGCGTATCGGGGTGACGCAGTGGAATCGAGGCGACTCGATCGAGGCGACTCAGTGGAAGAAGTGCCGCGTCCCGGTGAAGTACATCGTCACGCCCGCCTTCTTCGCGGCCTCGACCACCAGCTCGTCGCGGACCGAACCGCCGGGCTGGACCACGGCCTTGACGCCCGCGGCGGTCAGGATCTCCAGGCCGTCGGGGAAGGGGAAGAACGCGTCGGACGCGGCGTAGGAGCCGCGCGCCCGCTCCTCGCCCGCGCGCTCGACGGCGAGCTTCGCGGAGTCGACGCGGTTGACCTGCCCCATGCCGACGCCGACGGAGGCCCCGTCCTTGGCGAGCAGGATCGCATTGCTCTTCACGGCCCGCGACGCCTTCCAGGCGAAGGCCAGCTCGGCGAGCTCGCCCTCGTTCAGGGCGTCGCCCGTGGCGAGCGTCCAGTTCGCGGGGTTGTCGCCGTCGGCCTGGAGCCGGTCGGTGACCTGGAGGAGCGCGCCGCCGTCGATCGGCTTGACCTCGACGGCGTTCGACGGCGCCCGGTGGGCGCGCAGCACGCGGATGTTCTTCTTCTTGGTGAGGACCTCGAGAGCGCCGTCCTCGTAGTCGGGCGCGACGATGACCTCGGTGAAGATCTCGGCGACCTGCTCCGCCATCTCCTTGGAGACCGGCCGGTTCACGGCGATGACACCGCCGAACGCGGACAGCGGGTCGCAGGCGTGCGCCTTGCGGTGCGCCTCGGCGACGTTCCCGGCGATCGCGATGCCGCAGGGGTTGGCGTGCTTGATGATCGCGACACAGGGGTCGTCGTGGTCGTACGCGGCACGGCGCGCGGCGTCCGTGTCCGTGTAGTTGTTGTACGACATCTCCTTGCCGTGCAGCTGCTCGGCCTCGGCCAGGCCGCCCGTACCGTCGACGTAGAGGGCGGCGCCCTGGTGCGGGTTCTCGCCGTAGCGCAGGACGTTGGCGCGCTCGTACGTGGCCCCCAGGAAGTCGGGGAGGCCGCTGTCGTCGGCGGCGGCATAGTCGTCCGCGAACCAGGCGGCGACCGCGACGTCGTACGAGGCGGTGTGCTGGAACGCCTCGGCGGCGAGCCGCTTGCGGGTGGCCAGGTCGAAGCCGCCCTCCTTCGCGGCGGCGAGCACGTCGGCGTACCGCGCGGGACTGGTCACCACGGCCACGGAGGGGTGGTTCTTGGCCGCGGCGCGCACCATCGACGGCCCGCCGATGTCGATCTGCTCCACGCACTCGTCGGGGCTCGCGCCGGAGGCGACGGTCTCCTTGAAGGGGTAGAGGTTCACGACCACCAGGTCGAACGGCTTCACGCCGAGGTCGGCCAGCTGCTTCTGGTGATCCTCCAGGCGCAGGTCGGCGAGGATGCCGGCGTGCACCTTCGGGTGCAGCGTCTTGACCCGGCCGTCCAGGCACTCGGGGAACCCTGTGAGCTCCTCGACCTTGGTGACCGGCACCCCGGCGGCGGCGATCTTCGCGGCGGTCGAACCGGTCGAGACGAGCTCGACGCCCGCCTCGTGCAGCCCGCGCGCGAGCTCTTCGAGCCCGGTCTTGTCGTAGACGCTGACGAGTGCCCGGCGAAGGGGCCGCTTGTTGCTTCCGGCGGTGTTTTCCGCGGTCACGGGATGACTACCTTTCGTCCCTCGATCGAGAAGCCGTTGCGGGCCAGGCGCCCCACGACTTCGACGAGCAGCGTGCGCTCGACTTCCTTGATGCGCTCGTGCAGAGCGCTCTCGTCGTCCGCGTCCCGGACCTCGACCACGCCCTGGGCGATGATCGGGCCGGTGTCGACGCCGTCGTCGACGAAGTGGACGGTGCATCCGGTGACCTTCGCGCCGTACGCGAGCGCGTCGCGCACGCCGTGGGCCCCCGGAAAACTGGGCAGCAGGGCGGGGTGCGTGTTCACGAACCGCCCGCCGAACCGCGCGAGGAATTCCTTCCCCACGATCTTCATGAACCCGGCCGAGACGACGAGGTCCGGCGCGTACGCCTCGGTGGCCTCGGCGAGCGCCCGGTCCCACTCCTCGCGCGAGGCGTGGTCCTTCACCCGGCACACGAAGGTGGGGAGCCCGGCGCGCTCGGCCCGCTCCAGACCTGCGATGCCGTCGCGGTCGGCGCCGACGGCGACGACCTCGGCCCCGTATCCCGCCGCGCCCTGCGCAGCGATCCCGTCAAGAAGTGCCTGCAGGTTCGTGCCGGATCCGGAGACCAGCACGACAAGGCGCTTGGGCGGCGTGGGCGGCTTGGGCCTGGCTTCGGCCACGGCGGGGCCCTTTCTCGGGTTGCTTCTTTGTGCGGTCGTACAAAGGCTTCGCATCCCCGGATACGGGGAACTCTACGAAGCGGCCGACCGTCAGCAACGATACCGGCACACGGAACGGCCCCTCACGGGACGGTGGCGCGGCCGGCAGGTAGCGTCTGGGGGAAGACGCCCGAACCACGCCCGATCCGCCCAGCAAGCCTCATCACGGGCCATACCAAGGGGAAGACGCACACCTGATGCCGGACCGCAGCCGCCCTTCGACGCCACCGCAGGACTCCGATTCCCAGGAGCCGGGATCCCGGGGCACGGGCTCTCCGGGTTCGGGCTCACCGGGTTCGGGCCAGGACGACAACCCCTTCGCGCCCCCGCCGGAGGGCACCCCCGACCAGCCCTGGCAGCCCCGCCCCGGCAACGGCCAGGGCGCGGACGGCGGGCAGAGCGGCGGCTCGTCGCCGTGGGGCAGCCAGTGGAGCGACCAGCAGCCGGGCCGTTCCAACGGCGGCTTCGGCGACCGCCCCGGCAGCGGGAACGGAGGCCAGGGCGGCCCCGGCCCCGAGGGCCAGGGCGGCGGGAACGGCGGGAACGGCGGCGGGCTGCGCTGGGACCCGACGGACCCGGCCCAGCGCCGCGCGCGCTACGCCCTGCTCTCCGGGATGTGGGCCTTCTTCTTCGCCCTGTTCGGCTGGCGCTACCTGGCCCTGCTGCTCGGCGCCCTCGGCCTGTACTGGGCCATCAGCTCCCTGCGGGCGAAGCCCCGTACGGCAGCGGCGGGTGCGGCGGGAGCAGGGGGCGCGGCGGGGGCCGGCGCGGTGGCCGGGGCGGCGCCCGCCCCGGCCCCGGCTCCGAGCGGCGGCCGGCCGCAGGTGACGGCCGCGGTCAGCGGCCTGGTCACGGCGGCCCTGGCGCTCCTGATGGTCCTCGCCACGTTCACGGCACAGCTGGTCTACCAGGACTACTACACGTGTGTGGACGACGCCCTCACCCACGAGGCCAAGCAGTCCTGCGAGAGCAAGCTCCCGAAGCAGCTGCGGCCGCTGCTGACCGAGGACGACGGCTAGAGCGAGGACGACGGCTGCAGCAAGGACGACGGCTGCAGCGACAACTAGGCCCTGTCCGGCGGAAGTTGAGGCCCCTCACTCGCAGGGGGCGCCGCTCCGCCGGGCGGGGCACCCGCGTCTTTGAGCGCCGCCCAGCGCGCCCGCCGGGCGGCGTCGTCGTGCCAGCCCTCCGGTGACCACACGGACGCCGCGGACTGCTCGGACGGCTCCGACGAGAAGTCGTACGGCTCGAAGAAGGACTCCGGCACCCCCACGGGCGGCGCCGCCTCGACGGGCCGCTCCGCACGCCGGAACCACCCCGCCCGGGGCAGCCGGGGCGCCTTCGGCAGGCGTACGCCCGGCAGTCGCAGACCCGGCACCCGGACCGCCGGCAGGGACACCCGCGCCCAGGGCCGCCTCACCCACGGCCACAGCCGCCCCCGGAACCACCCGGCACCGTCGGCGGCGCCCCGCCGCTCCCGCACCCGCCAGGCGCGCAGCCCCACCGCCCCCGGCACCCCGACGAGCAGCCCCCAGCCCAGGGCCGCCGCCCCGGTCTGCCACCACACCGGCCCGAACTCCGTGAGCCGCCCGACCCCGAGCGCACCGCCCGCGAGCGCCGCCAGGGCCGCGAGCAGCACTCCGCAGACCAGCGCCGCGTACGCCGCCGTCACCGCCGTCCGGCCGCGCGACCACGCCTCGTCCCGCTCCCCGAGGACCGGGGCCGCCGCCCCCACCGTGAACCAGGCGAGCACGGCACCGGCCACCACGGGCACCGCCCCGGCCGCCCAGGTCAGCGGCGATCCGCTGCCCGCGTCCGGCACCGCCGCGAGCAGCGGGAAGGGGGGCAGCAGCGGCACCGACGCCACCGACAGCGGCCCCGCCATCCGCCCGGCACCGAGCGCGAACCCGGGCCCGAGCCCGTACGCCGCGCCCCACACCGCCGCGTTCGGCACCAGCGCGAGCGCAAGGAGCAGCACCGCGAACCGGCCCGACCACACCCCGGTGAGCTGCAGGAACGACGCCCGCACCGGCCCCGCGTGCACGATCAGGGACACCCCGGCGAGCAGCGCGCCGCCGCCCACGAGCACGGCGGCCCCGGCCGCCCCGGCCCGCCCGGCGGCCACCAGGCGCGGCCGGTCGAAGTGCGCGCGCACGGCGTCGGGCAGGGCGCCGACCACGCGCTCGACGACGGCGGGCACCGGACCGTGCGGGCGGCCGTGCGCGGACCAGATCCCCACGGCCGTCGCCCCCACGGCGAGCACCGGCAGCTGCACGGCGGCGCTGACGCACGAGGGCCGCAGCTCACCGCCCGACGCATAGAGCGTGGCGGCCGCGCCGACCAGCAGATAGCCCCCGGCGACCCCGCACCACACGGTCCGCGCGGGCAGCGCGCGCTGCGCCGGATCGGCCGCGTCGCGCGCCGCCCGGTGCACCAGCCAGCCGGGCAGCGCCACCAGGAGCAGCGGCGTGAGACCGATCGGCGCGGGCACCCCGGAGAGCGTGTCCGTCCTGATCAGCTCGGCGCCGTGGGCGAGCAGCCAGAGGGCGGCCGCGACGTGCAGGGCGCCGCCGGGTCCGCTGTCGGGGTAGGGGGAGCTGATCCACAGCACCATCACGAGGACGGCGGACGAGCCGAGCCCGAGCCCCGCCGCGATGGCCCCGCCGACGACGCAGGTGCCGAGTCCGGGTGAGCGGTCGCGGGCCGCCACGATCATCTGGGTCACCCGGCCATGCTCCCAACGACACGCGCTTTCCTTGCCTAACAGGCGGATACCGGACGTGTCGCTCAATATACGTTTATGTACATTTTTGGTGCGACGGTGACGGTGCCGGTGGCCCACAGCGCGGAGAGTGCGGAGCGTCCTGCATGACAAAGAGCCCTCCCGCCCCGCTGCCGTCCCCCAAGGAACGCCGCAGGCTGCGTGAGTCCGCCTCCCTCAGCCAGGCGGACCTCGCGACGAAGGTGGGCGTCACCCGCGAGACCGTACGCTCCTGGGAAACCGGCCGCACCAACCCGCGCGGCCGCAAGCGCGAGACGTACGCGAGGCTGCTCGCCGCGATCGCCGCGGACCAGGAGGCGGGCCGGACGGCGGCTTCGGCGCCACCGCCCGAGCCGGTCCGGCCGAAGCCCGCGCCGCCCAAGCCGGGGCCGCCCAAGCCGGGCCCGCCGAAGCCCGCTCCCCCGAATCCCGCTCCGCCGAATCCCGATCCGCCGAAGCCGGCTGCCGTCACGCCGACTTCATCGCGGCAGGAGCCGGAGTCGGGGCCAGAGCTGTCGCCGGAGCCGGAGTCGGGACCGGAGTCTGGGTCGGAGCCGGAGTCGGGGCCGGAGCCGCCCAAGCCCGCTCCCCCGAAACCCGCTCCCCCGAAGCCGGGGCCGCCGAAGCCCGGGCCGCCCAAGCCCATGCCGCCGGGCAAGCACTCGGCGGCCGCCCGGCGCGGACCGAAGCCCGCGGCCAAGCGCGCCGCGAGGTCACGGCCCGCACCAACACGCCGTACCCCGGTGGCAGTTGGCACGCTCAAGCTCGCCGACCCCACACCGGCACCGCGGCCCACGGAGGCGGCAGCGGAGGCTCCGGCCCCCTCCGAGCTCACCCCGGCCGGGGCCTTCGACGCCCTGTGCACGCGGTGTGCCCCCGCCCTCGTACGGCAGACGTATCTGCTCACCGGGAAGCGCGCCCTCGCGCTCGAATCCGTGGAGCGCGCGTTCCAGCTCGCCTGGCAGCGCTGGCCCGAGGTCGCCGTCGACCGGGACCCGGCGGGCTGGGTGCGGGCGGCCGCGTACGAGTACGCGATGTCTCCCTGGCACCGCTTCCGGCCCGGGCGGCGGGAGCAGGAGGCACCGCCCGCCGAGGCCGCGGACCGCGCCTTCCTCGACGTCCTGATGAGCCTGCCGCCCGCGCAGCGCCGCACCCTGCTGCTGTACGACGGCGTCGGCCTCGACCTGCCGGAGACGGCGGCGGAGACGGAGGCGAGCACCCCGGCGGCGGCGGGGCGGCTGCTGCACGCGCGGGAGACGATCGCCGCGAAGCTGCCCGAACTGAGCGAGCCCGAGGTGCTGCACCAGCGGCTCGGCGCCCTCGGCGAGGGGGAGCGCCTCGCGGCACCGAAGGCCGAACTGGTGCGCACGGGCAGCGAGAACCGGGCCCGCTTCTGGACCCGGGCTGCCATCGCCTTCACGGTCGTGATCATCGGCGCGACCGCCCTCACCCTGAGAACGGCCCCCAACCACTACGAACCGCCCCAGTCCCCCGGCAAGGCCATCAGCGGCATCCCGGCCCGGATGGGCCCGGGCCACTTGTCCCAGGAGGAGAAGGACCTCCACAAGAAACTGAGGGCTGAACTGACCAGCGGGCCAGAGAGATTGGCCCCGAAACCGGAGTAACCACGCGCCCCGCGAGCAGCCACGCCCCCGCCCCCGCCCTGCGAGCAGCCGCCCCACCGCTGCAAGCAGCCGCCCCACCGCTGCAAGCAGCCGTCCCGCCGCTGCAAGCAGCCGCCCCACCGCTGCGGCCAGCCGCCCCGCCGCTGCAAGCAGCCGCCCCACCGCTGCGAGCAGCCGCCCCACCGCTGCAAGCAGCCGCCCCACCGCTGCAAGCAGCCGCCCCACCGCTGCAAGCAGCCGCCCCACCGCTGCGAGCAGCCGCCCCGCCGCTGCGGGCAGTCGTGCCGCAGGGCGGCACGGGTGGGCGCAGCGGCACCCCCGTCGCCGGGCGACCATGCGCACCACGCCCACCCACCCGCAGCCGAGCGGGCAACGCAAAGCGGGCCGCACCAGCAAAGGTGCGGCCCGCTTTGACGTAC
Organism: Streptomyces sp. NPDC059009; assembly: GCF_042740175.1. Classification (NCBI taxonomy): domain Bacteria; kingdom Bacillati; phylum Actinomycetota; class Actinomycetes; order Kitasatosporales; family Streptomycetaceae; genus Streptomyces; species Streptomyces sp. NPDC059009. The sequence goes on along the minus strand of NZ_JBHYJB010000072.1, from coordinate 20,476 downwards.
AGCCGTACAGCCGTACAGCCGTAAAGCCAGGTCAGCCCGCGAGAATCGCGCGCGCCAGCTTCGCCGTCTCGGTCGGCGTCTTGCCGACCTTCACGCCGGCGGCCTCGAGGGCCTCCTTCTTCGCGGCAGCGGTGCCGGAGGAGCCGGAGACGATGGCACCGGCGTGGCCCATCGTCTTGCCCTCGGGCGCCGTGAAGCCCGCGACGTAGCCGACGACCGGCTTCGTCACGTTCGCCTTGATGAAGTCCGCCGCACGCTCCTCGGCGTCGCCGCCGATCTCACCGATCATCACGATCAGGTCGGTGTCGGGGTCGGCCTCGAACGCCGCGAGGGCGTCGATGTGCGTCGTGCCGATGACCGGGTCGCCACCGATGCCGACGGCCGACGAGAAGCCGATGTCGCGCAGCTCGTACATCATCTGGTACGTGAGCGTGCCGGACTTCGAGACCAGGCCGATGCGGCCCGGCTTCGTGATGTCGCCCGGGATGATGCCCGCGTTGGACTGACCCGGCGTGATCAGGCCCGGGCAGTTCGGGCCGATGATGCGGGTCTTGTTGCCCTTCGACTGCGCGTACGCCCAGAAGGCGGCGGAGTCGTGGACGGCGATGCCCTCGGTGATGACGACGGCGAGGGGGATCTCCGCGTCGATGGCCTCGACGACGGCGGCCTTGGAGAAGGCCGGCGGCACGAAGAGGACGGAAACGTTGGCGCCCGTCTTCTCCATGGCCTCGGCGACGGTGCCGAAGACCGGGACGGACGTGCCGTCGAAGTCGACCTCGGTGCCCGCCTTGCGCGGGTTCACGCCGCCGACGATGTTCGTGCCGTCACCCAGCATGAGCTTGGTGTGCTTCATGCCCGTGGCACCGGTCATGCCCTGGACGATGACCTTGCTGTCCTTGTTGAGGAAGATAGCCATGGCTGTTCTGTCCCTCGTCCCTTACTTCGCGGCCGCGAGCTCGGCGGCCTTGTCGGCCGCGCCGTCCATGGTGTCCACGCGCTGCACCAGCGGGTGGTTGGCGTCGGAGAGGATCTTGCGACCCAGCTCGGCGTTGTTGCCGTCGAGGCGGACGACGAGGGGCTTCTCGACCTTCTCGCCCTTGGAGGCGAGCAGCTCGAGGGCCTGCACGATGCCGTTGGCGACCTCGTCGCACGCGGTGATGCCGCCGAAGACGTTGACGAAGACGGACTTGACGTCCGAGTCGCCGAGGATGATCTCCAGGCCGTTCGCCATGACCTCGGCCGAGGCGCCGCCGCCGATGTCGAGGAAGTTGGCGGGCTTCACGCCGCCGTGGTTCTCACCGGCGTACGCGACGACGTCCAGGGTGCTCATGACGAGCCCGGCGCCGTTGCCGATGATGCCGACCTCGCCGTCCAGCTTCACGTAGTTGAGGTTCTTGGCCTTGGCGGCAGCCTCGAGCGGGTTGGCTGCGGCCTTGTCCTCGAGCGCCTCGTGCTCGGGCTGGCGGAAGTCGGCGTTCTCGTCGAGCGAGACCTTGCCGTCCAGGGCCAGGATGCGACCGTCCTTGGTCTTCACCAGCGGGTTGACCTCGACGAGGAGCGCGTCCTCGGCGACGAAGGTGTCCCACAGGGTCACCATGGCCTCGGCCACGCCCTCGGCCACGTCGGCCGGGAACTTCGCCTGGGCCACGATCTCGCGGGCCTTCTCGATGTTCACGCCCTCGACGGCGTTGACCGGGACCTTCGCGAGGGCCTCGGGGGTCTTCTCCGCGACCTCCTCGATGTCCATGCCGCCCTGCACCGAGGCCATGGCCAGGAAGGTGCGGTTGGTGCGGTCGAGGAGGTAGGAGACGTAGTACTCCGCCTCGATCTCCGGGGACAGCTCGGCGATCATCACCTTGTGGACCGTGTGGCCCTTGATGTCCATGCCGAGGATGTCCGTCGCGCGAGCGACGGCCTCGTCCGGGTTCGCCGCCAGCTTCACGCCGCCGGCCTTGCCGCGGCCGCCGACCTTCACCTGCGCCTTGACGACGGACTTGCCGCCCAGCCGCTCGGTCGCCTCGCGGGCCGCCTCAGGCGTGTCGATGACTTCACCGGCCAGCACCGGTACACCGTGCTTGGCGAAGAGGTCCCTCGCCTGGTACTCGAACAGGTCCACGCGCGTCCGTCCCTTTTCAGTGATATCGCGGTTCGTTGTCTGCGTGGGCGTGCCGCGGAGGGCAACGTGACTGCGCTGTCACAAGGGAGGCGTACACGGTGTCCGTGGACGCGGCATGTCCGTCTCGCAGGTTATCGCCGTGGGACGTAGGTCCCTAAATCGCAGATCACATTTGCGCGGTGATGACGGTCACAACCACGCCGTCCTGGCCGGAAAGGGCAGCCCCTGTCGCAGGGGAGGACGACAGGGACTGCCCGTTTGCTCCCGCGATCGGCCGATCAGCGGCCGGTCAGCGGTTCAGTGAATCCGTGGACCCGTGGACCCGTGGGTTTGTGGGTTTGTGGTTCAGCCGTTGTACGTCGGCAGGTAGCCGGGGGTGACCGAGCCGCCCACGCCCTGGACCCCGGTGACCGCGTTTCCGGCGAGGGTCTGGGCGTCGGAGGTGACGGTGCCCGTCAGGTCCTGCGCGAAGGGCTGCACGTCGGCGACCACGCCCTGGGCGAACGGCTGCACGTCGGCGACCACACCCTGGGCGAACGGCTGCACGTCGCCGGACACGCCCTGCGCCAGGTATCCGGCGTCCCCGACGGCCTGCCCGGCGACCGGGACGACGCCGTCGACCGCGGTGCCCGCGACGGGCGGGAGCACCGAGTCGGTGGTCTGGCCGACGACCGGCGACACCGACTGGACAGCGCCCTGGACCTGGCCCGGGGCCTGGTCCTGCACCTGGGCGACGGTCTCCTGAAGGTGCGGCGCGAAGGCCGACAGGGGGCCGAAGAGGTAGTCGATGTCGGCGGCGGGGAGGGTGTCCGCCTCGGGGAGGGTGCCGGTTTCCGGGACGGAGGGGAGGGTGCCCGCCTGCGGGAGGGAACCGGCGTCGGGCAGGGTGCCCGTCTCCGGCACGGAGACGTCGGCCGCCTTGGCCTTCTTGGCGACGTCGCCGACCGTCGACGTGGCCTTGCCCGTGGCCTTCCCGGCGGCGCCCTTCACGCCCTCGACCCCGTCAACTCCCTTGGCGGCACCGGTGGCCTTGCCGACCGCGCCCGTCGCGGTCTTCTTGACCTGGTCCACGGCGGAGCCGTCCGTGACACCGGACGCCTTGCCCTGGACGTCAGCGACCGTGTCGGCGGCCTGGTCCGGGACGGCGACGTCGGAGGCGTCGGGGACGGAGACGTCGGGGACGGAGACGGAGTGCGCGGGCAGCTCGTCCGCGCTGGCCACGGCCGAACCGAGCGCCCACGCACTGGTGACACCGGCGGCTATGACGATGGAACGGCGGATGTTCTTGTTCATGCTTGCGTCAGATCCTTCGAACTCTCGAACTCTGGTGTTCCGTCGGGACGTTCAGGACCAAGAAGGTCGGGTGCGTCCGGACGGCGGGCAGACCTGTTCCGCCCCCGCGCGGCAGGTCACGAGCGGGGAACGGGCTGCCCTAGCCAGGGAATTCGGGAATGTCCCGGTGTCTGTCGCGGGTCGGTGTGCCTTCGGATGCGCGGACAGGGCCGGAGGCGAGCCGGACCGCTGCCCGGTCGCCGAACGCGGCGGCGTGCAGATCGCCGTGGCGCGATGAATTCGCGTCGCCCACCGACTGGTTGGCGACGCCCTCCCCCGGGACGCGGGGAAGAGGAGCCTGCGGAAGCCCGCCGGCGGGGCCACGGAGCCCTTCGTCGGCGCGGCGGTCCGAGCGTTCGGCGCCACGGTCGCTCGTCGGCCCGAGGCCGTTCTCGTACGAGGAGTCGGCCCGCGGCCCGAACGGCGCGCCGGACGCGTGCAGCTCCTGCTGCTCCTGCCGGTCGGCACCGGTCGTACGGCGGTCCTTGTCCTGCTGGTCCGGGTGCCGAGCGGGCTCGGCCTCGGGCGACCGGCCCTCGGGGGCGCCGCCGGAGTCGTCGCCGGGCAGCCCGGCATCGGGCAACGGCAGCTTCGGCGGCCTGGCGTCGGCGATGCCGCCGACCCTGTCCACGACCTCGTGCACGGCCGTGCGCGCCGGGCGCTCCACCTGCCGCACGACCGGCTTGACCGCCTCAACGGGCTTGACGGCCTTCACCGGCTCGACCGACTCAACCGGCTTGGTCGGCTCGACCGACTCGACCGACTCGACCGACTTGGTCGGCTTGGCCGACTCGACCGACGTGACCGGCTCAACCGACGTGACCGGTTCGACTGCCGCGCGCAGCGGGGCGTCAACCGGTACGGGGTCGCCCTCCGCCGCCTGCGCCCGCTCCCCGAAGAGGAAGCCGAGCGCCAGCAATCCGGCGAGCAGCAGCACCACTTGCAGCCCGCGCCGACCGCCCGCCGCGCGCAAGGCTGCGCGCACGGCGGTGTCGGGAGTGGCTGCTGTGGTCATCACGGGCGGGATCCTGTCACGGACCTCCCGCCGTCGCGCAAGCCCACTGTTACTGATGCGCAGCCATGTCCGGTATGGGAAGTGGCCTTCGCTCGATCGCGGCGGCCATCACCTCCGGGAAGAGGTCCGGCGTACAGGCGAACGCGGGTGCGTCCAGGGCCGCGAGGGCCGCCGCGTGCTCCCGGTCATAGGCGGGCGAGCCCTCGTCCGAGAGCGCGAGCAGCGTCACGAACTGCACCCCGGACGCCTTCATCGCGGCGACCCGCTTCAGCATCTCGTTCCGAATGCCGCCTTCGTAGAGGTCGCTGATCAGGACCACGACCGTGTCCGCGGGGCGGGTGATCTGCGCCTGGCAGTACGCGAGCGCCCTGTTGATGTCCGTGCCGCCGCCGAGCTGCGTGCCGAAGAGGACGTCCACGGGGTCGTCGAGCTGGTCGGTGAGGTCGACGACGTTCGTGTCGAAGACGACCAGGCGGGTGTTGAGCGAGCGCATCGAGGACAGGACGGCGCCGAACACGGAGGCGTACACGACGGACGCCGCCATCGAGCCGGACTGGTCGATGCAGAGGATGACCTCCTTCTTCACGGACTGCGCGGCCCGCCCGTACCCGATGAGCCGCTCGGGGACGACGGTCCTGTACTCGGGCAGGTAGTTCTTGAGGTTGGCCGCGATCGTGCGGTTCCAGTCGATGTCGTGGTGGCGGGGCCTGCTGACGCGGGCGCTGCGGTCGAGGGCGCCGGTGAGCGTGGCGCGGGTGCGGGTGGCGAGCCGCTTCTCCAGGTCCTCGACGACCTTGCGGACGACCGCGCGTGCCGTCTCCTTCGTCGTCTCCGGCATCGCCTTGTTGAGCGAGAGGAGCGTCCCGACCAGGTGGACGTCCGCCTCGACGGCCTCCAGCATCTCGGGCTCCAGGAGCAGCGTGGACAGACCGAGCCGGTCGATGGCGTCGCGCTGCATGACCTGGACGACGGAGGACGGGAAGTACGTGCGGATGTCGCCGAGCCAGCGCGCCACGGACGGCGCGGAGGCCCCGAGCCCCGCCGAACGGTCCTTGCGCCGCGCGTAGTTCGCACCGCCCTCCTTGCCGTACAGCGCGGAGAGCGCGCCGTCCATCGCGGCGTCCCGCCCGCCGAGCGCGCAGCCGGTGCCGTCCGCCGCGTCGCCGCCGAGCACGAGCCGCCAGCGCCGCAGCCGCTCGTCCGCCTCTCCCGTCCCGTCCGTCCTGCCCGTCCCGTCCGTCCTGCCTGCCTCGTCTGTCCTGTCTGTCGCCACAGTCGTCGCTTCCGTCATCAGGCCGCCCCCACATGGTCGTTACGGTCGTCGGCCGCCCCTTGGAGCAGGAGTCGCAGCATCGGCAGCACCGCGTCCGCGCGCTCCTCGTCGAGCTCCGCCGCGAACCCGGGCACCCCCTGGGCCACGGCCGCCGCCGCGTGCCCGTCGCCCTTCGGCCCGCGCCGCACCAGCTCGCCGAGGGTCCGGCGCACTCCTGGTTCGTACGCCGAGAAGGTGCGGCGCAGCAGCGGCAGTACGTCGGTGAAGGCGCCGTCCGGCACTCCGGTCAGCCACGCGTCGACGAGGGCCAGCAGCCGCTCGTCGTGCACGAGCAGCATGCCGCCGCCGGAGCCGCCGACCCCTCCTCCTACGAATCCCTCGATCCACGCGGCGGCCTCGCCCGGCGGCGTGCCCGGCGAGAGGGCGAGCCCCATGAGCCGGGCGGCCTCCCCCTCCGCCAACTGCCCCTCGTCCAGGAGCAGTCGGGCACAGCGGCCACGGATGACCCCGGCCACGGTGTCCCGGGAGGCGAGCACGCGGAGCACGGACTGCCAGCGCCCCCGTGTCCCGCTGCTGCCGCGCCTGCCCCATCCGCTGTCCTCGTCCTCGCTCGGCTCCGGCTGCTGCCGCGACTGCGGCTCCGCCCCGTCCTCGTCGAGCAGGCCCACCGCCTGGTGCACCGCGTCCACATGGCCGCGCATCTCCGTCGCCGCGTCCCCGTCGAGCGCCGCGCACGCGGGCGGCAGGCCCACGAAGATCCGCTCGGCGAGGCCCGCCGCGACCTCCCCGAGCGCGCGCGTGTCCGTGCCCCGGACATCCCCGTACCGCAGGGAGCGGACCAGGGCGGGGAGGGCCTGGGCGAGGTGGCCGACGTCGGTGTCGAGGGCCGCGCGGTCGGCGAGGACCCGCATGACCGTGGGCAGCGCGTCCGGCAGCCCGGCGAGCAGGCACTGTTCGGCGAGGCCCGTGACGTCGGCGAGCGCCGTCGCCGCGATCGCGTCCGACTCGGCCCTGGCCGTGGCCGCGGCGAGCACCGTGGTGCCCCACACCCCGGCCTCGGCCACCCGCACCGAGAGCTCCGGCTCCCAGCGAAGGCCCCAGGTCTCCCGGAAGGTGCCGGTGCTGCCCCGGGACTCGGCGGGCTCGCCCCAGCCGATGCCGAGCAGCCGCAGCCGGTGCAGGAGCCTGCTGCGCCCGGCGTCGTTCTCCTTGCGCAGATCGAGCTCCAACTCCCGCTCCAGCGCCTCCGGTTGGAGCCGGAGCGAGCGCTGGGTTCGGGTGAGGTCGCGCTGCAGCGGCACCGCGGGCGCCGCCTCGGGCACCTCGCCGAGCACGTCGCCGACGACGAGCTTGTCGTGCACCAGCGCGAGCGGCACGTCCGAGCCGTCGCACATCACCGCGCGGATCGCGTCCGTCGTCTCCGAGAGGCCGGCCAGCGGGCGGCCGCGCATCGCGGCGAGCGTGTCCGCGAGCCGCACTGCCTCGATGACGTGCGCGGACGAGACGAGCCTGTCCTCGTCCCTGAGCAGCCCGGCGACCTTGGTGAGCCAGCGCTCCACGGGCCGGTCGGGGGTGCTGAACAGGTGGCCGTACCAGCCGGGCGAGTCGATGCCCGCCCCGTAGCCGCTGGCCCGGGCGAGGCGGCGGTGGGTCCAGGGCACCCAGGTCAGGTCGACCTTGGCCTTGGGCAGGCCCTTGAGCAGCGCCCGGTCGGCGGCCACGGTCGTCTTCTGCCGCAGTGCGGGCACATGCCAGGCCCCGCACACGACGGCGACGTCCGCCGCGTCGAACTCCCGCTGCGCGGCCCGCAGTTGCAGCCGCATGTGGGCCTCGCGCACCAGGTCGCGGTCGTGCCCGCCCGTCCCGTACCACTCCCGGAGCGCGCCCATCGCCTCGCCGAGTGCCTCGAAGGGAGCGAACGCGTCGGCTCCGGAGCCTCGGTGCTCGACGACGTCCTCCCACCAGCGCTCGGGGTCGTCGTACCCGGCGGTCTCGGCGAGGACGGCGAGAGGATCCACGCGCATCCGTGCCTCGGCCTCACCCTCGCCGGCCTCCCCCTCGTCGGCCTCACCCTCGCTCTCGGGAAGTTGCGCCCCTCTCTCCTTGTCCGCCAGCGAGTGCGCCGCAGGGAGGTCGATGAAGCGGGCCGGGACCCCGCGCTCCACCGCCCACGTCAGGGCGGCCCACTCCGGGGAGAACTCCGCGAACGGCCAGAACGCGGAGCGGCCCGGCTCGTCCACGACATGGGCGAGCAGCGCGACCGGCGGCCGCATGGCCTCGTCCCCGACGAGCGGCACCAACGCGTCGGCCTCCGGCGGGCCTTCGATCAGGACCACGCGCGGGTCGGCGGCGTCGAGTGCGGCCCGCACGGCGCGGGCCGAGCCCGGACCGTGGTGCCGCACACCCATCAGCAGGGGCTTCATGCGCTCACCTCGCGGCAGGCGCGGTAGAAGTCCTTCCAGCCGTCGCGCTCGCGCACGACCGCCTCCAGGTACTCCTGCCAGATCACCCGGTCCGCCGCCGGGTCGCGGACGACCGCCCCGAGGATCCCGGCCGCGACGTCGCCGGGCCGCAGCACACCGTCCCCGAAGTGGGCCGCGAGAGCCAGGCCGCCCGTGACCACGGAGATCGCCTCGGCCGTGGAGAGCGTGCCGCTGGGGGACTTCACCTTCGTACGCCCGTCGGCCGTGACGCCGTCGCGCAGCTCGCGGAAGACCGTGACGACACGGCGGATCTCGTCGATGCCGTCGGGCGCGGACGGCAGGTCGAGGGAGCGGCCGAGCTGGTCGACGCGGCGGGAGACGATGTCGACCTCGGCGTCCGCGGTCGCGGGCAGCGGCAGCACCACCGTGTTGAAGCGGCGGCGCAGGGCGCTCGACAGGTCGTTGATCCCGCGGTCGCGGTCGTTGGCCGTGGCGATGAGGTTGAAGCCGCGCACGGCCTGCACCTCCTGGCCCAACTCCGGTATCGGCAGGGTCTTTTCGGACAGGATCGTGATGAGCGTGTCCTGCACGTCGGCAGGGATGCGGGTCAGCTCCTCGACCCGGGCCGTCATGCCCTCGGACATGGCGCGCATGACGGGGCTCGGCACGAGGGCGTCGCGGCTGGGGCCGTGGGCGAGCAGCTGCGCGTAGTTCCACCCGTAGCGGATGGCCTCCTCGGGCGTGCCCGCCGTGCCCTGCACCAGGAGCGTCGAGTCGCCGCTGACGGCCGCGGCCAGGTGCTCGGACACCCAGGTCTTGGCGGTGCCGGGCACGCCGAGCAGGAGCAGCGCGCGATCGGTGGCGAGCGTGGTGACGGCGACCTCGACGATGCGCCGCGGGCCCACGTACTTCGGTGTGATCACCGTGCCGTCCGGCAGCGTGCCGCCGAGCAGATAGGTCGCGACCGCCCACGGCGAAAGCCGCCAGCGGGCCGGGCGCGGCCGGTCGTCCTGCGCGGCGAGCGCGGCCAGCTCGGCGGCGAACGCCTGCTCGGCATGCGGTCGCAGGGCCTCGGCATCGACGGTGGCCGCGGTGGTGGTGACGGACATGCGTGCTCCCCCTCCAGCTCGTCCGGGCGCTTTGGCCCGGAGGTGTTTCCACCGTGCACCACGCCACTGACAATCGGCCGTCGGCGGACCGTCCGTGCAGGTCAGAGCCGATTGTCAGTGCCGGGACCTACCTTCGAGCTCATGACTCAGCAGGGGGTGCGCTGGACGGCGGATCAGGTGCTGGCACTGGCTCCTGACACCCCGTCACAGCGGGCGGGAAGCAAACTCGGCGTCGCCGGCCCATGGTCGGAGACGGGAAGTTCCGGCGAGGGGACGGTGTGGGGGCTGTGCAAGGGCAGTGGCAGCAAGCCGTATCAGACGGTCGTCGACATCACGGGCGGCGCGGGCGCGGGAGGTCCGGCGGGCCCGGCGTACAAGTGCAGTTGTCCGAGCCGCAAGTTCCCGTGCAAGCACGCGCTCGGGCTGCTGCTGCTCTGGTCCGGGGACGACGCGGCGGTGCCGGACGGCGCGCCGGTGCCGGACTGGGCCGATGAGTGGCTGGCGGGGCGCCGTAAGAGAGCGGAGAGCAAGTCGGCCGGCAGAGGCGGGAGTTCAGGCGGCGGCAGCGCCGGTCCCGAGGCCGCGCGCCGCCGGGCGGAGCGCCGCGCCGAGCGGGTGACGGCGGGGGCGACGGAGCTGGAGCAGCGCCTCACGGACCTGCTGCGCGGCGGCCTCGCCACCGCCGAGCAGGCGGGGTACGGCCTGTGGGAGGAGACGGCCGCGCGCATGGTGGACGCCCAGGCCCCCGGACTGGCCGCGCGCGTACGCGAGTTGGGTGCCATACCGTCGTCGGGGCCCGGCTGGCCGGTGCGGCTCCTGGAGGAGTGCGCGCTGCTGCACCTCCTCGACCAGGGCTGGCTGCACCGTGCGTCCCTGCCGGAGGGCCTGGCCGCCACGGTCCGCTCCCGCATCGGCCTGCCCGCCGCCGCGGAGGGCGCGCCGCTCCGCGACCAGTGGCTGGTCCTCGCGCAGTACGACACGTCGGACAGCAGGCTCACCACCCGCCGCATCTGGCTGCACGGCTCCCGCTCGGGCCGCTCCGCGCTCCTGCTGTCGTACGGGGCGGCGGGCCGCGCCCCGGCCCTCGCGCTCCCGGTGGGTCTGGCGCTCGACGCCGAGCTGATCCCGTATCCCGGCGCGGGGCAGCTGCGGGTGGACCTGGGCGAGCAGTTCGCTCCGCCCGCCCCGACCTCGGCCCGCCCTCCCGGCCTGCGCCCCGCCGAGGCCGCCGTCCGGTACGGGACCGCGCTGCGCGCCGACCCATGGCTGGACTCCTGGCCGGTGACGCTCGACGGGGTGATACCGGCCCCGGTGCCCGACGAGGACGGATGGCAACTGACGGACGCGGACGGCGACTTCGCACTGCCCCTCACCCCGGCCGCCACGTCCCGGCCGGGCCTGTGGCGCCTCGCCGCGCTCTCCGGCGGCGCCCCGGTGACGGTGTTCGGCGAGTGCGGCCACCGCGGCTTCACGCCCTTGGCGGCCTGGCCCCAGGAGGCGGGCGAGGCGATCTCCCTGTGCTGAGGGACCGCGTACGGGACGGGGACCCGCTGCGAGAGCGGCACCACAGCCGCGTACGGGAGCAGCACCACAGCCGCGTACGGGAGCAGCACCACAGCCGCGTACAGGAGCACCACCACAGCCCCGTACGGGAGCACCATCACGGCCGCATACGAGAGCGGCACTCCATACGAGAGGGGGACACCATGACCTTCGGAGAACCGACGAGCACGGACCCGGCGGCCACGACAACGGCCACGGCCGAACCGACCCGCGACGCCGAACCGACCCGCAGCGCCGCCCCGACCGGTATCGCCGACCCGACCGGCATCGCGGAGCCGCCCTATGTCGCCGAGCCGACCGGCATCCCCACCGGCCCCTGGGAGGAGCTCGTCACCGCCGCGCTCCTCGGCACCGACCGCCGCACCCCGCCCGTGCACGCCCCGGGCAGGGCAGCGCCCGTCGCGCTCCTGGACGCGGCCGCCGTGCAGACGGTCCGGCGCCGGGCAGGGCTGCGTCCGGCACCCGCCGTCACCCCGCCGGAGCCCGCGGCCGACGACCCCAGGCCCCCGGTGCCGCCCGCCGCGCGGCGCAGGCTCGCCGCCCTGCTCACCGACCGGCCGGGCGCGGGCGGCGGCGGACGCCGTGGCACCGCCCCGGACCTGATGGAGCTGCTGCCGCAGTGGCTGGCACTGGCGAACGCCCGCGGCTTCGCCCCGCCCCCCGAGCTGCTGCCCGCGCTCCTGGACGCCGCCCGTGGGCGCACGGATCTGCGGCCCCAGGCCCTGGCCCTCGCGGGCCCGCGCGCGCTGTGGCTGGCCCGGCTCAACCCCGACTGGCGTTTCGCGCTGCGCGCGGCCCCGGGCGGCGGCCTGGCCCTGCCCTCCCCCGAACAGCGCGGTGAGGTCCAACAGCTGTGGGAGGAGGGCCTGTTCGCCGAGCGCGTCGCCCTGCTCACGGCCGTACGGGCCGCGGACGCGGCGGCCGCGCGCGAGCTGCTCGCCGGCTCCTGGCCGACGGAGCGCGCGGAGGACCGCCTGATGTTCCTCGACTCGCTGCGCACGGGCCTGTGCGCGGCGGACGAGCCGTTCCTGGAGCAGGCGCTGCGCGACCGCAGCCGCAACGTCCGCTCCACGGCGGCCGAGCTGCTCTCCGCACTGCCGACGTCGGCGCTCGCCTCCCGCATGGCCGCCCGCGCCGCCTCGTGCGTGGCCCTCGACCGTACGGAGAGCACACCGGTCCTCGTCGTCGAGGCCCCGCACGAGTGCGACGCCGGCATGGAGCGCGACGGCATCACCCCGAAGCCGCCCGCGGGCCGGGGTGAACGGTCGTGGTGGCTGGGCCAGTTGGTGGAGTCGGCGCCGCTGTCCGCCTGGCCGGGGCGGCTCGGCGGGCGCACGCCGGAGGAGATCGTGGCGCTGCCGGTGGCCGACGACTGGCGCGGTGAGCTGCACGCCGCGTGGTGCCGCGCCGCCGTGCGCCAGCGGGACGCGGCCTGGTCCCGTGCGCTGCTCGGCGCCCCCGTCGCACCGGACGCGGCGGGGCCGGGCGCGGTCTCGCTCGCCGAGCGCGCCAAGCTCCTCGCGGCGCTGCCGCCGGACGAGCGGGCGCGCTGGGTCGCCGGCTTCATCGAGCGCCACGGCCTGTCGGAGGCGTTCCAGCTGCTCGGCGTCTGCGCGGTCCCCTGGGCGGAGCCGCTCGGCCGGGCCGTGGTGGACGCGCTCGACATCGCGCGGGACGCAGGGAGTTACCCCTGGAGCTTCAGCGGAGTGATGGGGCTCGCGGAGCGCTGCCTCGACCCGGCCGAGGCGGTCCGGCTCGACGTCCTCACGGCGATACAGGACGAGCCGGAGGACGCCTCGCCCGGTGCGGGCGGCTACTGGTCCGAGGCGTTCCAGCGGCTCGTCAGCACGCTGCGCCTGCGGCAGGCGATGCGAGAAGAGCTGACCACGTGACGCCGAACGGAACCGACCACGGAGCTCCCGTCACCAACCACCCGTCGCCAGCCACCCGTCATCAACCGCCCGTCGCCAACCGCCCGCTATCAAGCGCCTGTCATCAACCGCCCGTCATCAAGCGCCCGTCGACTCCCGCACGTTGGCCCGCACCCACTCCACGATCGAGGACGTCGTCGCACCCGGGGTGAAGATCTCCGCGACCCCCTTCTCCTTGAGGGGCGCGATGTCGTCCTCGGGGATGATGCCGCCGCCGAAGACCTTGATGTCCTCCGCGTCCCGCTCCTTGAGGAGCTCCAGGACGCGCGCGAAGAGCGTGTTGTGCGCGCCGGAGAGGATGGAGAGGCCGATCGCGTCGGCGTCCTCCTGGATCGCGGTGTCGACGACCTGCTCGGGAGTCTGGTGCAGGCCGGTGTAGATGACCTCCATACCGGCGTCGCGCAGCGCCCGCGCGATCACCTTGGCACCTCGATCGTGGCCGTCGAGACCCGGCTTGGCGACGACCACGCGGATCGGACCGGCTGCCACACCCATCACTGCCTCCATGTACCGAACAGGTAGCGAAATCCACCGAGCGAGGAGCCGGGGGAAGTGAACGAACGTTATCTCCAGCATCTCGCACCCGGCAGTTTCACGGTGGAGACCGAGGGGGAAATCACACGTTGGGACATATTCGCCGCGCGCCACTCCCATGACAGGCGGCCCAGGGGCCGCCGGGACGGCGCGAGGAGAGCCGCAACGAGGTCGCCGCGCCACCACGCCGTCAGCCGCACGGCATGGTGGTGCGGTGCATCGCTTTCGTCACCGAAAGCGCATCCTTGGCCACGGCTTTCCCTGAGGGGCACACGGGGGACAGAGTCGTCTTCCCGCATGCCGGTCGGGAGGTCGACCATGACGGTCACCAGGGTCTTGCCCTTTCGTCAGCTCAGCCACCTGCTCCCCGTCAGAATGGCGGGGCTCTCCCTCGCCTTCCTGAAGGCGACGGCACTCGAGCTGGCGATCCTCGCCGGGCACATCCTTCTCTATCCCTCCGGCATGGCCCAGGAGCGCCGCCCCCAGCTCCCGCCCGCGAGCGGCGACGACACCCCGCGGCTGCCCGGCGAGGACAGGCCCCCGGTCCTGCTGCTGCACGGCTTCATCGACAACCGCTCCGTCTTCGTCCTGCTCCGCCGCTTCCTCACCCAGCACGGCAGGCAGCACGTGGAGTCCCTCAACTACTCGCCCCTCACCTGCGACATCCGCACCGCGGCCGAGCTGCTTGGCCGCCATGTGGAGGAGATCTGCCGGCGCACCGGCCACCACGAGGTGGACATCGTGGGCCACAGCCTCGGCGGCCTCATCGCCCGCCACTACGTCCAACTCCAGGGCGGCGACGCCCGCGTGCGCACCCTGGTCACCCTCGGCACACCGCACGCGGGCACCCGCGTCGTGCCGCTCGCCGACGCGCACCCGATCGTCCGCCAGATGCGCCCCGAATCCCCGGTGATCAAGGAGCTGCGCGCCCCCGCGCCCGGCTGCCGTACGCACTTCGTGAGCTTCTGGAGCGACCTCGACGCCTGGATGGACCCGATCGAGACGGCCTGCGTCGACCACCCGGATTTGCGCGTGCAGAACGTAAGGGTGACCGGGATCGGGCATCTCGCCCTGCCCGTGCACCCCGCGGTCGCGGCGGGGATCCGGCAGGCGCTCGACCTCGCGGAGCCCGCTACCACGGCCGCGACCTCCGCCGTCGGGGGTATGACAGTGGCCTGAAAGTTCGAACTGACCTCGAACGCAGCGCCAAAGGTCTGCCCACTGACCGCCGAAAGGCGGCCGAATGCCCGTTTCCTGAGCGCATGAAACCTGCCGAAGATTGTCGCGCCCGCATACCGCCGGGTACAGTCACCGCACTGCTCTGCCCCCTGCTGTCGAGGCGAAAGAGAAGTTGGTGAACGACCGTCACCCGTCGGGGACCACTCCCCCGTCCTCGGCACCCGACGTCGACTACGGCTCTTACGGCGCCTACGACCAGCAGAGCACCCAGCACGGCGGCCACGCCCCGTACGACGTCTACGCCACCGGCTCGTTCACCACCTCGGGCGGCTACGCCACCGACACCTTCACGACTGCTACCGACACCGGCAGCTTCGCGACGGACCCTCTCTTCGGCGACCTGCCCACCGGGCAGTACGACACGGGGCAGTACGACACCGGCCAGTGGGCCACCACCACGAGCACGCACACCACGCTCAACTACGACCCGTACGCCGCGCAGCACCACGCCTCGTACGACACCGGCGGCTACGACACCGGCAGCTACGACACCACCGGCATCTGGGCCACCGTCGGGTACCAGCAGCTCGCCGACATCCCGGCGCAGGCGGGGCCCGAGGCCACCGGGCAGTGGGACGCGAGCGCGTGGCACGAGGCGAACCAGGCGGCCCCGGCGGCCCCCCTGGACCAGACCCAGCAGTGGGAGACGCAGACCTTCGCGGCGGGCACCTTCGACACGGGCGCCTACGACGCGACCGCGTGGAACTCGGACGGCCACCACGCGATGCCGCACCACGAAGCGGCTCACCACGAAGCTGCTCACCACGAGGCGGCCCCGCACGCGACGGGGCACCACGAGTCGGCCCACGACATGCCGTACGAAGACCCCTACGGGTCCCCCGCCTCGTACGATCAACCGCCTGCGGCGGAGCACGAGTTCACCCCGGACGAGGCGTACGAGCCCGACGGTCCCGACGGCACCGCCGACCTCCCGGGCCGCGCCCGCCCCGCCGCGCGCTCCCGCAGCACCCGCCGCCGCTCCCCGGCGAAGCGTTCCGCCCTGCTCACCGTCGCGGTGCCCTCGGTGTGCGTGATGGGGGTCGCGGGCATCGCCGCCGCGTCCGTGAGCAACCTCGGCGGCGGTGACGACGGCAAGGAGACGACGGCCTCCGCCCCGGACCCCACGTCCGTGAAGCCCGCCGCCGCCAACAGCAAGCTCGACACCCAGCTGGAGAACCTCTCCGCCGACGCGGGTGACTTCGCGGACCGTGCGAGCCGCACCCAGAAGCGCATCGACCTCAAGGCGAAGAAGGACGCGGCCGAGAAGAAGGCCGCCGCGGAGGCCGCGCGCAAGGAGCGGCTGCGGCCCAAGTTCGCGCTGCCCGTTAAGCAGCACGGCCTGAGCGCGTACTACGGCCAGGCGGGCGTCAACTGGATGTCCGTGCACTCCGGCATCGACTTCCCCGTCTCGTACGGCACGCCCGTGATGGCCGCCACCGACGGCGTCGTGTCGACGAAGTGGAACAGCGCCTACGGCAACATGGCGGTCGTGACCGCCAAGGACGGCACGGAGACGTGGTACTGCCACCTCTCCACGCACAAGGTCATGAGCGGCGAGGTCAAGGCGGGTGACGTCATCGCCTTCTCCGGCAACTCGGGCAACTCCACCGGCCCGCACCTGCACTTCGAGGTGCGCCCCGGCGGCGGCTCGGCCATCGACCCGCTGCCGTGGCTGCGCAGCCACGACCTCGACCCGACGTAACTCCGGCCGCCACCAGGCGCGTTCACCTCCGGGTCACAGCTTCTCCACCGGTGCGTACCGCAGCAGCAGGCGCTTCGGCTTGGGCTCGCCGAAGTCCACCGTCGCCTCCGCGTTCGCGCCCGTGCCCTTCACTCCGACGACCGTGCCGAGACCGAACTGGTCGTGCGTGACCCGGTCCCCGACCGCGAGCGAGACCACCGGCTTCTCGTTGGCCCGGCGCGTCGCGAAGCCCTGCGGGCCGCCCGCGCGCGAGCGGGACGAGGAGAGCGAGGCGGCGACACCGGCCGCCGGTCCCGAGGAGGCCGGGGCGCCCATCGAGCCCGTGCGCTTCCAGTCCACGTGGACCTCGGGGATCTCCTCCAGGAAGCGCGACGCCGGGTTGTACGAGGGCTGGCCCCAGGCGCTGCGCATCGCGGAGCGGGTGAGGTAGAGCCGCTCCCGCGCGCGCGTGATGCCCACGTACGCGAGGCGCCGCTCCTCCTCGATCTCCTTGGTCTTGCCGAACGTGCGCATGTGCGGGAAGACGCCGTCCTCCATGCCGGTGAGGAACACCACCGGGAACTCGAGGCCCTTGGCGGTGTGCAGCGTCATGAGTGTGATGACGCCCGAGCCGTCGTCCTCCTCGTCCGGGATCTGGTCCGAGTCGGCGACGAGGGCGACGCGCTCCAGGAAGTCGGAGAGCGAACCGGCCGGGGCGGTGCCTGCGTCGGCGGCGTCCTCCGTGGCGGCGTCCTCCGTGGTGGTGCCCTCCGTGGCGGTGTCCGCCGCCTCCTCGCCCGTCCCGTTGTCCTGCTCGAACTCCAGGGCCACGGCGGCGAGTTCCTGGAGGTTCTCGATGCGGGTCTCGTCCTGCGGGTCCGTGGAGGACTGCAACTCGGCCAGGTACCCGGTCCGTTCGAGCACGGCCTCCAGGACGACGGCCGGGCCCGCGCCGGACTCGACGACCGTACGGAGCTCCTCCATGAGCGTGTTGAACCGCTTGACGGCGTTGGCGGAGCGGGCCGCCATGCCGTACGCCTCGTCCACGCGCGCGAGTGCCTGCGGGAAGGAGATCTTCTCGCGCTGCGCGAGGGCGTCGATCATCGCTTCGGCGCGGTCGCCGATGCCCCGCTTCGGCACGTTCAGAATGCGTCGCAGCGGCACCGAGTCCTCGGGGTTGGCGAGGACCCTCAGGTAGGCGAGGACGTCGCGGACTTCCTTGCGCTCGTAGAAGCGGACGCCGCCGACGACCTTGTAGGGCAGGCCGACGCGGATGAAGATCTCTTCGAAGACACGGGACTGCGCGTTCGTCCGGTAGAAGATCGCGACGTCGCCCGCCTTGGCGTCGCCCGCGTCCGTGAGGCGGTCGATCTCGTCGGCGACGAACTGCGCCTCGTCGTGCTCGGTGTCCGCTACGTAGCCGGTGATGCGCGCGCCCGCGCCCGCGTTGGTCCAGAGATTCTTGGGGCGGCGGCTCTCGTTGCGCTCGATGACCGCGTTGGCCGCGCTCAGGATCGTCTGCGTGGAGCGGTAGTTCTGCTCCAGGAGGATCGTCGTCGCGTCCGGGTAGTCCTCCTCGAACTGGAGGATGTTGCGGATGGTGGCGCCGCGGAAGGCGTAGATGGACTGGTCCGCGTCACCCACGACGCAGAGCTCGCCCGGGTCCTGGCCCTCTCCGGAGGGGCCCACCAGCTCGCGCACCAGCGCGTACTGCGCGTGGTTCGTGTCCTGGTACTCGTCGACCATCACGTGGCGGAAGCGGCGGCGGTAGTGCTCGGCCACGTCCGGGAAGGCGCGGAGCAGGTTGACCGTCGTCATGATCAGGTCGTCGAAGTCGAGGGCATTGGCCTCGCGCAGGCGCGACTGGTACATCGCGTACGCCTCGGCGAGGGTCTTCTCGAAGCCGTCGGCGGCCTGGGCGGCGAAGTCCTCCTCGTCGATCAGCTCGTTCTTCAAGTTCGAGATCTTGGCGCTGAAGGACTTGGGCGGGAACTTCTTCGGGTCCAGGTCCAGGTCGCGGCAGACCAGGGCCATCAGGCGCTTGGAGTCCGCCGCGTCATAGATCGAGAACGAGGACGTGAAGCCCAGCTTCTTGTACTCGCGGCGCAGGATGCGGACGCAGGCACTGTGGAACGTCGACACCCACATCGCGTTCGCCCGCGGCCCGACGAGCTGCTCGACGCGCTCCTTCATCTCGCCCGCGGCCTTGTTCGTGAACGTGATCGCCAGGATCTGGCCCGGGTGCACGCCGCGCTCCGCGAGGAGGTACGCGATGCGGTGGGTCAGGACGCGGGTCTTGCCGGAGCCGGCGCCCGCGACGATGAGCAGGGGGGAGCCGGCGTGCACGACGGCCGCGCGCTGGTTCTCGTTCAGCCCGTCGAGGAGCGCCGCCGGGTCGAGGACCGGGCGGGGGGCGCCGTCGCGGTAGTGCGCGTCCCGGGGCGGCGGGGGCGCGTCGAACTTCCCGCCGAACAGGTCGTCCGGAATGGGCTCCGGAGCGCTGTCCTCGGGCGGCGGCGGGGGCTCTTCCTCATGGGCCTGCGAGGGCTTGAGGTCCGCCAGGAAGCTGTCATCAAAGAGGCTGCTCATCGCCTCCCGAGTCTAGGCGGACCCACTGACAACCCGCCCCGGGTTCCGGCCACCCGCCCCACAGCACCCCCGCACCACCCGGTGCACGCGACCGGTCACGCTGCGCCACCGGCCGTCAAGGCCGCGTCTTGGCCTTCGTAAAGTCACGAAAATGTATCGGGCATATCGAACATCAACCTTCACACGGAGCACACGAGTTGGCTAGCGTGCTCCGCGGGCCGCACGTGATCCCACCGGCGAACCCCGCCGGGAACGCGCGGCCTCCGCCGAGTCCGACCCCCTCGGAGCCGGGGACCCACCAAGACCTTGGGGTGAATCGGTCCCGTACGAAGTACGGGACTGTAGGGCAGCCTTCCGAACCACCCGCCCGAACCCGACAGCTAACCCGGTAGGCGGTCTACGGAAGGAGTCGCCTCCCTTGGCGTCGCACCGCAAGCCGCGGACCCGCATTGCCGGAATACGTACCGCCCCCGCCATCGGCATCACGACGGCGGCCCTCACCTCCGTGGCCCTCCTGTCGCAGAGCGCGAACGCAGCGCCCTCCGCCCCGCAGAAGCCGAGCCTCGAAGAGGTCCAGAAGAAGGTCGACGCCCTGTACCACCAGGCGGGCGTGGCCACGCAGAAGTACAACTCGGCCAAGGAGAAGACCGAGAAGCAGCGCAAGAAGGTCGACGGCCTCCTGGACGACGTGGCCAAGCGCACCGACAAGCTCAACGACGCCCGCCAGGAGCTCGGTTCGTTCGCGGCCGCCCAGTACCGGACCGGGGCCGTCTCCGAGACCGCCACGGCGATGCTGGCCAACGACCCGCAGGGCTACTTCGACCAGAACCACCTCTCGGACCGCCTCACCGCGCGCCAGAAGAGGGCCGTCGACACCTTCCAGTCGCAGCAGGCGTCCGCGACGAAGCAGCGCACGAAGGCGGCGCAGAGCCTCAAGAGCCTGAGCCGGTCACGGGACGACCTGAGGACGAGCAAGCAGGACGTCCAGGGCAAGCTCCGCGAGGCCCGTGAGCTCCTGTCGAAGCTGACCGCCGAGGAGAAGGCGCGGCTCGCGGCGATCGAGAAGAAGAAGGAAGAGGCCGCCAAGCGCAAGGCCGCCGAGCTGGCCCGCAAGCAGCAGGCCGAGGAGGCGCGCAAGCGCAAGGCCGAGGAGGCCGCGAAGCAGAAGGAGAAGGAGCAGGAGCAGAACGACGGCTCCGACTCCGGGTCCGGGTCCGGCTCGGATTCCGGCTCCGGCTCCGGTTCGGGCAGCACGGACGGCAGCTACGCCACCAAGGCCGCCAAGGTGATCGACTTCGCCGAGGCGCAGATGGGCAAGCCGTACGTGTGGGGCGCCACCGGGCCCGACTCCTTCGACTGCTCCGGGCTCACGCAGGCCGCGTGGAAGTCCGCCGGGATCTCCCTGCCGCGCACCACCTGGGACCAGGTGAAGGTCGGCACGACGGTGAAGACCGCCGACGCCAAGCCGGGCGACCTCGTCTTCTTCTATGACGACATCAGCCACGTCGGGATCTACATCGGCAACGGCAAGATGATCCACGCCCCGAAGCCGGGCGCGAACGTCCGCGTCGAGTCGATCTACTACATGCCGATCCACAGCGTGGTGCGGCCCGCGTAAGCCCCTCCCACGGAACGCAAGAAGGGCACCCACGCGCGTGGGTGCCCTTCTTG
>NZ_JBHYJB010000071.1:25620-34365 GCF_042740175.1 Streptomyces sp. NPDC059009 | reverse complement strand
TGCCCGGCGAGCACCCCGTCCGCGTGGGGGTACGGGTAGCGGTCGGTCTCGGCATACCGGCCCGTGCATGCCGCCTTCGCGGGCTTGGGGTCCTTCTTCTGCGTGACCTTCTTGGAGGCCCCCGACTTGACGCCGCGTCCGCTCCGCGCGCGCGGGATCACCTGCCACTGCGTCTTGCGGTCCTCGGGCATCGGGTCGTCGTAGAGGTCGGACAGCTCCAGACCGACGGCGGCGACGACATCCCTGATGTCACACCCGGCATGGCAGTAGACGACCGTCTTCCGGTCGCCTGGCTTGTAGTCGACGGCCAGCGATGGCTCCACATCGTCGTGGTGTGGGCATGTCGCCTTGACCTTGTGCTGTCGCTGCGTCGCGATCCGTGATCCCGAGGCGGTCAGTGCGGAAACAAATCGGTCGTAAGACCCGGCACTCTCGGCGTATTGAGCCGACATTGCTACCCTTCAAAGCGTTGGGCAGACGCGCACCCGGCGGTTGGTAGCCGCCGAACACATGCCTTTCGTAGAGGTTGGGCGGACGACCTGCTTGGTAAAAGGGCAGATCGTCAACGGTGTGCGGTCAGCTGGATGCGAGGTCTCCGGGTGGTGCCGGGGGCCTCGCATCACTTTGTGCGGGCCCACTCGGATCACGGCTGTCCGCGATGAGTTCACGGGCTCATGCGACAGACAGCTCCTCACCCGTCTGCGTTGCCTTCCGGCCACGGCGGCGGCGCCAGATACGTCCGGAATCGCGAGACTCAAGCTTTTCCCGGCGAATTCTGCCGATTTCGTCGGTCACCCGCTGCGCAAAGTCCGGGTCTGCGTTGTGCAGTCGCAGCATCGCGCGCATAAGGTCGGTGGTCGAGGCGGCATTGAGAACCCGCGCGTCATCGAGGAACTCGTACTCGCGGGGAGGCAGGTCAGCGGTCACGCGCGACTTGTCACGCGGCGTACCGGATTGCTGCTCCTCGGCCTGGTCCTGCTCACTCATCTCACGACCCCCAAATTTTTACTGATGTGAGCCTGAAGGCTAGCGTTACGGGGACGATCATAGAGACTCTTAAGGCGCGTGTCGTCACCCAGGTTTGAAATGGCGTCACCATTCTCACCAGGCCACGGATGTCCCGGAAGCCCCACAGGCGGACCTCCCGCAGGACGGGAGGCATGGTGTGAAATGAGATCGCAGCCGTACCGCACCACGGAACCGCTGCAGCAGACCGTCAACTGAGCCTTGGGGGCGCCGAGATGAGTACGCCGCTGGTGACGATCGCGCTGGCCTCGGACGGCCGGAGCTGGGTCGACGGCACGGAAGTCCAAGCAACCGAGGGCGGGCTCGACCAAGCGCGCGCGGCCGCCATGGGCCACGTCGCCCAGATCGCCCGTCAACGGCGCGGACCCGTGCGAGTCGAGGCGACCGACCCCGACGGCGCCGTCTGGCGCGTCGTGGTCGACCCCGAGCGCGGCATCCTCGAACCCGGCGAGGCCCGCGAGTTGCCGGACGACCCTGACGCCAACGCCGTCGCGGCCGCGTACGCGCAGGGCGTGGCCGCCGTAAACCAGGCCCTGGCCGACGGCCTCGAACTGGTCGCGACGAGGCGGGCCTGCGAACTCGAAGCAGAGGCCATCGCGCAGCACGGCAGTGACCATCCGTACGTGTGGCGCACGCGGGAACTGCGCGCCCACACCGCCTACCGGGTCGGCATGGCAGGCATGGCGTGCGAGCTCTACCTCGAAGCCGCCCGCGGCTGGCGGGAGTTGGGCAGCGACGCGTACTGGGGCGCGATCCAGCGCGCCTACGCGATGTGGCACCACACGCAGGATGAGGAAGGGCGCACCGTGTGGCTCGGCGAGCAGCTCGTCGACGAACTCCGCCTCGGAGCCAGCCGCGCGGGCGGAGGGAAGTCCGCCGGCACTCTCCGGGCCGTCCTGCGGCGCATCGACGAGCTGCGGATGGAAGGCTTCGTCATCTGACGGCCGACGGCGAACGCAAAGTACGCCCCGGCTCCTGGTCGTGTTGTTGGGCAGACGCGGAGCCGGGGCGTACGCGTACGCGCCCGAGGCTTGCCTCCGGCGGCAGCGGTTGGTGGACCGCTGGAGGAGAGACCCCCGGCTCGGTCGTGTTGTTGGGCAGACGCGGAGCCGGGGGTCGCCCGGTGGAGCGGCGGGGGTCGGTCGCGGATGCGGTGAAGGGGCGGACCGACCCCCGCTCAACAAGCTCCCGATGTCCCGGCACGGGGGTCCGGTCCTGATCGAGAGCCGCACGAACCCGCCTTCTAGGTAGGCGGGTTGGTCATGACGGAAGTGGTCGCAGTGCGGGCGCGGAAGCGGGAGCGGGCGCATTCGTCGGCGCGATTGATGCTGCGGCGCGCTCTGCCGAGTGAGCGGTACATGCGGTCGAGCAACTCATCAGCTTCCGATAACTGGGCGAGTTGATCGGTCTCGGTCGGCTGCCACCTGCCATCCGGGGCGCAGGCGGTGAGAAGGGTGACCAGCTCACTGGTCGTCGCGTCTACGGCCTCTCGGATCTGGCTGAGTTCATCGGCGGTGTAGTCGGCAGCACTCAGGTGGTTCGGCCGTGTCATGACTCTCTTCCCTCTCTGACAGATTCCTGGTGCTGGGCCTTTCCCACCAGCAAGCGATCCGCTGTGGCACCGGTAGCTAGGTACTCGTTGATCTCGGTGCGCTCGGTTGTCGGGGACAGAGGGTCGAGGCCGACCACGATCGCGACCGGACCCCCGCCGCGGACAAAGTCGCCCCACTCGGTATTGCGGATCGATACGCAGAACGTGAGGCGTGATTCAGCGAGGCTGAGCATGATGCAGTCCCGAGCGATGGACAGCCGGTTGCTCACGTCTGGCATAAGAGAACTGGGAGGGGCGAGGCCGAGCTCAGAGGCGAGGCCCCGCATGCTCGCTTCGATGCATGAGCCCACATCAGCGGTGTCTGCCTTCGGTGGGTGAGTCACGAGAAGAAAGGCGACGTGGCCGTTCGGTGTGGCATCGACCCACTGTGCAACTGACAGTGATGCGAGCAGGGAGGGGGTGGGGTTGGTGCGACGGGCCTCGGGAGTAGTCAGCATTGGACGGCCTCCTTGGCTGTGGTTGGCCGGAAGTGGAACTCGGCCCAAACGATCTTTCCGCCGGTCTGTGGCTCTACTCCCCATCGGTCTGACACCAGGTCGACGAGCAGCAGCCCGCGCCCCTGTTCGGAGAGCGGGCTATGGGGTGTGGCATCCGGTGGTGGGGCTTCTTCTGAGTCGTGGACCTCGATACGGACGTGGCGCCCCGTTGATCTGTGCTCGACGCAGACGAGGAACTCGCCGCCTGAGGGGCAGCCGTGGGCCAGCGCGTTCGTTGCTAACTCGGAACAGCACAGCACGAGTTCGTCCGAACGATCCGTGACTCCCCAACGACCAAGAACCCTGGTGACGAAGTCGCGGGCGAGCTTTGCAGACGCCCTCTCGGCCGGGAAGGACATGGATGCCCGCGGCTCAACAGCAAAGGGGAGGGAGGGGACCTGGGCGACGGGCGCAGCGTCGCTAGCAGCATTGTTCAGCATGGCCTTCCGCCTCCTCCCGATCAAGGTCTTTCCAGTGACCAGACAACTGCCAACTGCTGCCCGGCGGTACCTTGGTAGGGGGTGTTAGAGGGTGTTGAATCCCCGTCCTGCGCGGAAGGGCAAGGTCCTGAACGTGAAGAAGACGCCGAACAAGCGCCTGGCGCACTGGGTGTCGAGGTCCGGACTGAGCAACACGGAACTTGCCCGGCGAGTCTGTGTCGCAGCTCAGAGGTGCGGAGAGCCGCACATCGCCTCCGACGCTTCCAGCGTCCGGAGGTGGCTGCAAGGTGACATTCCGCGAGCCCCGTTGCCGCAGATCCTCGCGAACATCTTGTCGACTGAAGTCGGCTACCGGGTTACCACGTACGACTTGGGCTTCGGGGACAGCCCGATCCTCGACAACTCGCTGATCTACAACGCCTCGTACGAGCTTACGGTGGAGACCGTTGCCGACTTGGGGAGAGCCGACGTGGACCGAAGAGCGTTCCTAGCTGCAGCACCATTCACTGCTGTCGCAGCAGTTGGACCAGCGCGTGACTGGCTGCTCGACACCTTGGACCAGGAGCCGGAACCAGGCCCGCGAGTCCGTCTTGAAGATGTCAGTGCGGTGCGGAACATGTTCGGCACCTTTCAGGAGATGGACGTCCTCCAGGGCGGAGGAACCGGCCACCGCACGCTTGCCCGATACATGAACGTGCACATCTACCCGCTGCTGGGTCGAACACATCCCGACAGCAACGACCCGGTGCGCCGTGCGCTCTGTGAAGCGGCGGCGGAGCAGACGTACTTGCTCGGATGGATGGCGTACGACGACGGAGAGCACTCGACTGCCCAGCGCTACCTCATCCAATCGCTCCGGATGGCCAACGAGTCCCGGAACGCAGCTTTGGGTGCGCATGTCCTCGCCGGCATGGCAGATCAGGCCACACTGCTTGGTGAACCTGCTGAGGGGCGGCGCTTGGCTCAATCGGGACGGGCTGGGCTCGCAAAGGCTGATTCGCCTGCATGCCTGGCAGACCTCTGGTGCCTCGAAGCGCGGGCACTGGCCAAACTTGGAGACAAGCGCGCCGCAGCGCAGGCCGTAGCCAAGTCACAGGCAGCCTTCGAGCGTGTACGACCGGAGCAAGAGCAGGAGTGGGCGGAGTTCATCGACGGTGCGTACCTCAATGGTGAGTACGCCAATGTCTTCCGTGACATCGGAGATGCTGCCGAGGCTGAGAAGCATGCGCGGGAGTCCATCGCGCACGCGCGCCGTCAGAAGAGGGCACGCCGAGGGGCCATGTCCCAGGCCGTGCTCTCCGTCTCGCACCTGCAACGTGGTGACCTTGAAGCCGCGCACGCCGCTGGCCTGCGCACGCTTTCCCTGTCTCGGCAGGTCAAGAGCTCCCGTTGCATCGAAGCGGTTCAAGACCTTCAGAAGCGGATGACGCCTTTTGGTGATCATCGACTGGTGGTCGACTTCAACGAGCGGGCCAAGGAGCTCGTGACAGCAGCGTGAGTTTGGATCACCGGAACAATAAGGGCCCTGCCATTGGCAGGGCCCTTGCGCATAGATCATCTACGGCACGGTGGCGGGCGACGTCTCCGTGGCGGCGTCAGGGCTTCTTGGACACTTCACAGAACTCTGATTTCTACCGGCGGTAGAATCGGGGTATGTCGAAGCCGACCAGTATCAAGACCACGGAGAAAGTCCGCGACCGGCTGCGTCAGCTTGCCGAGGAGCGTGGCACCACCATCACGGCGCTCCTGGAGGAGCTCGCCGAGGCGGAGCTGACCGAGGAGGAGAAGGAGCAGCGGGCCCAGGAGGCGGCCGCCGAGCTCGGCGTCGAGTACACCGACGAGGTGCGCGCGGCCGGGCAGAGTGCATGGGCGAAGATCTCCGCTCACGGCAAGGGGGCGGCCGCGTGACGACCGCGGTACTCGATCACACCTGTCTGACTGCGCTGCATGGTGCCGACAGCTTCTTCATCGGCCTGTACATCGAGGCGTCGCGTGGCGGCGGGAGCATCGTGATTCCCGCCCTGTCGGCGGTGGTCGCCGAGCAGGCGAAGCAGGGGGTGGGCTCGCATGCGCTCGCCCTGCGCCACACGTCCGTAGCGGACTTCACCGGCGTGCATGCGCAGGATGCAGGGAAGTGGGCGCGTGCGGACTGGCGGATCCTGCACCCTGCTGCACTCGCCGTCGCTGCGCAACGGGCGGGGGCGGACTGGACGTTGTTGTCCCTGGACCCCGCTCTGTACGAGGGCACGGGCGTGGTGCCGCTCAATCCGCTGGGCGACTAGGCGTCGAGCTGGACAGCCAGTCCCCTCCCGACCAAGATCATTCTTGCCCAATTGTCCAAGAACGATCTTGGTCGGGGGTCGTCGTGAGAGGCGCCGACGGGCACGCGAGAGTGTCGACTGTGGGTGCGCCGCCCCGAGTTGCAGGGCGGTCTGACTATCGTCCCTCCCATGACAGAAACCTCTACCGGGCCCCTCATCGGTGCCCAGCCACGTGGGTCGTCACCCATCAGCCCGGGTGACGAGACCCGCATCATTGCGATGTGCAACCAAAAGGGCGGAGTCGGCAAGACGACGACGACCATCAACCTGGGCGGTGCGCTCGCCGAGTATGGGCGTCGCGTTCTCATTGTCGACGGGGACCCGCAGTGCAATGCCACGGGCGGTTTCCGGGTGAAGCCTCCGGGCCCCACCGACCTCACACAGTCAAAGGTCGTCCTGGACGCGCTCGATCCGCACCCCCTCATCCGGGAGACGAAGGTCGACAACCTGTACCTGCTCCCCGCGAGCCTTGACATGGCCGGTCTGTCCACCGATCTGCGGGACACCGGAACGGGCCTGACGCTCTATCGCACCATGCTCAACAAGCTCCGCGGCGAGTTCGACGACATCCTCGTTGACCAGCGCCCCGCCCTTGATCTGGACACTGATTCGCAGCTGGTGGGCTGCGATGCGGCCATCATCCTCACGGACGTCGACGAGTGGTCGATGGAGGGCCTCAAGAAGCAGGTCGCCCAGCACAAGAAGGCCATGGCCCGCGCGGAGCGCGACGACTTCGACGTCCTCGGTCTTGTCATCGGCCGAGTCACCAAGCCGATGGGGCGCTTCGATGCCGCGGTCTACAAGCTGCTGCAGAGCCACCCCACCATCCGCAACCTGGGCGAGGTGCCCGTGCGGGCCGCCGACATCAAGGAGGCCCGCAACAAGGGGCTTCCCGTATGCCAGTTCCGCCCGCGCACGGACACCGCAGGGTTCTTCCGCACGATCGCAGTCAACGCTGGGTTGGTGAAGGCGGCGTGAGCGACGACCACGACTTCGATCTGGGCTGGGGCAACCCCGAGGATTCTGAAGCCACCGCGGACACCCTCACAGCCGTCGACACCAGCCGCGACCAGCAGCGCCAGAAGGCACAGGCAGCCGTGATTGCCGAGCAGGTCAAGGCTGCAGTAGAGGCGGCTCGACCCGGCCTCGACAAGATCCCCGACCCCGTCGAGCCTGCCGGAGACGGCGACCTCACACCCGACGAGGAACAGCGGCTCGCCGACTGCGACGCCGGTATCGACCTGGGCAACAAGGCGTGGTTCATCCAGGGCAAGAGCCTGGACACAATCGCCCTTGGCCGCCTGTTTCGCCGAACTCGCCACAAGTTGGAGCCCGAGCGCTACTACGCCACGATCGAAGAGTGGGCTGAGGTCGAGAAGGGGATCTCCAATTCCCAGTGCAGCAAGCTCCGCGCTGCCTGGGACATCGGCGAAGTCCTCGCCGCTCGCGGCTACAACGCCAACCCCGGCCAGGTGCGCGAACTTGTGCCGGTACGGAACGCGCACAGCCTCAGTGCTGCCGTGGGCCTGTACGTGTACGTCGCCGAGGCGGCCGGGGCCGACAAGGTCACGGCCACGCGGTTGAGGGACGTCGTGAAGATGCTGCCGGGCAACCTGGCACTGCAGGATGACGAGGACCCCGAGGCCATCGCGAGGACCATCAAGGGAGTGCTGGTCGGTGCCGAGCCGCCGGCCCCGAAGCCGAGCACGGTACTTCCTGACCGGGTGAAACGGGGAGTCGACCGTCGGGCCGTCGACCTCGCCGACCAGCTCAACCGGGGCCGTATCCCGCGCCAGGAGGTCCTCATCCACCTCTTTGAGGCATTCGCTGATCCGTCGGACACCCGCGTCTACGACGCGGTCTTCGAGCGGATGAAGGACACCAGCGCGAAGTAGCGGCGCAGAGCACGGATGCCCGGCCATGGGAGGTGGCCGGGCATCCGTCGCTTCGGTGGAACTGGCCTGCAGCATACGGCAGTTGCCCGACCGCCTCGCGTTCCTACGGGCTCGAACAACGCGGCTCGATCGGGCGGTGGATCGGCATGGTCGTGCCTGTGGCTGGCATGCTCCGTTGGGCAAACATGATCACTATCTCTGGTGTGCGGTTGCGGGTGGGTGTGTCTGTGGTGGCCGGGGTGCTGTTGGCGGGCGGCTCGGCGGCGGGAGCGGAGAGCGCGGCAGCTGCTGCACGGCCACGCGGGTGCAACCTGACGGAGGCGGTGGAGGACGGGGTGCACGTCACGGCACGCTCTGGGATTCACCTGCGGACGGGGCGAGGGCCTCAATACGCCTCACTGGGCCTGTTGAAGAAGAACACCGACTTCTACGCGGAGTGCTGGGGTGAGCGGCGCGGCGGCGACCTGTGGGCATACGGAAAGGTCGTGTCCGGCAGGCATGAGGGGCGCCGCGGCTGGATCGCTGCCGACTACGTGCGGGCGGGCTACGCCCACGGCGACTAGTACCCGCTGAGGCCGACAGGGGGCCATCAGGTTGCGTCTACTCGGTCCACAGGAGGTACAGGGCGACGGGCACGGCGTCTGGGTCGGCTCCGGTCAGCAGCCACCGGTGGTACTCGTAGGCCGAGGTCAGGTTGAGGACGATGTCGCCCTCGGCGTTCTGGTACGGCTCGCTGATGGCCCGCAGGTCCCAGGCGAACCCAAGGGGGTTGACCTGAATGATCCTCCTGCCGTGCAGGTGGGTCACGCTCCGGGCCGGCATCGGGGCACGCACCCCGGGCAGGTCCGGGCGCGGGGCAAGGCGGCGCAGCACGGAGTTCGGGTCGGCCTGGGGTGGGGAGGCGGCCGTCGGGTGCTCGGGGTCGTACTCAAGACGGTGCTCAAGGAAGAGCCGGTCGAGGGGGACGCGGCGCGC
>NZ_JBHYJB010000071.1:15883-25524 GCF_042740175.1 Streptomyces sp. NPDC059009 | reverse complement strand
AGGACGCGGCGGGGTCGGGTGTGGTCATCGGGAGCTTCCGTTCCGGTCGGTGGAGTTCTTCGTACGTACGGCCTCGATGGCATGGGGCTGGTGGAGCTGGACGTCGCGGCGGGCGAGGGCGAGCAGATACACGTAGTGCTCGACGTGCTCGGCCAGGGCCGCCGCGCCGAGCGGGTTTCCGGCGCGGGTGTGGGCGTCCTGGAGCGCTTCGGTCGTCTCGACGAGGGCCTCCAGGTGGTTCGTGCGGCGGTCGAGGTAGATCGCTCGGCGCCGCGGAGCCTTGGGCGCCGCGGAGCTGTCGAGGCGGGCGAGGTCGGCGGCGAAGGCGTGGAGGTCGGCCTGGACCTCGCGGACGTTGCGGGCGGTGGGCATCGGGCTGGGCTCTCCCTGATCGGTGGCCAGATAGGGCGGGGTCGGGCGCGGACGGGGCCGCACCCGGTGGATCGTGGGTGCGGCCCTGGTGCGGTCAGTCGGAGTCGGCGGCGGGGTAGAGGCGCAGGATCGAGGCGTGCAGTCCGGCGGCCTCATCGAGCCACAGGGTCGCGGTCTGGGGCTGCTTGTCCTGCCGCTGGTGGGCGGATGCCTTCAGCAGCTCCTCGGCCTGGACCAACACGGCGCGGAGCTTGGGGAGTTCGGGGTCGGCGTCGCCGTGTTCGAGAGCGGCGAGGGCGTCGGATAAGAGGCTGGCGGCGTCCAGGAGGTCCTCGTCGACCGAGGTCAGTTCGACGAGTGCGGACGCGGTGTCGGTGTGGTTCATGGCGGTGGTTCCTCTCGGAGGTCAGGCGGTGTAGCGCGGCAGGACGGCCTCGGCGCGCGCGGTGAGTGCGGCGAGCACGTTGGGCTCGTGCTGGTGGCGGATCTGGCGCAGGGTCTGAGGCAGCCGGTTGGCGGCGACGATGGTGAGCCCGGAGCCGGTGGCGATGCCGTGGCGCGGCACCGTGGCGCCCTGGATGGCGATGACCGGCGAGACCGGCACGCCCAGTGCCTTGGATGCCTGGGCGGCCTCCCACTCGACGGTGGACAGGGCGTTCTTGTAGGAGCTGCGGCCGATGCGGAGCACGCCCCCGCGTACCGAGACCCGGCCGCCGCCGCGCGTCGTCTTGGTGTCGACGTACACGGCGCCCATGCCGTCGGGGACCAGCGCGATGTGATCGAGGTTCGCCCTGCTGTCCGGTACGCGGCGGTCGTGCAGGACGACCCAGTGCTGCCGGGTGAGGGAGGTGAGGATCCGGGCGGTCCGCTGCTCCCCGGCGGCGCCGAGCTGCCAGCGGCGCACCTGCGGACTCGGCTCGTAGATCCGCCGCATGAGCAGGACCGGGATGGCCAGGGCGGCGGCGAGGGAGAGTGTGGGGGTGAATACCAGGTCGGCGGTGCTGTAGCCGAGGTAGGCGAGCACGAGCGAGGGCAGCGCCCAGACGCGGGCGCGGCGGTGCTGTTCGGCGAGTTCGGCCTGGCGCAGTTCACGGGCGCGCTGTCGGGCGGAGGCGCCGGCCGTCTGCCACGGGGCGGGGGCCGGGGCGCTCATCGCGCCTCACTCCGCATCGCGAGGACGGCGTCCAGGACGTGCGCGTCCGGGGTCCACAGGTAGAGGGCCCCGGTGCAGGAGACCGGCTCGGGCAGCGCGCTGATGCCGCTGAGCTCCCAGTGCCAGCCCTCGGGCTCGCCCCACGGGGCGCAGCACACGCGCCCGTTGTCGTCGAGGCGGGCACGGTGGCAGCCGGTGAGGCGGCCGGTGGCGACGATCGCGCGGCGGGGGAAGGACAGGTCGGGGTGTTCGTCCTGGGCCTGGGCGACGAGGTCCTCGTCCGCCCTGGTGGCGGCGTGGATGAGGAGCAGCCCGCGGTACTGGGTGCGCTGCTTGCGGTTCTCAATTCGCTTGCCGAGGTGGGCGATTGCGTCTGCCCACGGCTGCTGTGTGGTCAGGGTGCGCGCGGTGTGCAGGGCGTGGGTGACGGCCGACTGCAGGAGGTCGGGACCGAGGCCGTCGACCAGGGCGCGGGCGGCGTCCTGCCGGGCGAGTGCGAGGTCGGGGTAGGCGCCGCTCTCCCAGTTGATCGTGTCCTGGGCGTGACGGGGGCCGTAGCCGAGGCGCTCGTCGGCGATGGCCTCGGCGGCCTGCGCGGTGGTGGTGTGCGCGGTCAGGTGCATCGGGCTGGCGGCGAGTTCGGCCGCGAGCGTGGTGGCGTCGGTCTGGCGTCGGGTCAGGGTGATGGTCACGGCGGTGTCCTCCGTGGGTTGGGTGTGCAGGGACCCCGGCCGGGGCGGGTGTGGTGTTGGGCAGACGCACCCCGGCCGGGAGTTGAGGGGCCAGCAGGTCCGGCCCCGGAGCACAGCAAGGGCCCGGGGCCGGAGGGGGCTACTGGCTTTCGCGCTCGGCGATGTAGGTGTCCGCGTTCGCGCGGGCGCGCTTCTTGCCGTGGCCGGACATGAGGGCGCCGAAGGGGGAGCCGTCGGGGCCGAAGAGCAGCCACTCATTGGCGTCGCCGTAGCCGATGGCGAGCTCCCACCAGCCGGATGCGGTGTGGCGGCGCATGGTGCGCTCGTCGTCGTTGAACCAGCCGAGCCGGGCCAGGTACTCGTCGGTCCGCGCGGCCTGGGCGAGGAGTTGGCGGTTCTCGCGCTGCAGGGCGAGGGTGTCCGGCTGCTGGGTGAGGGCCCACAGTTCGACGCGGCGCAGTGCGCAGTTGAAGCGCGCGGCGATCTCGTGCGCGCCGTCGGCGCGGTGGCGGGTGCGCACCTTGCCGCCGTGGACGCGGTGTACCTCGCGCACGGCGTCGATGGCGGACTTCTTCGACCAGGCGGACAGCATCAGGTGTCCGCGCACGGCGCCCGCAGAGTCGATCTCCCAGGTGGTCACCGGGGGGATGTCGTCGCGCTTGAGGAGTGTCTCGACGGCGCGTGCGGCGCCGAGCTGGTTGGCGCGGTGGTACTCGGCGGCGATGTCGGTGGCGGGGCACGTCATGGCGCTCACCGGCCGTTGGGGGCGTCGAGTTCGGCCAGCTCCGCGAGGTCGTCGCACAGCTTCTGTTCGGCGGCCTCGCCGAAGGTGGCCCACGCCTGCGCACTGGTAGCCCATGGCTTGTCCCCGTGCGGTTGCTCGGTGAGGCCGGACAGCTGCCGGGTGCGCGCCTCGGCGTAGAGAGCGGTGAGCTCCTCGTCGCCTGAGGGTGACTCGGGGACGAACTGGCTGTGGCTGATGGTCACGGTGTGGGGCTGCTGGCCACGCGCGAGGGCGTTGAGGGTGTGGCTGGTGCCGTAGGCGTAGGCGAAGGCGGCGCGGTGCCAGACCCGGGCCAGCGAGAGCGCCAACCCCTGGTGGGAGAAGGCGATTTCGCCGAGCGTGGCCGGGATCTGGGTGCGCTGGTAGCCCTCGTAGAGGACGTGCGCGGCGGTGACGGGGTCGGTGGAGGAGTCGGCCTCGGCGACATCGGAGCGCAGCACCCGGGCGGCGGCGTCGGCGCCCTCGTACGCGGTGCGGGCGCGGTCGGCGGCGAGCCGGAGAGAGCTGAGGCCGAGGGGCAGCTCGTGGGCCCACGGGGGTGCACTGGCATGAGTCGGGTCGTACACGGTGTGTTCTCCCTGATGTTGGGCAGGGTGTGCGGTCGGTGGTGCGGTGGCCTTCGCGGGGCCGCCCGTTGGTGGCGGGCGGGGTGTGCCCCCGGTGGGGCCGTGGTGGTGCGCTACTTCTTCTTGTTGAGGGCGGAGACCGAGGCGGCGCTGATGCCGAGCAGGGCGCCCGCGTCGCGCTGGGAGACGCCGGCGCGGGCCAGCCGCTTGGCGAGCGGCTCGGCTGCGGTGCGGGCCTGCTCGGCGAGCTGGTCGGCCTCGCGGCGCAGATTGCGGGCGTCGGTGAGCTGCTGGTCGAGGCCCTCGTCGCCGGTACTGGGGACGATCTCCAGCACGAGGGCCTCGCGGTCGAGGCCCTCGTGTTCGGCGATGGCCTGGCGCACCAGGGTCCCCAGCCGGGAGAGCGAGCGGGTCGGGTCGACCTCCACCTCGGGCAGCTCGTCGATGCTGGGCTGCCACAGTCCGCCTGTGGTCAGGACGGCGCGGACGTGAAAGCAGCTGCTCGAGGTGTCAGTCATGAGGTCAGTGGGTCCTCTCGGTGACCACTCCCACGGCGCGCGCGAGGGCGAGCAGGTCGTCGTCCTCGGTGCCCGGCTTCGCGGTCGTGCGGCGCACCGCGTCGGCGAGCGGGGGCAGCACCCGGGCCGCGGCGTTGAGCACCGACAACTCGTCGGGGTCGACGGCCAGTTCGGCGAGGATGTTGGACGCGTCCTGCGCGTGCTGCGGCACCACGTGGGTGGTGGTGATGGATGTGGTGGACAATGGGGCCTCCGTACGAGTTGCGGAGCGAGGGGCACGGCGATCGTTGGGAAGCGGCAGCCGTGCCCCTCGCATTTCTGCGGGGCCGGGCGGGAAGCCCAGCCCCTCCATAGTGTTCAGGCCCTGAACACTTGTCAATGCCCTGAACGGTGCGTGTCGGGAGGGGCGTGAATCCACCCCAGTCTGGCTCGAATCTGACACCGGCATGGGCAGGGGCCCGGATTCAACTCCGGGCCCCTGAAGGCGAGTTACTGCCAGTTCTCGGGCAGGTTCCAGGAGGAACCCTGGAGCTGCCCGACCACGGCGACGATGTCGTCCGGGTCGAACTCTCTGAGCAGCTCCAGGAGCACGGCGTCCCCCTGCGCGCTGACGCCCTTGCTGAAGTGCTCGCGCCCGGCCTCCACCAGCCGCCGCCGGATGTGCTCTCGTGCGTCTGTGCCACGCTCCGTCACGGACACTCCTCCCCGTGGTCGGTCATGCCTGTGCGGTGATGGCGTCCATCTGGCTGGCGGGCAGGCGCCCGAACTTCATGTCCTCGGTGGCCGGGTCGTAGGTGCGCACCCGCACGTCCAGGCCGGTCCGCGGCGCCTCCACCGCCGTCCCGGGACGGACCACGATCATCACGTGGGCGGGACCGCCCGACTGGAACTGAGTGAAGATCAGGTCACCGGAGCGCTCCTGACCGGAGGCCACGGGCACGGCCACCTCATACATGTCCTGGCTCGTGCGGACCTTGAGCTGATAGCCCTTCTGCCGCCACGCCCACACGATCAACCCGGAGCAATCGAAGGTGTCCGGGCCGGTGCCGCCCCACTCGTACGGCTTGCCGACCTGCCCCAGCGCGGCGGACACGTAGCCGGTGACGTTGGCGGAGGCTGGAATGCTGAGCGGGGTGCACCCCGAACTGCTGTTGACCTGCTGGACCCCACCCGGTGTCGAGTTCGCCGAGGCCACGATCTGCACGGCCTTCTGCTCGTGCTGGGCGTACGCGTCGGGAAACCCGGAGTGCTGCACGGCCTGGGCGGCGTCGGTGACCTTCATGTTCTGCCAGCCGGGCACCTTTATCAGTCGGCTGTAGAACTTCGATGCGCTGTAGACGGGGTTCATGACCTGCGAGGCACTGCCCCAGTTCATGGACGGCCGCTGCTGGAACAGGCCCTTGGAGTCCCGGTCGCCGTAGGGGATGTTGCGCAGGTTGGACTCCTGCATCGCGGTGGCGACCGCGACGACGCGGCCGCGCACCGGCACCCCCATCTGCGCACCGACCGAGACGATCGTCCCGGCGTTGCGGATCTGCTCGGAGGACATCCCGAGCCCCTTCGGATTGAGCTTCTTGTCGACGATGGCGCACGCCACGTCGGCCAGGTTGAGGTTCTCGAGCGGCGTGGTCGCGGCCTCCGACAGCACGTAGGGCACGATCAGGGCGCCTGCGGCCGCGGCCGTGGCCAGCAGTGCGAGTTTGCGCCCCATCACTGCTCCTTCTGCGCACCGGGCTGCAGGTCATCGACCCGCCAACCCGCTTTGGGATGCGGGACGAGGATGACCGACACGACGCCGCCGTCGGTGGGCACCGCGACCTGCGTCTGCCCCACGCCCCCGGTGTCGGTCAGCCGCGCCCGGCCGGTGACGTGCTCGGCCGGGACGTTGCGCATGTCCACGGTGGTGAGCTTGCGGGCCATGTGGTCCGTCGCGTACCGGGCGGTGGCCACGTACCACTCCGTCTGGTCCTTGGGGTGGCTGGCCCACGCCGCGACGAACGCCTTGGCGATGTCGATGGCCCGCCCGTAGTCCCGCGAAGGCGAGGTCGAGGGGGTCGGCGCGGGGCGCGACGGGCTCGCCGACGGCGGGCGGGTACCCGGGGTACCCGGGCCGGGGGCGGCGGTGGGCTGCCCCCCGCCGGCGGATGTCAGCGCGACCAGGCCGAGCACGGCCGCCGTGAGGACGGCGACCGTGGCGACCAGGCGGCGCACGCTGTACAGGGGCCAGAGCAGCAACTGGCGCACGAGATCACGCATCACCGCTCCTCGTCATCCGGGCCCTGGCCGCGCTCGTCGCGCAGCTGGTAGCCGCTGTCCGGGTTGAAGATGACGTAGACCTGCCCACCGTCCTCGTCGAGCGTGGGCGGCACGACGGTGGGTCCGCCCTCGGGCTGCACGTACGGCCGGTCCCCTTGCGGCGGGGTCGGCAGCGCGCCGTCCGGGGCCGGGAGCGTCGCTGTGCCGCCGCTGCTGGCGCTGTCGGAGGGCCGCTGTCCGTTGCTGCGGGGTGAGGGCAGTTCGGCCGCCGTGCCCCCGCCGGAGGAGCCTCCGGGCAGCGGTGCGGGCCCGTCGGGAACGGACGGGGCGGACAGGCTGTCGCTGTCGTCGACCCGCCCGCCGCGCCCGCCTCCGTTGGCGGCGGGAAGGCTGCGCCCCGACTTCGCTGCGGCCGGGTCGAGGTCCTCGACGTACCAGCCCTCGGCGTCCCACACATCGTCGCTCGCGTGCCCGGCCTGCGCGGGCCGGTAGATGTCCGGCGCGCTCTGGCCCTCGTCGCGCTCGTAGTCCGCATACAGCGGCAGTCCGCCCGACTGCGTACCGCCGTCCTGACCGGCACCGTCCTGCCCACCGGTCGTGCCGTCGGCTGCGGGCTGGCCCTTGTTGCCCCACCAGCCGTTGCCGCGCCGTCCCGACCCCCCGTGCTGGAGGTCGTCCTCGTCGGCACCGGAGCCGAGGGCGCCCCGCTCTCCGGCCGCGCCTCCTTCGATGGCGTCGGTGAGGTCGTCGATGGCCTCGGTGTTGCGGCCCATCACCTTCCGCATGGTGCGCGTGACCAAGTAGTACTGCGCGTACCGCTTGGCGAACCGGCCGGGACCGCCAAGGGCGTTGCCGCCGTCGGCCAGCCAGTTGCTATTGGGGTTGACCATGGCCGAGAGCCGGGTGAACGGCTTGCAGATCTTCCAGAGCACCCAGGTGACCAGGAGCATCAGCACTGCCTTGAACCACGGCGGCAACGCGACGCTCTCGTCAGCCAGTTCCCGCACCATGAGGACGTCGATTGCCCCGCCGACCGCGAAGATCGGAATGTTGACGACTGCGGCCGCCACGGCATTCAGGCTGGTGCGGACGCTGCCCTGCATGCGGCGGTGCAGTCCGATCACGGCGAGAGCCGGGAACGTGATCACCACGAACCTGATCATGATCTTTCCGCCGATGATGATCAGGTCCGAGAGCAGGCTGAACGTGTTGCTGGCGAAGGACTGGAAGTTGGAGATGAACGCGGCGCCCAGGCGCCCCTCCTTCTTCCCGGTCAGGTTCTCGTACGCGCTCGCATCCTCCGCCTTGATCTTCTCGGCGAGCTCCTCGAACGTCTTCTTCTTCGCGGCGATGACCTTGGAGCGCTCGTCGGCGGGGAGCTGGTTCTGGCGCCACGTCAGAGCCTGGCTGTCGAAGAGCTGCACGCCGTACTTCTTGGCGACCTTGCTGTCGTCGTCGCCCAGTTCGCCGCGCAGCCACTGCTGATAGAGCACCGACTTGACCAGCATGTTGCCGTGCGTGGTGTTCGCCGCAGGGGCGTTGCTCTCGTCGGGGTAGACGGGGTTGCCCGGAGCCCCGGGGGTGTCGGGGTCGATGGCCGGGTCCGCGGGCTTGTAGGCGGCCTGGGTGGCGCCGGAGCCTGCGGTGGCGGGCTGGTCGGCGTCGTTGCCGTTCAGGTCGGTCGAGGCGAATGCCTGGTCGATCGCGCTGATCGTCGAATTCACCGCGCCGTCAGCGAACTTGGACGCCTGCACCGGGTAGGAGGCCACCCCCGTGGCCAGCGCCATCACGATCAGGGCCCACACGATCTGGGTGAGCACGTCGGGCAGGTTGCGCTTGCGGGCCTGAAGGATGAGCACGATGCCCAGGGCCAGCAGGGAGATGCCGATCCACGGCGAGTACACCGCGTCCCGCACAGCGCGGGTGGCGTTCTCGACGACCGGGTCCATTGCGTCCAGGGCGCCGTCGGACACGGCGTACTGGCGCATCTTGACCGTCAGCGCGGTCCAGAACTTCGACCAGGTGAAGACCTTGTTCGCGAAGCCGTTGTCACTGGCGGCGCCCATGTCGCGCAGCGCCCCGCCGCACCCGAGGTCATAGGTGGACCAGCGCAGGCCCGCGTACCCGTACTGCTCGTACAGGTAGGCGTCCGCGTCGGCCGCCTTCGGGTCCCGGCTGGGCGGCATGTCCTTGGTCGAGGGCCCCTCGTCGACCCATCCGAGGATGCCGTCCCCGGGTGCCTCGACGTCCGGGGCGGCCTTGCAGTCGCCCGTGATGGTGTCCAGAGGGCTGCTCTTGTCGCCCCGGCAGAACTCGTATCCGGGCGTCCCCTTGAGGCTGCTGCAGGCGTCGTCCTTGGCGGATCCGCCGCCGCCTTTCTTGCCGTCCTGCTTCTCCTCGCCCTCGATGCAGTACTTGTATCCGGGCGTTCCCTTGATGAGGTCGCAGTCCCCCTTGTCGGTGGGGATCTGGGTGGTGACGGAGGCGGCCGGGGCCGCGTCGGCGATGCCGACCATGGGCACCATCAGCATCATCAGCAGACCGAGCACCGGGGCCAGGCGTCCGGCCAGGCGCAGCCGGATACGGGACAGACGCGTGCTCATGCGCGCACCCCCGTGGTCAGGTCCACGGCCCAGGGGTTGTCGCTGCGCCGGTCGCGGTGCGGGTTGGCGGTGGTGTCGAGCGCGGCGAGCAGGGCAGGGCGGTGGCGCAGCGCCACGGTGATGCGCTCGATGCCGCCCGCGCCGTCGCTCATGATGAACTCGCGGTCGCCGCGCCGCTCTTCGGCGTCGTGGGCCTGCGCGGAGAGGCCGGCGAGCAGCTTCTCGTAGCCGTTGCCCGTGCCGACCTTGAGTAGCCTGAGGGCGGCGCGCTGCGCCTCGGCGCCGACGGTCCGGCCCACGAAGCAGCTGTCGACCCAGTTCTCGATTCCGGCGTTGAGGATGTCCTGGCCGTCCTGGGTGAGCAGGAGCGAGCGCACGTCGTGCTTGCGCGAGTCGCGGCCGGTCTTGCGCAGCAGCTCGCGCCCGGAGGAGACGCGCTGGATCTCGTGCGCCTCATCCATCAACAGGCCTTTGCGTTCGTGCAGGTCGCGGGCGTAGATGCTGCGCTGCGCGTACCAGCCTGCGAGGTAGAGCATGGGCATGGACAGCCGCTCTTCCTCGCTCCATTCCTGGCGCGGGGTGGCGGCGTCCGGCAGGGACAGGCCCTTGAGGTTGAGGACGACCAGGCGCCAGTGCCGGGTGAGGTAGGAGTCGTCCCCGCCGTCCGCCGAGGGGAAGATCAGGGAGCCCTGGGGCA
>NZ_JBHYJB010000071.1:2804-15787 GCF_042740175.1 Streptomyces sp. NPDC059009 | reverse complement strand
CGGAGCCCTGGGTGCCGATGACGGGGGTGAGCCCGGAGGACTCGCGCAGCTCCTGGGCGCGCCAGGGGTGCCACATCACCGGCCTGCGCGCAGTGCCCGAGGTGTAGCCGAGGTTGGGGCCCTCGCGGTCGCCCACGGACGCGTTCACCGCGGGCAGGCTCCCGCCGAGAGTGCGCACCGGCATGCGCCGCACATACGCCTGGCTGGAGAGCGGCTCACCCGGGATGAACTCCCGGGCCATGGCGTACTGGCCCTTGGGCTGCTCGATCAGGATGAAGGGCTGGTACTTGTCCTTGACCTTCTTCACCCGGTCATGGAGGACTTCCTCGTCGCGGGCGGAGACGGCGATGCGGATCCAGCACCGGGTGCGCGCGCTCAGGCCCGTCGGCCCGGAGCGGACGTCGTCCTCGATGATCTGCCCGGCCGCCGCCTGGCGGCGCAGCGACAGCGGCGGCTCGACGCTGTGCTCCCTGTGGTGCTTGACCTGGTAGCGGACCGCGTCGAGCTGCTTGAGGATCTCGTTGCTCGCCTCGGTCGAGTCCCGAAGCTCGAAGATCGCGGAGACCTCGTAGGGAAACGGCAGCTGGTCCAGGCGCTGCAGCCAGGGTCCGAAAGGGGACTCGGGGATGTCCGGGAGATCCATCCGCCCCATGGTGAGCACCGACACGAAGCGGCTGATCCGCTGGCCGTTGCGGTTGCCGGACACGGTGATGTGCGGCGAGTACGGCGAGGGGGAGGCCCACTCGATGTCGTCGGTCCACTCGCCCAGGTCACTCGCGTTCCAGATGTCGGTGGGCGTGGGGCGGGTGTGCAGGGGAGCGGGCAGTCCCAGGCCGAGGCTGCGGGTCATCAGCCAGTCCATGTCGGCGGCCTGCGCGGGCGCGGCGTTCATGCCGGGCCCGCCCATGATGAGCGTGACGTCGTTGATGTCCCGCTGCAGCGCGGCGAGTTGGTTGTCGACCGCGTTGCGCACGAGCTTCTGGACGGCCAGGCCGAGGCTGCTGATCCTGTCGATCTCCACCCCGTAGTAGACGACCTTGTCATCCAAGGGCAGGCGGGCGACTTTCTGCTGCTCGTCGGCGAGGTACTGCTGCCAGGTGGGCAGCGGGTCAACGGCCGAGTTGTGCAGGGCTGCGGCCCAGCGGGCCACCGGGTAGGGCCGGTGGGTGATGCGCAGGTGGATACGGCGTCCGATGAGCTCGGCCAGGCGCTGCGCGTGGGAGGCGATGAGGGCGTTGCAGTCCGCGTTCGTGCGGAAGCTCCAGCGCATCGGGGCGGCGACGTACCAGGCGGTGACCTGGCCGGTGCGGGTCACGGTCAGGTTGTCGACGATGTCGGTGAGCTGCAGCCCGGTCTTCTCGACGCGGGCGGGCGCAGAGGTGCGCTTGGGGCGCTTGAGGCCGGGGGTGGTCTTCCCGGGCTTCTTGGTGCGCTTCACGGTGGAGGTTCCCCTTCAGGTGTTGGGCAGGACGGGGTGAGGCCGCGGTCAGAGATAGGTGCGCCGCCGCAGGCTGCTGGTGGACAGCCGTGCGGTCAGGGCCCGGTGCTTCTTCTGCCGTGGTGCGCGAGCCTCGTTCAAGGCGGTGGTCAGCATGTCTTTGATGCCGTGGTCGTAGGTGATGTGCGTCCCGACCTTGCGGGTGACGGCGACCACGGCGAGCAGCCCGAAGGCGATCGGCCAGAACGCCAGGAGCCCCAGGAGCAGCAGGACGAGGAGCATCACGACGGTGAGGGCGCCGCCGACGGCGTACGCCTGATAGCGGGCCCGCCACCAGAACGTGAACCGGGGAGGGCCGAGGAAGACGTTGTCGACCTGGTACACCTCGTCATCGGTGTGCATCTGCATGGCAGCAGCTCACCCGCCGGTGTTCGTGAACAGGCTGAAGATGGCGGTCCCGACGCCCATGGCGGACAGGGACATGCCCACCACGGCGAGGCCGAGCAGCGAGATCCCGACCATGGTCAGGGACGAGCCGATGTCCTTCTTGCGGCCGCTGGCCACCACGAGGATGCCGATGAACAGCACGACCAGGGGCAGGGCGTTGTTCTTGAGGAGGTTGGTGACACCGCCTGTGTCGATCGTGACCTTCTGCTCTTCGGCCGCGTAGGCCATGGCGGCCTGCGGGCCTGCGAGGAGCAGGCCGGCCGCGGTGGTGACGGTCAGGACGCGGCGGCGCAGACGCGTCCACCGGCCGCGCGGCCCCAACTCGGGGTTGGCTGACATGAGTTGACCTCCCGGTTCAGTGATGTCCCGTCAAGTTCCATGTAACTAACGGGATATGGCATGCGGGATCCCACGATAGGCCGTCCGGCCCTCTCTGCACAGCCGTTAAGGGCATGTCGCCAACAGGTCTTAGCAGGCCAGTAGTTGAGCTCTATCGTGTCCCACGTAACTCCAAGGGGGGAGTTGCGAGAGACACGGGGAGAGAGCTGGTCATGCATGTGGATCGCCGTAAGCAAAGGGAAAGGCGGGGCAGGCTGTACCACTGCCTCGCTGGAGCTCACATACGCAGCTACGCGCCGGACGCGCGGGGGCAGGCGGCGACGGGTGGCCCTTCTGGACCTTGACCCGCAGTCCAACGCGACAGCCGTCGTCGAGCCGGAGACCCGGATGGTGGGGATCAAGGACACCCTGTCGCCCGAGTCACCGCTCGCGCTGCGCGACGTCCTGGTGCCGACGGCCTGGGAAGGGGTCTGGGTCGCCCCGGCTGACCGCTTCCTGGCCAACCGGGAGGCGGACATCACCCCCGACGGAATCGCGGCGCTCCGCACCGCAAGAATCTCAGGGGAAATTGACGACCTGGTGGACGACGTCATCATCGATCTTCCGCGAGATATCGGGAAACTTTCGGCCACCGGGCTCCTCGGCGCGGAGTGGCTCTTCATCACCGCGCGCGCAACACTCTGGGGCGCACAGGGAGCAGAAGAAATGCGCTACACAGCCGAGCGTATTGCCAGCAAGGGGAATCAGGACCTCAAAATAGCGGGCTATATTGTTGCGGCTTACGAAGAAACCCGGGACGCAAAAAGAGTTCTCGGGGAAATGCAGAAGACGTTCGGTGAAAAACTTCTGACTCCTCCGGTGCCGCGCAGAGTTCGGGTATCTGAGGCAATCGAGAGTTATCACACTCCGTGCCGCGAGTACGGAGCGGAACTCAAGGTCGTCGCCGACACCTATCAGAATTTCTATGACAGCTTGCTGGAAAAGGTGGAGGGGGCTTCATGACGGCCGAGGATAAAGGCACAGCAGCGAGGCGTAAGA
This sequence comes from Streptomyces sp. NPDC059009, assembly GCF_042740175.1. Lineage (NCBI taxonomy): Bacteria > Bacillati > Actinomycetota > Actinomycetes > Kitasatosporales > Streptomycetaceae > Streptomyces > Streptomyces sp. NPDC059009. The sequence goes on along the minus strand of NZ_JBHYJB010000071.1, from coordinate 12,525 downwards.
ACGTGCGTAGAAAACCCGCGGTAATCCAGCAGCGTCACGAGCCAGATCCCGTCGACGTCGCTGTCGCCGGTGTCGCGACAACGACACCGACGGGCGACAGCGAGCCGTCCGGCGACACGACAGCGCGACAGGCGACAGGCGACACGGCGACAGCGACAGGCGACAGCGACACCGGGCCGCGACATCCGGGGCGACATGACGACATGACGCGCGACAGCGACATGACGACACGACGACACGCGACATCCGGGGATGTCGCGACAGGCGACAGCGACACCACGTCAGCGACAGGCGACACGGCGACAGCGACAGGAGACGGCGACGACATGACGCCCGCAGCGACAGCGACACCACCCCCCACCCGGCGACGTCGCCCACCGACGACACCCACGACGACACCACCGGCGCCCGACGCACAGCCGGAGCCGGAGGCGATGAAGAGCGCCTCGTTCTCGCTGCCCCCCTCACTGCTGGGCCGCATGCGCGCGGCCCAGCACCACACCCAGCTCAAGCCCGACGGCTTCCACAACCTCAGCGAGCTCGTCCGGGAGTCGATCGAGGAGACCGTCGAGTACCTGGAGAAGACGTACAACCGCGGCCGGCCCTTCCCGGCCGTCGAGAAGCTGCGCACCGGACCCAGCCCGACCGGCGCCGCCCGAGGCGCCCAGGTGCGGGCCCGCAACCGCCGGAAGGCCGCCGAGGCCCCCCTGCCTGAGCACGCGGAGCAGGCCCCGGAGAGGGGGCAGTCCTCAGCCCGGAAGGAAAAGGAGGGGGGCAGCGCGTAACGAAAAAATCCCGCCGCGAAAGGGCGGGAAGTGGATGGAAGCTGAGTCCTTAGAGTCTCGCTACGCTGCGATTCAGAGCCTCAGCTTACCACCACTGTCAAGCCCGAAGAGAGGGGTGCACCATCACCCCAGGTCACCGATAGGAGGACCCCATGGCATCGCCCAGCACCACCGCCGACACCGACCGATCGCCTCTGATCGCACCGGTCATCTACGGCGTGGGACTCGCCATGATCAGCTACGCCGCCGCCCAACTACTCCACCAGTCCCAGATCCTCGGCTACGGCCTGACCGTCAGCGTCCTGGTCGCCGTACTCGGGTCGGCCGTCGCGGTGTGGCGAGCCCGCCGGGTGCGCCCGGTGCGGGATCTCACTCTTGCCCTTGCAGGGACCCTCAAGCCCGAGAAGATCACTATGCGGCGGCGTCGAGGCGGCATCCCGACCAGAGTGGAAATCGTCTACCCGCCGGACTTCAATGACCGCGATGAGAAGATCCGTGCCGAGGTCCGCGCGATCATCGCGGCCCGGCTCGGTGCGCCTGCGTCGGCGACATGGAGGCCGAGCAAGCGACAGCTCCTGTGCGACATCGACGTCAGCACCCGGACCGGCGACATCGTCGAGAGCGACATCCCCGCCGATGTCGCATCAGGCGACACGACACCAGAGCAGGCGCGCCTGCGCGACAGGACGACATCTGTCGTCCAAGCGATCATGGGGCCGCACGCCAGTGTCGCGAAGGTCGACTTCGAGGGCGACAGCCCCACCCTCGTTGAGGTGGGCTACCCGACGACAAGCCGCGACCTGTCGGCGAACTACCGGCACCGTGTCGTCCTCCAGCTCGACGCGAAACTCCCCGGGAACTGGTGCGACACCTGGGATTTCGAGAACGACCGCGTCACCTTCGCATTGCGACCCCCGTTCCCGGAAAACGTGCGATACCCCATCACGCACAAAATCAAGGAATACGAGCTTCCCTACGCAGTCACCGAACACCACAGCATCATCTCGTGGAAGCTCGGCAGCAAGAATCCGCACTGTCTCGTGGTCGGCCCGACCGGATCGGGAAAGACTGTCTACATCCGAAACCTCGTCGTTGCTGCCCGAGTCCTCGGAATCCCGGTGGTCCTCTGCGACCCGAAGATGACCGAGTACCTCGATTTCGAGGATCTCGACGGCGTCACCGTGCTCACGGAGCCCGAGCACATCGCCGAGGCAATCCGACGGACCCACGACGAAATGATGAACCGCTACCGTGCTATTAAGCGCCGCACCGCCAAGAAGGGAGAATTCAGCCGAGTCCTCTTTGTCCTTGACGAGTTCTACATCTTCAAGGAAGCAATTCAAGAGGTGTGGGCCGAAATGAAGGCGGAGAACAAGCAACTCAAGGGCCGAGAACACCCCTGCCTGTCGCTGTGGCGCCGTCTCACCGTCCTCGCCCGCACGGCCATGATCCACCTGGTCCTGGGCATCCAGCGGCCCGACGCCGAGTTTCTCACGGGCCTCGCCCGTGACAGCTTCCGCCACCGGGTCAGCCTCGACCGAGCCACCCCCGAGACGGCCGCCATGATGTGGGGCGACCGGCACATGGGGACCGACCTGCCGAACATTCAGGGCCGGGCAGTCGCCACCACGCCGAACGGCCCGGAGTACGTCCAGGTGCTGCGCCTGCTCACTCCCGAAGACGGCGAGGGCTTCGACGCGCAGGACGCCGTCGTGTGGCAGAACCTGGTCAGCCGCATGACCAGGCAGGCCGAGGCGCACGCCAACGGCCAGGACGACCCGCTCGCCTTCCTCGGCTCCCTCAACACCATCGAGTCCTACGGCAACCGCAGTGAGCTGGCTGCCCCGCTCAAGCCGATCGAGGAAGCCGCAGCGGGGGAGGCAAGCGCGGCCGCGTACGACGACGGACCCGACAGCGGCTTCGAAGAGATCGGACCGTACGACCTGGAAGTCGGCGACATCGTCCTGCTGGAGTTCGACAACAGCGAGGAATGGGTCCGCGTCGACGACCTCCACTTCGGCGAAGACGAAGACGACGAGGCCGCAGAGGAGTGGATCGAGATCGACTACACGGGCGACGACGGCAGCACCGGAGCCAAGAAGGTCTCCGTAGACGACCTCCTGAACCGCAAGTCACCGGCAGCTGTCTGAGGTCCTCGGCGCGGGTCAGTCCTAGGTGTCAGTCCTGTTCGCTAGAGTCGGGTCCGCGGTCGCAGGACCGTGGGCCCGACTCAAGGCCCGGTTCGTTCGGCCCAGACCGGACGAGCAAGACCGAAGGTGCTCCGCGCCGAGCCGCCCACCACCATCGCATCACCCTTGCTGGCCTCGCTCTTGGCGGCCGGTGAGTCTGGGATCACCGAGCTGCGGAAACGAGAGCTTGAGATGCCGAAGAACCATGCGCGTAAGAAGGCCCTCGCCTCGCTCAAGGACGAGCTGGGCATCAAGCACAGCTGCGCCATCGCGCTCCTGGACCACCCAGACCCGGACGAGCGGGCCACGCTCGTCGAGTACCTGGATACGTACGTCGACATCAACACCTACCGGGAAGCGGTCGACTACATGGAGCAGGAGCGCAACGACCCGCTCAATCAGCTGCTGTGCGAGACGTGCGGCTGGACGGTGAGGATGGTCTGCCCCGAGTGTCCCGGCTGCGGCTGCTACAACGGCCAATGCTCCGGCTGGCGCCACCGGGAGGCCATGGAGGAGGAGGCTGCCGCCACCGGCGAGCCGCTACAGGAGGACTGCGACTGCGGGCACTACGGCGACCCGCATCACTGCTGCGAGTGCGGGGCCGCGGGCGCCGAATACGACTACCAGTGCGCTTGCTGACGTCGACCACGGCCGCAGCCGTCGACCTTGCCCAGCGCGGCCTCGGGGTGTTCCCCCTGCCGCCGGGCGGTCGACGGCCGACGGCCGGCGGATGGAGCACGCGGTGCCTCACCGACCCCGGCCGCGTCCGCCAACTCTGGTGCGACGGCGACAACATCGGCGTCGGCTGCAGAGCCTCCGCCATCGTCGCGCTCGACCTGGACGTCGAGGACGACGGCCAGGCGGTGCTCGCCGCACGGTGCGCAGCGCGGGGCGAACCGTGGCCCGACACGCTCACGGTGCGGACCCCGAGCGGGGGCCTGCACCTGTACTTCCGGGCACCGGAGGGCTGCACCATCGGCAGTTCGTCGGGCGGCCGGACCGCGCTCGGGCCGGGCATCGACGTCAGGGGACCCGGCCGCCGTAGCGGCGGGTACCTCATCGGACCCGGCTCGGTCGTGGCCGGAACGGCGTACGTCATCGACCACGACGCCCCGCTCCGAGACCTCCCCGGATGGATCGCCACCAGCCTCCGAGCGTGATCCGGCCCGAGCGCGGTCCGGCCGCACAGTCGGGTGATCTTCCTTGGCAGGCCGTGACAGCCACCAGGTTCCGAAGTTGGCCGATCATGAAAAAGTTGATCAATGTGGCGGCCGCAGCCGTCGTTGCCGCTGGTGTCCTGACCGGATCGCAGGCCGTGGCTGCTGCTGCGCAGCCGACGGGCCAGGCAGCTGCGAAGTGCACGAACCTCGTGGTCACCGGGAAGACCGTTGCGGTGCGTCGCCCTCCGAACGACGAGAACGCCACGCCGAACTCCCCGGTGGATCACTACGTACACAAGGGCGACCGGCTGCGGTCCTGCGTGATGACCTTCAACCGGGGCGGCAACAGCTACTTCAAGTGCGGCCGGAGCGGCAGCGATTGGTACCTCGTCAGGGGCGGGCAGATCCCCGAGACCTGCGTCCGCAAGGTCTGACGAGGCAGATTGACGGACTGGGCTCCCACAGGGTGACGGGCGGGTACTTGTACCTGTATGGCCATCGTGTGGGAGCGCGTGGTGGAGCGTGCCCGGCAGATCGACGCTGAGTACGACACGGCGGTGACGCTGCGCCAGCTCTACTACCGCCTGGTGACAGAGGGCGCGATCGTTCACCGGCCGTGGGCGTACCGGAAGCTGTCTTCGCACCTGGCCGCGTCTCGGCGTGCGGGGGATGGGCCGGATCTCGTCGACACCACGCGCAGAGTGCACGTGCCGCGCGCGTGGGCGGACGCGAACGAGCTGGTCGCGCAGATACCGGAGCTGTTCCGGCTGGACCGTACGACCGGGCAGCCTCTCGCGCTGTACGTGTGCGCGGAGAAGGACACGCTGAGGTCCCTGTTCGCGTCGTGGCTCGACGAGTTGGGCGTGCCCGTGCTGATCGTGCGCGGCTTCGCGAGCGAGCCGTATGCGCAGTTGGTGAAGCGGCGTACGGCCGCCGATCCGCGGCCCGCGGTGCTGCTGTACGTCGGGGACTGGGACTGCTCGGGAGAGGACGTCGAGCGGGACTGGGTGGCCCGTACGGGATGCTGGGCGCGGGTGGAACGGGTGCTCCTGACCCGGGAGCAGGTCGAGTCCTACGCCCTGCTGCCCACGGAGGGCAAGGCGCGCGACCCGCGCTGGCCTGCCTGGGCTCGGCGGCACGGATACGACCCGCAGTATCCGGTGCAGTGGGAAGTCGAGGGCCTGGACCCGGACGAGCTGCAGCGCCTGGTCCTCGGTGCCGTCGAGACCTACCTGGACAGACGGGCGCTCGAGGAAGTCCTGCGCGAGGAGCGCCACCAGCGGGCGCAGCTTGCCCGCTTCACCTCCGGTTGGCCGGGGCTGGCCTAGGGAGCGTCAGGCACTTCGCGGCGGCTTCTTGGCGGCACGCTTCGACGTGGTCTTCTTCGCGGCCGCCTTCTTCACCGGAGCCTTCTTCGACACCGTCTTCTTCCGGGTGTGCGCGGTGAGCGCGTGCACGGCCGCCTCGTCGGAGTCACCGGGGCCGGTCTCGCCGCGCGCGGTGCGGGCGTCCTGGACGCTCTGCTGCAGGGCGGCCATGAGGTCGACGACACGGCCGCCCACGGGCTGCTCGTCGGCGCCGGCGGGCGCGCGGCCGCGGGCCTTGTCAGCGATGAGCTCCTGGAGCGCCTCGCGGTAGTGGTCGTGAAGGTCGGGGACGTCGTCGAGGGAGTCGACGGAGAGCATGTCGACGAGATCGAGCGCGGCGAGCACCTCGTCCTCGTCGAGGTCCTGGGCCTGGTGGGCGGGCGCCAAGTCGGCGGTGGGCTCGCGGAGTTCATCGCCCCAGCGCAACGCATGGAGCGTCAGCGTGTCATCGATCGCGCGGAGCATGCCGAGCCGCTCGCGGTCGCGAAAGGCGAACTTGACGATGGCCACGGAGTCCTGGCGCCGGAGGGCCTCGCGCAGGAGCACGTACGGTTTGGCGGCCGCCGGGCTGTCGTCGGTGCCGAGGTAGTACGAGGCCGCGCCCACCTGAAGCGGTGTGATCCGGGAGGCGGGGACGACGGCGACGAGCTCGATGGCGCGCGCCGTGGGCAGGGGAAGGGAGTCGAGGTCGGCGTCGCTGACCGGGATGATGCCGGAGGGGGTCTCGTAGCCGCGGGTGATGTCGTGGCGGGCCACCTCCTGGCCGTCGAGCTCACATACGCGGCGCAGCCGCACGCGGCTGTGGTCGTCGGCGTGGATGAGGTGGAGCGGGACGGCGCGCGGCTCGGTCGCGGGGTAGACGCGGGTGGGCACGCTGACCAGGCCGAAGGAGATGTATCCGTTCCAGATGGGCCGGGGCATGGGGTGCTCCCTCGCGGGTGACCAGGTATGTCGATGCTAGGGCGATGCCGGGTCGGCGGCGTGCCGCACGCGTCCGTCCGGACGGTGAGTAGCTGTGTCAGAACCTGGGATTCGATGGTTTCCTCTTCGACGCGCTACCCGCGTGCCGCCCGGACGGGGCACGCGTTGAACCAGGCATGGGAAACGCACTGCGATGTGGGCGCTGCGGCCAACGGGCTCCGCGTGATCTGACGAAGGCCAGCGACTGGAGCGGGAAGTGGACGGGAGGGCGTCTGTCACTCGTACTGTGCCCCGACTGTCAGACCCCGGAGGAGTCGGGGGCGACAGCGGCCAATGCTGCCGAACTTCAGGTCGGTGAGCAGGATGGAGGGCGGTTCGTGGCGGACCCCGTGGTCTGCCTGACGGGCACTGTGGATCAGGTGGGCACGCTGCTCTACGGCCGGGACCATTTCCGGCGAGCCCTTCTGACTCAACAGGCTCAGAGGGTCCGGGTGATCGAGCGCCTTCCCGCCGACACTCGGTGTGAGGCAATCGTGGGGGGCGTGATGATCTACCTACCTGCCCCGAGCTGAGACAAGGCGCTCCCTTCTTTCGATGGTTCCGACGCTGCTGCACCCCGGTCTTGAAGGTTCTGACACAGCTACTGACCCGGTGCAGCGGGGAGCACGGGAGTGGGCCCTAGCCCAGGAGCCCGAGCTCGGTGTCCGGGTTGCAGTGGGAGCAGGCCGGGACCTGCTGGTTCAGGGCGTCGCGGGCCTGCTCGCGGGTGATGGCCTTTGATCGTTTGCCTGCCATGTGGCAGTCCCCGGCATGGATGTACAGGGGGGAGCGCCCGTTCAGTGACATCTCGATCAGCCAGTCCGGCGCGGGCGGCCGAACCTGCTCGCCACGCTGCCGCTCGGCCTGGCGCCGTTCCTCGTCCGCGATCCAGCGGCGGGTGCGCTGCAGGTCGCCGAGCTGGACCCGCTCCAGGAAGCGCAGCATGTCGAGGCGGGTAAGCGGAAGAGAATCGTTCACTTGTTCGAGTCTAGTCGGTTGACCTGCGTCTATCGCGACGGGTCATGCGTTCGGGATCCCACCAGTACCAGCCGTGCGGCGCCGTGCGAGGCGACGGCCAGAGGTGCAGTCGATAGGCGCGGCGCCCGTCGGGGGCGTCGTGGTGAGCGCTGGCGACGGCGCGGAACGGCTGCCCGTCGACGCGCAGGACGAAGCTGACCACCTGATAGGGCGTGTACGCGCGGACGTCACCCTCGTCGCCCGGGGCGGGGGCCCTCTCCGCGTTCTGAAAATCGCTCACGCATTCGAATTTAGCTTCCTGGGGAAGATGTGGCGATACCCCCGACCGCGCCCCTGACCGCAGCGAGGCGGCGCTGCGCAGGGCGCTGATGTCCGATCAGCTTTGCTGGTACGGGAGTTGGGGCGAGGGCGGGGATGCCAGGATCTTCGTATGGCGATTCTCGGAGTACGCATCGAGTTCTACGACAAGGTCGGCACGATGGACGAGCCGTCTGAGGGCTACCTCGGCGCGATCTACCGCGATCACGGATTCCGGGCCGCAGCGGTGCCGGGCGTAGGTGAGCTGTTCTCGTTGACGAGCCTGCGTGTGGGCCCGCGAGAGGGGCATGTGGGGGTGGAGTTCACAGGGTTCGGGCCGTTCCTGCCGGTGCGCTTCGTTGAGCACTACCCGACGCCCATCGACGACGACGGGGAGACCCCGGCGTGGTGGGACAGCAGCGGCGAGCCGTCCGCGAACGTCGTGGTGCACACCCGGCTCCACGGGGACGAGGTGCTGCTGCGCAAGTCCCTGCAGCGCTTCGCACAGGCGGATTCCGGCTGGGTCGGCTCGTTCTCCTACGGTACGGACCTCTACTCGCTGTGGAACGAGCTGCAAGGGCCGGTCGCCTAGGCTCCGGCCTCTTGAGGCTGTTCACGGTGGTGCTTCAGCGCGTCGCGAGCGGACGGCACGGTGTCCCGGGGCAGCTCGTCCCACCAGGGGTGGGTCACGATCAGCTCGGCGAGTTTGACCTCACGGGCTCGCAGTCGGTCGACGGTTTCCCGGTCGCCCTCATCCCAGCCGGGGGAGACGGGCCGGGAGACTTTCCGCCATGCGTTGTCGTGGCTCTCCCAGGAGTCCATGGGCTCAACCGACCACGGGAGCCGCTGCAGGAGAGGCTGAAGCTCGGCGCGGACCTGGTCGAGCTCGTCCTGAGCCTCGGTCAGCCGCTGAGGGAAGTCGTACGTCGCCACGCCCTGATGGTACGACCGTTCGAAGTCCGATCCGGGGTGCCCGCGAGGGCGCTGCGGTGGAACGTCGTGAGGATCAACCAGGTACAGCCAGACGGCCGGCGATCTGCGTGACGAAGGCGGCCGCGAGCTCACCGGCCTCGCCGTCGTCGTGGGCAGCGAGCCAGTGCGCCAGGGTGACGGCCGCGTGAACCTCGCCCGCGGTGAGGAGAGGGACGCGCTCCTCCTGGTCGTCGAGGAGGTCCCAGGCTGCGTCGAGGTCAATCCCGCTGTTGTTCATCTCAGCGGACAACGCGCCCGGATCCGCGGAGTTACTGGGGCCACAGGAAAGCGGTAGGCCGGGCGCAGCATCTGCGCCCGGCCTACCGCTGGAGAGAGGGTCAGCTCTGGGAGAGGACTCCCTCGGGGAGGAGTCCCTCGCGCTCCATCCGCTTGAAGTGCCGTTGCACGGTCCGCAGGACGACCTCGTGCTGCCGTGCGATGTCCGGGGGAGTCACCGGACGTCCGCTCTCGACGGCGGCGTAGACGAGCTCCACCGTCCTCTTGTAATTCGCCTCGCTCAGGTTCTGCGCCTCAAGGTCCTCACGGTCCTCCCGCTCGCTGCGCGTCTCGACACAGGGGATGACGGCGCCCGTCATGGTCGGCGTGGTCATGGGCTCGGGGACATCGCCCTCGGGGACGCTCGCCGTGGTGCTGCCGGGGGGCAGGGAGGTCTGTTCGTCGTGGTTCTCCAGCTGAGGGCGGGGCGCCTTTGCGGAGTCGAGCTGAGGGCTGTCGGTGCGTTGGGCGGGCACGGGGGCCGCGGGCTGGGCGAGCTCGGCGGCGAGCGCGCTGTAGCGGCCGGGGGTCTGCTCGGAGGTGCGGAAGCGGCGCTCGCCCTCGGCGAGGACCGTCGTGCGCATGCCGAGGCGGATGTGCTTGGGGACATCGCTCCAGCTGCCGCCGTGCTCGGCCTTGAGCTCGGCCTTGCGGATGAGCAGGGTCTGGCGGACCCACATGGCCTGTTCGGGGCTGTCGATGTTGTGCAGGGCCATCAGGCGCCACCGGGCGAAGGC
>NZ_JBHYJB010000071.1:0-2707 GCF_042740175.1 Streptomyces sp. NPDC059009 | reverse complement strand
AGCTCGGCCTTGCGGATGAGCAGGGTCTGGCGGACCCACATGGCCTGTTCGGGGCTGTCGATGTTGTGCAGGGCCATCAGGCGCCACCGGGCGAAGGCGTTGACGGTGTCCAGGAGCCACTCGACGCCCCGGAGGCTGGCGAGGGGCGGGGGCAGGAGTCCCATGTCCTCCAGCGCCTTCTTGCGGGCGCTGTGGATGAGGTACTCGAAGCAGATGATGAACATGGCGACGGGCACGATGTGGGTGATGGAGCCCTCGATGCCGTCGGCGTTCGCCTTGCCGTTGGTGATCAGTGTGGCGAGGGCGCCGAGCGCGACCAGGAGGCGCAGCACCAGGGCGCGGCGGCCCTTGCGGGCTTCGCGGATGACGTGGAGCGACAGGATGATGATGCCGCCCTCGAAGGAGATGGGGACGATGTGCGACATGCCGTCGCTGAAGTGCCCTTTCTCCCGTGCGATGGCGCGGATCGTGCTGTACGAGGCGCTGAAGCCGAGGGCGATGAGCGCGTAGGTGCCGGCCGTCGTCGCGGCGGAGATGCTCAGGTCGAGCCACTCGCCAGCGCTGCGGTTTTTGCCCGCGTTCTTCCGGCGCTCGCGGAGCTGGCTCCAGCGATCCCCCCTTTGAGAGGGAGCAGCGGGGGCCTCCTGCTCACCGGGCGAAGGGGTTACCTCGTCCATCGCGTCTCTCCTCTCTGACGGGGCCTCACGGCCACGTCGTGTAACGCCAGTTCATGCTATCGGGCAAGTTGCGTGAGTCGCATGGAACTTAGCGAGCGAACGAGAAAACAGTATAGGAGTTAAGTCACGACGTCAAGTCGACATGCACCGAATCAGGTAGAAAATCCAGTTTCTACAGACGTGCACTGCGCACATCAACAGCTGACCCCGGTAGGCCAGTTGAGGACTGGTACGACATGGGGGCGCAGCGCCCGACAGGCCAGGAGCAGCACAGCGACTAGAAGACCCTTCACTCGGGGGCGCGGCCCGGTGGTCACCCACGGGGAGCCGCTCCGCGGCTCGTGCGGCCGGACGCTCCGCGCCCGGACAGAGCGCTCCGCGCTCCCCGCACAGCGATCCCGGCCGAGCAAGTCCGGCGCTCCGCGCCCGACTTGAGCGCTCCGCGCTGCCGTTCCCGCGCGCCCGCAGTGCTCCGCACTGATCGGGCAGAGTGGCCACCGAGCCGCGCCCCCGAGTGCGTTGATGTTGGCCTGCCTAATCTCGGCGCGTCGCCTCATATTCGTGATTGAACCCCTATACTGTTCTTATGTCGGCAGGTCAGTGGCAGATCACCGGCAAACCGAAATCCTCCTGCACTCCAGACAAGGGAGTACAAGTGAACGCATCCATGGGACGGGCGAATTTCACGGCGCCTCACAAGAGCCTGAAGAACGCGCTGAATCTCATCGAGATTGGAATGCCTGCACGGCCGAGTAAGCCGTCACTCGGCGGCGTAATCGTCGAATGCAGTGAAAGCGAAGTCACCCTCCGGGCGACGAGCTTCGACACCGTTATCTCGGTATCTGTATCCGGGGCAGAAGTGACGGAGCGGGGCATCAGTCTGCTGGACCACAAGGAACTCAAGAAGGTTCTCAGCGCTTTCGCGGCCGGAGAAACGCCGTCGGTAGCAGCACAGATGCCTGTCAGGGTTGAGGGCGACGTCGTGAGCAGCCCGCACATGACGACGCCCATCACGGCCTACCCGGTGCAGGAGTACCCCAGCCTCCGCAAGGCCGCGCCCATCCGGGTTGTGGTCGACGGCCAGGACTTCCTCACCCAGCTCGGCCGCGTAGCGCCCGCGGCGGGACGGGATGAATCGCTGCCCGGTCTCACGGGCGTCAGGATGTCCATCGAGGGCAGGACGCTGAGGCTGGCGGCCACCGACCGGTACCGTCTTGTCGTCGCGGAAGTCGAGACGGAAGAGTTCGCGGCGAACGAGGAGCCGGCCACCGGGACCCTCCCAGCAGACATCCTCATCAGCCTCGGCAAGCTCCTGAAGGGCTACGACGGCCCTGTAGCCGTGGGGATGGACCAGGACCAGGAGTACGTCACCCTCACCTTCAGCGAAGTACAGGTCACCGGAGCCCCCTGGGACGACTGCTTCCCGAAGTACAGCAGTCTGTTCCCGAAGGAGTGCGCCGCAGCGCTCAGCATCGACCGCAAGGCCATGGTGCGAGCTGTGAAGAAGGCCCGGGGAGTCCTCCAGGCCAAGGACCTCAAGAACGTCCCCTGCACCCTCGCCTACGGGCCTACCGAGGTAACTGTCGAGCCGCACCTGGAGCTGAAGGAGCGTCTCAAGGGAAGGGGGATGGACGTCCCCAGCACCGTCGCCTACGGCTCCCTGGACGACCTGCACCTGAAGAGCATTCAGTTCAACCCAGACTTCCTCCTGAACGCCCTAGCATCCTTTGAGGGAGACACCGTCACCCTGCATCTGCAGAAGTCGGAACGGCTGAAGCCGGGCACCTTCACAGACGGGCCTGATGTATCCGGGAACGGGTACAAGCATCTCCTGATGCCCGTCCGAATCGACGACTGATCACCAGCAGCTGAAGCAAGAAAGAATAGGGAGCTTCGCTCCCTATTCTTTTGCCTTTTCCGCAATCCGCGAAGCGGATTGCAATGCTTTTAGCAAGTGGGCTCGAAGAGCCCGAATTCCGCTTTAGCGGAATTCCGTGGTTGTATTCCTGCGCGAAGCGCAGGAATTAGCG
>NZ_JBHYJB010000070.1:0-35750 GCF_042740175.1 Streptomyces sp. NPDC059009 | reverse complement strand
CCGCCTTGCATCTCGACGCACCACAGCCCGCTCACCAGCGACGGACGGCACAGCTCGGAATCATGCGGCCTGATCCGCCGGACAGGCCCTAGGCGGGCCCGTCGGCGACCCTGCGCACCGTGTCGCGGGTGCGGTCGACGACCGCGGCGATCGGGCCGAGCGCCACGTTCTTGAGGGCCGTGTCCGCGCCGGGGTGCGGCCGGGCCGGAGCCAGGGCCTCCGCCGCCTTCACCGCCCGCGCGAGGACGTCGAGCCGGGAGCGGTCCGCGGCCAGCCGCAGATGGGCGAACTCATGGCGCTCCTCGGAGTCCGCGTGGGCCAGCACGTCCTGCCGCAGCGCGGCGAACCGGGCGAGAAAGTCAGGGGAGTCCACGTCCATGCCGTCCAGGCGGGACAGGGCGTGCTTCGCCCGCTGCTCCTCCTGCAGCCGGTCGCCGACCACCTGGTCGCCGCCGTCGATGGTGCGGCGGGCGTACGGGTGGACGACCTCCTCCTCCGTCGTCTCGTGCACCGCGAGGAGCCGGACGAGTTCGTTGACGCACAGCTCGCGCTCGCTGCCCTCGGCGGCCACGACCTCGTCGAACAGGACGCGGATGCGGGCGTGTTGGGCCTGGAGGAGCTCCACGACGTCGTCGGGACGGTCGGGGTTCTCGCGCTCGGTCATCCTCGGGCTCCTCTTCCTCCGTATCGGGGTGCGGCCCCGGCGGGTACCCGGCCGACGTTTCGTTACGCGCCGTGGTGCGGGGGTACCCGGCGGCCATGACTGAACGCGACAGGCTGCACACCATGAAGGAAGGGACCGACGGTCCCGGCATGCGCCCCACGCGTGCGGGGACCGTCGACGGCGCCCTGGAGCAGGCCGTACGGGACGGGCTCCGGGAGTCGCTCCACGACTCGCTCCACGAGGAGCTGAGCGCCTGCCTCCGCGAGGAGGTGCGCGCCCACACCGAGAAGCAGCGCCGCACCGCCAAGCTGTACGCGGCCTCCGGCACCCTCGCCCTGTACGCGGGCGGCGCCCTGGTCGTCGCGGCGGGCCTCGCGATCGCGCTCGGCCTGCCCGGCTGGGCGGCCGCCCTGATCGTGGGCGTGGCGCTCGGCGGCTTCGCGATGATGCTGCGCCAGGCGGCACGGCCGCGTCCGCCGCGGACCGAGACGAGGACGGCCCCGCCCACGACGGTGCCGCCGATGACGGGCGGCGGGCAGACGAGGGCCGGGGAGACAGGGGCCGGCATGCCGGTCGTCCCTCCGGTCACCCCGCCGGACGGCGCGCAGGGCGTCCCCGCCCCGCCTCCTGCCCCGCCGGCCGGCCCCGCCCCCACCCCCGCCCCCGGCACCGGAGCGCCGGGACCGGAGGCCCCGCACCACCGGGGCTGACGTCATCGGTGCTCAACCGGCCCGCACCGGGTGCTCACCCGGTGCGGGCCAGCCAGGAGGTGGCCACTTCGGAGGCCACCTCCACGACGGTCCGGCCGTCCGTGGCATGGCGCGGCGTGCCCTCCGGTACCCGCCTCTCCAGCAGGCCCGCCATGAACGCCGAGCGGCGCAGCTGCTGTTCACGCTCCGAGCCCTGCTCGCGCGCGGTCAGCCGCGCCCGGACGGTGGCGTCCGTCGCCGTGAGCAGCGCCCGCGTGACCCGTACCTGATACCGGCCACCGGGCCCGCTCAACGCCTTCAGGAACATCCACTCCTCGCTCTCCATCACACTCGCCGTGTTCGTGTAGACGAGGCGACGGCAGCCGAGGTCCGCGTAGTTGGCCCACAGCGCGGCCAGGTTCCGCTCGGTGATGAGCGACCGGTCCGGGTCGCCTTCGGGCGCCGGGTGCACCGCGTCCAGGACGTCGCCCTCGATGAACGCGTGCGCCACGTCCGCGGCCCGCAGCCGCGCCGCGACCTCCCATCCCCCGGAGGACTTGCCCGCGCCCGAGCGGCCGCCGATGAGCAGGACGTCAACGATTTCCAGAGCCGGATCCATGGGCCGAGACTCGCAGCTCGGGGGCGGTCCGCGCCAACGGAAATGGCTCAACGGGAGGGGCTCAAGGGGAGGGGCTCGACGGAAAAGGCTCGACGGAAAAGGCTCGACGGAAAGGGCTCGGCGGAAGAGGCCCAACAGGACCTGGTCCTGCGGGCCGTGGCCTCACGCCACCCGGAAGGTCCTCACGCCACCCTGAACGTCTCCACGTCGTCCGAGCGCAGCGTGAGCCCGTGGCCGATGCCGGAGCCGGGGCGGACCACGCCGCCCGTCGGGTCGAGGGCGCCGTCGAAGAAGAGGGACTCGACGCGCACGTGGTCGTGGAACCACTCGATGTGGCGCAGGTTCGGGACGCAGGCCGCCGCCGAGGCGTGGATGTGCGGGGCGCAGTGGGCCGAGACCTCCAGGCCGTGGGCCTGGGCGAGGGCCGCCGCGCGGAGCCACTCCGTGAGGCCGCCGCAGCGGGTGGCGTCCGCCTGGAGGCAGTCCACCGCGGGGATCATGCGCGCGAAGTACGCCAGGTCGTAGCCGTACTCGCCCGCCGTCACATCGCACATCAGGTGGTCCCGGACCAGGGCGAGTCCACGCAGGTCATCGGAGGAGACGGGCTCCTCGAACCAGCCGACGCCGTGCTCGGTGAGCGCCTTGCCGACCCGAACGGCCTGCTTGCGGGTGTAACCGCCGTTCGCGTCGACGTACAACTCGGCCTGGTCGCCGATGACTTCGCGGGCGGTGGCCACCCGGTGCACATCGCGGGCGGCCGCGCGGCCCCAGCTCTCGCCGATCTTGATCTTGACGCGGGGGATCTGCTGGCCGTGCACCCAGCCGTTGAGCTGGGCCGCCAGATGCGTGTCGTGGTACGTGGTGAAGCCGCCGCTGCCGTACACGGGGACGTCGTCGCGGGCGGCGCCGAGGAGCCGTACGAGAGGGAGTTCCAGGAGGCGCGCCTTCAGGTCCCACAGGGCGATGTCGACCGCCGAGAGGGCGCAGCCCGCGAGGCCCTGGCGGCCCGTGTTGCGCACGGACTGCGTCATCGCGTCGTGGGCGGCGGGGATGTCGAGGGCGTCGCGGCCGGTGAGGACGGGTGTGAGCCACTCGTGCACCACGTCGGCGGCGGCCGCGGGCGCGTACGTCCAGCCGGTGCCGGTCGCGTCGCCCGCCGTGACCTCCGCGATCACGATGGTGGTGGTGTCCCAGGCGCTGGTGCCGTCGGCCTCCGGGGCGTCCGTGGGGACGGTGTAGGCGGAGACGGCGGGTGGTTCGATGCTGACGGTGTCTTTCAAGGGGGCCTCGGCCTCGTGCGTGATGGGGCCGGTCTCCGGCTCGCGGGAGAGGAAGAGCCGGAGACCGGTCGGGCGGGGTGAGCTCGGTGCGGGTATCCGGGCTCGCGTGGCTCAAACCCGTCTCTGTGCCGCCTCTTGTTCCGTCGGGCTACGTCCAGCTCCGTCGCGTTCCGCCGTGTTCTGCCGTGTTGTGCTGCGCTTCGCCGTGTTGCGCCCGCTGCCGCGTCGCGGCAGCGCGTTTGGGAGGTCGGGGTCAGGGCACGCGGGAGGTCCGTCCGACCGCGCCGGAGGCGATCGCGTGAGCCGTGTCCCGATCCGATCCACTGGCCGCAGCGCCGACCGCAGCAGCGGTGGCACAGGCCGGTCCCACACCGTCGTCGTCGGGGCCGGGTTCGCCGGCTACCAGACCGCCCGCACCCTCTCCCGGCTCAGCCGGTACCGGGGCGGCAACACCGACGTCACCCTGCTCAACCCCACCGACTACTTCCTCTATCTGCCCCTGCTGCCCCAGGTCGCCGCGGGCCTCCTGGAAGCCCGCCGGGTCACCGTCTCGCTGAGCCGCACCCTGCCCCGCGTACGCCTCGTCCTCGGCGAGGCCGACGGCGTCGACCTGGACCGGAACGCCGTGCGGTACACCGATCCCGAGGGCCGGCGCGGGGAGTTGGCGTACGACCGGCTCGTGCTCGCCGTCGGGAGCGTGCACAAGCTGCTGCCCGTGCCGGGCGTCGCCGAGCACGCGCACGGGTTCCGGGGGATCCCCGAGGCCCTGTACACGCGCGATCACGTGATCCGGCAGATCGAGCTGGCGGCGGGCGCGGA
This sequence comes from Streptomyces sp. NPDC059009, assembly GCF_042740175.1. NCBI lineage: Bacteria > Bacillati > Actinomycetota > Actinomycetes > Kitasatosporales > Streptomycetaceae > Streptomyces > Streptomyces sp. NPDC059009. Next base: position 31,679 of record NZ_JBHYJB010000070.1, on the reverse strand, counting down.
CGATCCGGCGGAGTGCCGGTCCAGGTGCACCTTCGTCGTGGTCGGCGGAGGGTACACCGGTGTCGAACTCGCCGCCCAGGGCGCCATGTTGACCGACGCGCTCGTGCGCAGGCATCCGCTGCGCGGCGGGATGCGGCCGCGCTGGCTGCTCCTCGACCTCGCCGACCGGGTGCTGCCCGAGCTCGACCGCCGACTGTCCGCAACCGCCGACCGCGTGCTGCGGCTGCGCGGCGTCGACGTGCGCACCGGCACCTCCGTGAAGGAGGCGACGCCCGAGGGAGTGCTCCTCGACGACGGGGAGTTCATCGACGCGCGGACCCTGATCTGGTGCGTCGGTGTGCGGCCCGATCCGCTGATGGCGAGCGTCGGCAGGCCGCTCGAGCGCGGGCGGCTGCTCGTCGACCCGTACCTCAACGTGCCGGGGCATCCCGAGGTGTTCGCGTGCGGGGACGCCGCCGCCGTGCCCGATCTGACCAGGCCGGGGGAGTACACGCCGATGACGGCCCAGCACGCCTGGCGCCAGGGCAAGGTCGCCGGCGCCAACGTCGCCGCGTCCCTCGGCTTCGGCAACCGGCGCTCCTACCGCCACCACGACCTCGGCTTCACCGTCGACCTCGGTGGCGCCCGCGCGGCCGCCAACCCCCTCGGCATCCCGCTGTCCGGGCCGCTCGCCGGGGCCGTCACCCGCGGCTACCACCTCGCGGCCATGCCCGGCAACCGGGTGCGGGTCGCCGCCGACTGGCTCTTGGACGCCGTACTGCCGCGCCAGGACGTCCAGTTGGGCCTGGTCCGGTCGTGGTCGGTGCCCCTGGACACGGCCTCGCCGGAATTGGCCCGGCTGCCCGGCGGGCCGCCGCGGCCCGAGGAGGAGCGCCCCGAGGAAGAGCGTCCCGAGGAAGAGCGCAACGAACGACCCGAAGGAGAGGACCGCTGACCATGCCCCTGAACCACGCCAACCTCGAAGTGACCGAGGTCGCCCGGCAGTTGCGGGTCGACTCGATCCGAGCCGCGGCCGCCGCCGGATCCGGGCACCCCACCTCGTCGATGTCCGCCGCCGACCTCATGGCGGTGCTGCTCACCCGGCACCTCCGCTACGACTTCGACCGGCCCGAACACCCCGGCAACGACCGCTTCATCCTCTCCAAGGGGCACGCCTCACCCCTCCTCTACGCCGCCTACAAGGCCGCCGGAGCCATCGACGACGACGAACTCCTCTCCTTCCGCACCCTCGGCGGCCGCCTCGAAGGACACCCCACCCCGCGCCGCCTGCCCTGGGTCGAGGTCGCCACCGGCTCGCTCGGACAGGGGCTGCCCGTCGGCGTCGGGATGGCCCTGTCCGGGCAGCGGCTCGACCGGATCCCGTACCGGGTCTGGGTGTTGTGCGGGGACAGCGAGCTGGCGGAGGGCTCGGTGTGGGAGGCCGCCGAGCACGCCGGGTACGAGCACCTGGACAACCTCACCGCGGTCGTCGACGTCAACCGGCTCGGCCAGCGCGGGCCCACCCGCCACCAGTGGCACCTCGATGAGTACGCGCGCCGTCTGATCGCCTTCGGCTGGCACGTCGTCGCCGTCGACGGGCACGACCCCGACGCGATCGACCGGGCCTTCCAGGAGGCCGAGTCCACCGTCGGCCAGCCCACCGCCATCCTCGCCCGCACCCTGAAGGGCAGGGGCGTCGCCGCCGTCGAGGACCGCGAAGGCATGCACGGCAAGCCGTTGCCCGACGCGGAGGAGGCCGTCGCCGAGCTGGGCGGGGCGCGGGACGTGCACGTCCATGTCCAAGGGCCGCCCGCCGCCCGGGTGTTGCACGCGGTGCGCTCCGGTCACCTGGAGCTGCCCCGCCACGAGGTGGGCGGGTCCGTCGCCACCCGCACCGCCTACGGGCAGGCCCTCACCGCCCTCGGCACCGCGCGCGGCGACGTGGTCGCCCTCGACGGCGAGGTCGGCGACTCGACGCGCGCCGAGTACTTCGCGAAGGAGCACCCCGACCGGTTCTTCGAGTGCTACATCGCCGAGCAGCAACTCGTCGCCGCCGCAGTGGGGTTGGCGGCGCGCGGCTGGGTGCCGTACGCCTCGACGTTCGCGGCCTTCCTCTCCCGGGCCCATGACTTCGTACGGATGGCGGCGGTCGGCGGCGCGGGCATCAACCTGGTGGGCTCGCACGCCGGTTGCGCCATCGGACAGGACGGTCCTTCGCAGATGGGCCTGGAGGACCTCGCGATGTTCCGCGCGGTGCACGGCTCGACGGTCCTCTACCCGTGCGACGCCCACCAGACGGGGCGGCTCGTCGCGGCGATGGCGGACCTCGAGGGGGTGCGGTACCTGCGCACGTCCCGCGGGGACATGCCGGTCCTGTACGGGCCCGACGAGGAGTTCCCCGTCGGAGGCGCGAAGGTGCTGCGCTCGTCCGACGCGGACCGGCTGACCGTCGTCGCGGCGGGCGTGACGGTCCACGAGGCCCTGGCCGCCGCCGAGTTGCTCGATCGCGAGGGCATCCAGGTACGCGTCGTCGACCTGTACTCCGTCAAGCCCGTCGACAAGCGCACCCTGCGCGAGGCGGCCGCCCGCACCGGCTGTCTGCTCACCGTCGAGGACCACCGGCCCGAGGGCGGCCTGGGCGACGCCGTCCTGGACGTCTTCACCGACGGCACCCCCGTGCCGCGCCTGGTGCGGCTCGCCGTGCGCACCATGCCGGGCTCGGCCTCCCCGGCCGAGCAGCTGCATGCGGCGGGCATCGACGCCGAGTCGATCGCGGCGGCGGCGCGGCTGCTCACCGAGCAGGCGGTGGTGCGGTGACGGGGCTCACCGGGCGGGCGGTGGTGCGGTGAGCGAGCCGGGGCGGCGTCCGGTCGTGGCCCGCTTGAAGTAGGCGTTCGCGGCGGGCCGGAACATCAGCACCACGGCGGTGAGCACGGCCGCCAGGTGCAGCACCCGGCTCGCCCCGAACAGCACGTCCGCGACGGAGAGATCCGTGACCGCGTCCCCGACCCCGTGCCCGTCGGCCAGCCACTGGACGGGCCCGATCACCAGCGAGAGGGCCCCGAACACCCCGAGGCCCACGGTGAGCGCGCACCGCGCCCAGTTCCGGCCGCGCCGCAGCTGCACGGCGAGCAGCACGGCCGCCGAGAACACCGCCATCCGCAGCGCGACGCCCCCGGCGAGCGACCCGAGGGAGCCCAGGGAGCCGTCCGCGCCGGTGGCCCGGTCCACCACGGCGACGACGGTCTCGAAGGCGCCGGCCGCGACGGCGACCAGCCAGAGCACGAAGGCGGCGTGGACGGGAGCGGGCGCCGGAGGCGCGTCGGCACCCAGTGGATCGTACGGAGGCGGGCGGCGGGAGACCCGGGAGACCCGGGAAGGCCGGGAAGCCCGCGAAATCCGGGTGGTCCCGGAGGTTTTCGTCATGGCTCGATGCTCCCGCCGCGAGCCTCCCGGAACACTCCGGCGGGCCACCAGGCACGGGGTGGAGATAACCCCCCTGACCAGGTGGGTTCAACGAGAAGAGCGCCCCGCGGACCCGTACGGGGACGGGACGGGCGCCCACGGACCCGTACGGGAACGGGACGAGCGCCCCACGGACCCGTACGGGAAAGAAGCACTCCGCAGACCGAGGAGGCGAGTCAGCCACCATGGACAACGGCACCCAGTCGGTACGGGCGGGTCGCCACACCGTGCACCTGCACCGGCCGGACAAGGTCCTCTTCCCCAAGGGGGAGGGCGGCGACGAGGTGACCAAGGCGGACCTCGTCGCCTACTACCGGGCCGTCGCGCCCTTCATGCTGCCGCACCTGCGCGGGCGCCCGCTGATGCTGGAGCGGCTGCCCGACGGCGTGGGCGGGCCCCGCTTCGTGCAGAAGGACACCCCCGACCACTACCCGGAGTGGGTCACCCGGGCCGAGGTCCCCAAGAAGGAGGGCGGGAGCCTGCGCCACACCGTGTGCGACAACACCGCCACCCTCCTCCACCTCGCCGACCAGGCATGCCTCACCCTGCACCGCTTCCTGTCCCGCGCCGGACACCTCGACTTCCCCGACCGGCTGGTCTTCGACCTCGACCCGCCCGAGGCCGCGTCCGGGGCGGGGTCCGGATCCGGGTCCGGGGACGACTTCGACGCCGTGCGCGCCGCCGCCCACCTGCTCGGCGAACGCCTCGACCAGGTGGGCCTGCCCTCCGCGCCCATGACGACGGGCTCGCGCGGACTGCACATCGTGGTGCCCCTCGACGGCCGGCACGACGTCGACGACGTCCGGGCCTTCGCCAAGGACCTCGCCGACGGCCTCGTCGCCGCCCACCCCGATGAGCTCACCACCGCGGCCCGCAAGAAGGACCGCGGCGAGCGCCTCTACCTGGACGTGCAGCGCAACGGCTACGCGCAGACCGCCGTCGCCCCGTACGCGGTGCGGGCCAGGCCGGGCGCGCCCGTCGCCACCCCCCTCGCCTGGGCCCAGCTCGACGAACCGGGCATGGGCGCCCGCCGCTGGAGCGTCGCCGACGCCGTCGAACAGGCCCGCACCAACCCCTGGGAAGGGCTCCTGAGCCGGGGCCGCGCCCTCGGCCCGGCCCGCCGCAGGCTGCGTGCCCTCGGTGTTTGACCCGGCCCTTCCTGGTGACCCGGACCCGGAGGTGGCCATGGCTGAAGCATCCCGAACGCCCAAAGCACCCCGTGACACGGGGACCGTGCTGCGCCAGGCGCGCGACCAGCTGGTGGAGCTCACCGGACTGGAGGCCGAGGCGGTGACGTCCTTCGAACGCACCGAGGACGGCTGGCGCCTGGTCGTCGAAGTGCTCGAACTGGCCCGGGTCCCCGACACGATGAGCCTGCTCGCGAGCTACGAGGTGGACCTCGACCAGCGAGGAGAGCTCACCGGCTACCGCAGGATCGGCCGCTACGAGCGCGGGCGGGCCGACCCACATCGTCGTGGCGGCCAGTAGGCCGCCGACCGCGCGCTCCCCACACCCGTATGCCCCAAGGCAAGGAGGAACGGTCGGTATGACCGTCGTCCCGGCACAGCAGAGCGGCGGATCAGGCGGCACCAGCGGCCTGTATGACGTCGTCGAACTCATCCTGGACCGAGGTCTGGTGATCGACGCCTTCGTGCGCGTCTCGCTCGTCGGCATCGAGATCCTCAAGGTCGACGTGCGCGTGGTCGTCGCCAGCGTCGACACCTATCTCCGCTTCGCCGAGGCGTGCAACCGCCTCGACCTGGAAGCGGGACCGCGCAAGAGCCCCGGCGTCCCCGACCTGATGGGACAGCTCACCGAGTCCGGCGCCCGCGGCAAGTCGAAGGGCGCGCTCTCCGGAGCGGCCGAGACCATCTCCGACGCGTTCAAGCAGGCCCGCGAGGAGAGCGAGGCGGAGGAGCGGCCGCGCCCGCGGCGCTCCTCGTCGTCCGCACGCCGTAAGGAGGAGAAGGAGTGAGCACGTACATCTACGGCATCGCGGCGAGCTCCCACCCCGCGCTGCCCAAGGGCATGGGAGGCATCGGCGACCCACCGCGCCCGGTGCGCGTCCTGGAACACGGCGAGCTCGCGGCGATCGTCAGCGACGCCCCCGAGGACCTGCGGCCCAAGCGGCGCGACCTGCTCGCCCACCAGAGCGTCCTGAGCGAGGCGGGCGCCGCGGGCTCCGTCCTGCCGCTGCGCTTCGGCAGCCTCGCCCCCGACGACGAGTCCGTCGTGACGGTCCTCGCCGACCGCGCCGACCACTACGAGGAGCGGCTGCACGCCCTGGCGGGCCGGGTCGAGTACAACGTCAAGGCCAGCCACGACGAGCAGGCGGTGCTGCACCAGGTGCTCGCCGAGAACCCCGAGCTGCGCGACATGGTCGCCGCCAACCAGCGTGCGGGCGGCGGGAGTTACCAGGAGAAGGTGGAGCTCGGCGAGCAGGTCACCCATGCCGTACGGGCGCGTGAGGAGAGCGACGGCGTCGAGGTGCGCCGGGCCCTCGAACGGGCGGCGGACGCGGTCAGCGCGGGCCCCGAGAGCACCGGCTGGCTCGCCAACCTCTCCTTCCTGGTGCACCGCGACACGGCCGAGGGCTTCCTGGCCGCCGTCGAGGAACTGCGCGCCGACCAGCCGCACTTGGACCTGCGGGTGCACGGCCCGCTGCCGCCGTACAGCTTCGTCGACCCCGCGCCGTCCGAGCCCGCGACGCCCGCGACGCCCGCGGCCAGCGGTCGGCGGACCTCGGAGTGACGGCCCGCCATGGGTCTCGTCGGTGAACTCCTGCTCCTGCCCCTGGCCCCCGCCCGCGGCACCTTGTGGGTGCTGCGGCAGGTGGTCGCGGAGGCGGAGCGCCAGTACTACGACCCGGCCGCCGTGCGCGCCGAACTCGGCCGCCTGGAGGAGCGGTTGACGGCGGGTGAGATCGACGAAGACACCTTCGACCGCCTTGAGGACGAGCTTCTCGAGCGGCTGCGACACGAGCCGGCACGCGAATTCTGACCGGATCTGACTCTGAATTCTGAACTCTGAACTCTGAACTCTGACTCTGAATCGAGACATCTGACCATGAACCGACTGGGATTGGGCCTCGCCGTAGGCGCGGGGTACGTCCTCGGACGCACGAAGAAGGCCAAGCTGGCCTTCGCCGTGGGGACGCTGGTGGCAGGCCGCAAGCTGAGCCTGGACCCGAAGGCGATCGGCACCTTTGTGAGCAGGCAACTGGCCGAGAACCCGCAGTTCAAGGAGATAGGTGACCAGTTGAGGGAGGACGTGCGCGGCGTGGGCAAGGCCGCGACGGGCTCCCTCGTCACCCGCCAGATGGACAGCCTCGCGGACCGTCTGCACGACCGCACGCTCGGCGTCCAGGACCGGCTCGCCGGAGTGGTGCCGGGCGGGGAGGCGTCCGAGGACGAGGAGGAGGACGAGGAAGAGGGGAAGTCCGGCAAGGCGGAGGGGCCGGAGGACGCGTCGAGGGACTCCGGCGAGTCCGGTGACTCCGGTGACTCCGGCGAGGCCGACCGTTCCAGGCGGCGCGCCCCCAAGGCCGCGACGTCCGCCAAGCCCGCGAAGTCCACGTCCGCGAAGACCGCGAAGGCCGCGAAGCCCGCCAAGTCCGCCGTCAAGTCCGCGCCCAGGTCCGCCCAGCGGGCCCCGGCCAAGAAGACCACGGCGAGAAGCGCTCCCGCGCGCCGGAAGCCCACGTCGGGGCGCGCCTCCGAACGGCCGGCCGCCCGCTCGAAGGGGGCCCGCAGCGATGACTGACCTCACGAAGACCCTCAAGGACAGCCCTGCCGCCGACCGCCTCAAGGAAGAGGCTCAGGCGTTCCTCATGGCGCAGGCCCAGCGCGTGCTGGTCGGCGTGGGCCACAAGCTGGGCTCGGCCACGAACCGGCTCAACGACATCGCCGAGGGCCGCAGCCCCGGCTTCGCCGACCTGGCGCTCCAGGGCGGCCGGAAGCTCGCCGAGGGCAAGGGCCCGGTGCGCAGCGCCGTGGAGATCGGCGGCGGCCGCCTCAAGGACAAGGTCGTCGGCGCCTTCAAGGGGCTCGGCGGCAAGAGCAAGAAGAAGGGCGGGGCGGGACAGAAGCCGACGGTCATCATGGAGTACGTCGACGTGGGCGTCCCCGTCCGCGAGGCGTACGACCAGTGGACCCAGTACCAGGAGTTCTCGACCTTCGCGAAGGGCGTCAAGGGCGCCACGGTCGCGCAGGACACCGACTCCGACTGGAAGCTCAAGGTCTTCTGGTCCCAGCGCAGTTGGCGCGCCCACACCACCGAGCAGGTCCCCGACCAGCGGATCTCCTGGACGTCCGAGGGCGCGAAGGGCACGACGAAGGGCGTCGTCACCTTCCACCCGCTCGGCGACAACCTGACCCGGGTGCTGCTGCTCATCGAGTACTACCCCAAGGGCCTGTTCGAGCGGACGGGCAACATCTGGCGTGCCCAGGGCCGCAGGGCCCGCCTCGACCTGAAGCACTTCGCCCGGCACATCTCGCTGCGCGGCGAGGCGAGCGACGGCTGGCGCGGCGAGATCCGCGACGGCGAGGTCGTGCGGAGCCATGAGGACGCGGTGGCGGAGGAAGAGGAAGAACAGGCATCCGACACCGGGGAGGAGCCCGACGAGGAGGAACGCTCCGAGGAGCCTCGGTACGAAGACGAAGACGAAGACGAAGGCGAAGACGAGGCCGCGTACGAGGACGAAGAGTCCGACGAGCCCGAAGACGCCGAAGATGCCGAGGACTTCGAGGACGAGGACGAGCCCACATACGAGGACGACGAGGGCCGCGCCGAGGACGAGTACGACGAAGAGGGCCGGAACGAGGAAAACGAGGAAGAGGAAGAGGAAGAGCGCGAACCCGTCGCGGCCGGCGGCGGCCGGAGCCGCCGATGACGACGCCCCAGCGCCCCGGCGGACGGCTGCCCGACCCCTACGGCCGCGGCGAGAGCGCCAACCTCGCCGACATCCTCGAACGCGTCCTGGACAAGGGCGTCGTCATCGCCGGGGACATCCGGGTCAACCTCCTCGACATCGAGCTCCTGACCATCAAGCTCCGCCTGGTCGTCGCCTCCGTCGACCGGGCCAAGGAGATGGGCATCGACTGGTGGGAGTCCGACCCGGCGCTCTCGTCGCGGGCGCGCCGTGGCGAACTCAAGCGGGAGAACGCGGAGTTGCGCCACCGCCTGGCGGAGCTCGAGGAGCTGGAAGAGCGAGGCAGAGATGAGCGATGACCTGCTGTACGTATACGCGGTGTGCTGGCCCCTCGGGGAGCGGTTGCTCCCCGAGGGGCTCACCGGAGTCGGCGGGGCGGCGCCCCGCTGCCTCACCGAGGGCGGCCTGACCGCCGTCGTCGGGCCCGTGCCCGCGCGGGACTTCGCGGAGCAGCAGCTCCGCGCGCACCTGGAGGAGCTGGACTGGCTGACGGAGACGGCGCGCGCCCACGAGAAGGTGGTCGCCGCGCTCACCGCCGTCACCGCCCCGCTGCCGCTGCGGCTCGCGACCGTCTTCCGGGACGAGAAGGGCGTACGTGCGCTGCTCACGGCGGAGGCCGACCGGTTCGCCGCCGTGCTGGCGCGGATCGACGGACGGGTGGAGTGGGGCGTGAAGGTGTACGAGACGGAGGACCGCACCGACGCCGCGCCGAGCGACGGCGACCAAGCGGCCCCGGCCCGGGCCCGGGCCCCGAGCAGGGCCCCGGCCCAAGCCCCGGCCCCGAACGCGTCCCCGAACACCACCTCCCGCCCCACCACCTCCCGCCCCACCACCGGCCGCGACTACCTCCGCCACCGGCGCACCCAACAAACGGCACGCGAGCAGGCGGACGAGCGGGCCGAGGAGTTCGCGCGCCGAGTGCACGCCGAGCTCGTCCGGCACGCGGACGCCGCCCGGCTGCACCCGCCGCAGAGCGCCACGCTCTCCCGCGCGCCGGGCCGCAACGTGCTCAACGCCGCGTATCTGGTGGAGCGTTCGCGCATCGGTCCCTTCATCGAGGTGGTGGAGCGGAGCAAGTACGGCGAGCCGGGCCTGCGCCTGGAGCTGACGGGCCCCTGGGCCGCGTACTCCTTCAGCGGCGGCGAGGGGCTGGACGGCGAGGTGGCGCCGTGACCGTCACCGAGCCCGTCGTCGAACGCCGGGAGGTCGCCCTCGTCGACCTCCTCGACCGGCTGCTCGCGGGCGGCGTCGTCATCACCGGCGACCTGACCCTGCGGATCGCGGACGTGGATCTCGTACGGATCGATCTGAAGGCCCTCATCAGCTCGGTGAGCGAACGCGTCCCGTCCCCGTGGGGCTCCACGAGGACGTGGGAGGACTGACTGACCCATGGACCTCGAACCGGAGACCGTGGAACGGGACTTGGTGGCCCTCGTCCTCACCGTCGTGGAACTGCTGCGTCAGCTCATGGAGCGGCAGGCGCTGCGCCGCTTCGAGACCGGCGAGCTGTCGCCCGACCAGGAGGAGCGGATCGGGCTGACCCTGATGCTGCTCGACGAGCGGATGACGGAGCTGCGGGAGCGGTACGGACTGCGGCCCGAGGACCTGAATCTGGACCTCGGGCCGCTCGGACCGCTGCTGCCCAGGGACTGAGTCCCCGTGCTGCTCAAGGGCCCAGTCCCCGGGGAAGCCCGGGGACTGGGCCCTTGGCCGCGGCGGGTCTACCAGCGGTACCACCGCGCCCTGCCGCCCGCCGGCGTCGAGCTCCGCATCAGGAAGCCGAGCAGCCAGACGACGAGGACCGCGACCGCGATCCACCAGAGGAGCTTCACCGCGAAGCCCGCCCCGAAGAGCAGCAGGGCCAGAAGAAGAACCAGTAAGACAGGAACCATAGTTGTCTACCTCCTGCCCACCGAGTGCCCCTGTTCGGGACAAGGATTCGGGGCAAGGAACCTCCCGTGTGCCCGGTTGCGGGCCCGGTTGTGGGAGCTCTCCGTCCGTATGGATCGCGCCACGGATGAGGCGGTGGCGCGGCCCGTGCGGCAAGATGACCGCGTGCGAATAGGGATGCTCGGGCCTTTTGAAGTGCAGGTCGGCGACGGGGAAGCGGTGGAGGTGCCCGGCGCCCGGCTGCGCGGGCTGCTCGCGGCGCTCGCGCTGGAGCCCGGCCGGATCGTGCCGCGCGCGCGGCTCGTCGACTGGATCTGGGGCGAACAGTCGCCGGCGGACGCGGTGAACGCGCTACAGGTCCTGGTGTCCCGGCTGCGCCGGGTGCTGCCCGACGGTTCGGTGGAGGCGAAGTCCGGCGGCTACCGCCTGGCCGTCGACCCCGACGCCGTGGACGTGAGCCGCTTCGAGCGCCTCGTGGCGCAGGCCCGTACCGCCGAGGACCCGGCCCGCGCGGAGCTGCTGCGCTCGGCCCTCGGCCTGTGGCGCGGAGAGGCCATGGAGGGCGTCGCGCTGCAGGGCAGCGAGGCGTTCGACGCCGCGGTCACGGCCCTCGCCGAGCGCCATCTCGCCGTGCTCGGGGACCGGATGGAGACGGAGGCCCGCCTCGGCCGCGGTGCGGAACTGATCACCGAGCTGACCGACCTGGTGGCGCGCCATCCGCTGCGGGAGGGCTTCGTCGGGGCGCTGATGCGCGGCCTCGCGGAGGCGGGCCGCACCGCCGAGGCGCTGACCGCGTACCAGCAGCTGCGCGAGTGCCTGGCCGACGAGCTGGGCGCGGACCCCTCCGCCGAACTGTCCGCGCTGCACACCGCGGTGCTGCGCGGCGAGCTGGGCGCCCGGCCGGAGAGCCCGAAGACGAATCTGCGCGCCGAGCTGACCAGCTTCGTCGGCAGAGACGGCGAGGGCGGTGAGGACGGCGCGGTCGCCGCGGTCACCGAACTCGTCGCCGGACACCGCCTCGTCACGCTCACGGGAGCGGGCGGCTCCGGCAAGACGCGGCTCGCCACGGAGGCCGCGCGGACCCTGCTCGGCGGTCTGCCGGACGGCGCCTGGCTGGTGGAGCTGGCCGCGCTGCAGGCGGGCGGCGACCCGGCGCAGGCCACGCTGACCGCGATCGGCCTGCGCGACCAGGCACTGCCCGGCGGGGCCCCGGGCGGGGACGCGGTGGACCGGCTCGTCGCCGCGGTCCGGGACCGCGCGATGCTGCTGGTCCTGGACAACTGCGAGCACATGCTCGACGAGGTCTCGGCGTTCGCGGACCGGCTCCTGGGGGAGTGCAGGCGGCTGCGCATCGTGGCCACCAGCAGGGAACCGCTCGGCATCACGGGCGAGGCGCTGCTGCAGGTCGAGCCGCTCGCCCTGCCCGCGGAGGACGCGGACCCGGCGGAGATCGCCGCCGCACCCTCGGTGCGGCTGCTGCGGGACCGGGCCGGCGCCGTGCGCCGCGGCATCGGCTCCGACGAACAGACCCTGGCGACGATGGCGCGGATCTGCCGTGCCCTCGACGGCATGCCGCTGGCCATCGAACTGGCCGCGGCCCGGCTGCGCACCATGTCCGTCGACCAGCTCGCGGACCGGCTCGACGACCGGTTCCGGCTGCTGACCGGCGGCAGCCGCACGGCGCTCGCCCGGCACCGGACGCTGCGCGCGGTCGTGGACTGGAGCTGGGACCTGCTGAGCGAGGACGAGCGCGCGGTGCTGCGCCGCCTGTCCGTGTTCTCCGGCGGCGTGAGCCTGGAGGCGGCCGAACGGGTCTGCCCGGACGGGGAGTTCGTCCTCGACCTGCTGACCGCGCTGACCGAGAAGTCGCTCCTTCGCTCGTACGGGGAGGGCGCGCCGCGCTACCGGATGCTCAACACCATCAGGGAGTTCGCGGTGCAGCGGCTCGTCGAGGCGGGGGAGGCCGAGTCGGCACGCCAGGCGCACCTCGCCTACGTCACCGAGCTGGCCGAGACCGCCGAGCCGCATCTGCGCCGGGCCGAGCAACTGGAGTGGCTGGCCGTCCTGGAGGCCGAGTACGACAACATCGGGGCCGCCCTGCGGGGCGCCATCGCCGAGGGCCGGGCGCAGGAGGCGATGCGGCTGGTCGCCGCGGTGGGCTGGTACTGGTTCCTCAGCGGGCGCAAGGCCGAGGGCACCGAACTGGGCGTCGCGGCCGCCTCGTTGCCCGGTGAGGTGTCCGACGAGGTGCGGGCGGTGGCGTACGCGTTGGTGGCCATGCTGGTGACGTCCGGGTTCGGCGGTCCGGAGCAGGCGCAGAAGTGGATCCACGAGGCGTACCGCTTCAGCCGGCACGGCCGCAGCCACCCGGTGATCGCGCTGGTCGGGCCGCTGGAGAAGATGCTGAAGGGGCCGTCGGAGTTCCTGGCCGCCTATGAGGCGCTGCTCGACGACGAGGACCCGTGGGTGCGGGCGCAGGCCCGGCTCAACTGCGGCAGGTTCCGTCTGGTGCTGAGCCACGCCGCGTCGGGGGAGCCGGAGGGGCCGGGTGCATCAGGTGCGTCGCGCCTCCGCGACGCGGAAGCGGACATCGAGACGGCCCTCACCGAGTTCCGCGCGCTCGGCGAGCGGTGGGGCGCCTCCCTCGCGCTGACCTCGCTGGCCGAACGGCTCGCCCTGCGCGGCGAGTTCGCCCGCGCCTGCGCGTACTACGAACAGGCGAGCGCCACCCTGACCGAGTTCGGCACCACGGAGGACGTGGTCGGCCACCGGGCGCGGCAGGCCCAGCTGTACTGGCTGCTCGGCGACGAGCGCGCCAGCGAGGCGGCCCTGGCCGAGGCGGAGCGGTGCGCGGACCGGATCACATGGCCGGACGCGCTGGACGCGATGGCGGTCCTGATCGCGCAACTGGCGTGGTGGCGCGGCGAGTCGGACCGGGCCCGCGCGCAGCTGGCAGCGATCCGGGGGCGGAACGACGGGGGCGACGGGGGTGGTCTTCGAGCCGTGGTCGAGGATCTGTCCGGCTACCTCACGGACGACCTCGACCAGGCCCGCACGCACCGGGCGGCGGCGTTCCGCGCCGTGGTCCAGGTGGGGCATCTGCCGATGATCGCGCAGGTCCTCGTCGGGTTGGCGGACCTCGCACTCCGCCAAGGACGGGACGAACAGGCCGTACAGCTGCTCGCGGCGAGCGACGCCGTGCGCGGCACGCAGGACCGTTCGCTGCCGGATGCCGCGCGGATCGCGGAGGAGACGCGGGGGCGCCTCGGCGAGACGGCGTTCGCCGAGGCGATGCGCGAGGGCGGACAGGCGGACTGGCAGGAGCTGGCGGAGGCCACGCTCAAGGCGTGACCGTCGGGTGCTCGGCCCCCGTGGCCGTGGGGTGCCCGGCCCGGCGGACGACGATGCCCCCGGCGTTGCTGCGGGCCCGCACCTTGACGGTCCGCTCCGCCTGCTCCGGGGCGGGCTGTCCGGCCAAGTGATTGTGCACGCGCCCCATGGAGGTGTGCGCGTCGAGCCGGACGTCGGTGCCGTGCGGGACACCGACGTCCACTGTGCCGATGACGGAGTGGAGCTCGACCGAGCCACAACCCACCTGCCCCACACGGATGTTGCCGTTGGTGGTCCTGGCGTCGACCGCGGCACGCGCCACGTCGACGGTGATGTCCCCGATGGCCGAGCTGACCTTCACGTCGCCGTCGGCCGCACCGATCCAGCAGTGCCCACCGGCATTCTTGACGACGGCGGTCCCGCCGGCCCGGCGGATCCGGACGTCCCCGTTCGCGCTGACCTCGGCCTGCCCGCGCACCTGGTCGACGGTCACCTTGCCCGCGGTGGTCTTCAGCCGCACCCGGTCGGCCTGCCCGACCCGGATGTCCCCGATGGCGTTCTGCAGCCGGCAGCCCCCGACGACGCCCTTGACGACGTACTCCCCTTCAGCGGTGTCCCCCCGCACATCGGACCCGCTCGGCAGCTCCACCACCACGTCCACGGAGCCGTACTTGGTGGTGAACACGGTGCGCCGCTTCGGATGCCGGACGACCAGCCTGCCGTCACCGAACTCGAAGGTGACGTGCTCGGCGGCCTGGATGTCCAGCTCCCGCGACGGGTCGACCGGCCGGACCTCGACGACGGTGTCGGCGCGCTCCGAGGCGACGAACCGGATGTTCCCGAAGACGATGTCGACGGTCACGGAGAGGGGCTCGGGGGTGGGGAAGGTGGGCATGGCGGACAACTCCTGAAGGCTCGTGGTGCGCGGCCCGCGGCGCGTTTCCCGCCGTGGTGCCACCACGGTCGCCCGCTGCGCTGTCACGCGACCGTCACCGCGCTGTCAGGGGTGCCCACCGCCCGGGGGCGCCTACTTCCGGCAGAGGATCTCCCCGTGCAGCACGGCGAACCAGCCATCGGGCTGCCGTCCCCACTCCCGCCACGCCTCCGAGACCGCCGCCAGCCGACCGGCGTCGGCGTGGCCGCCCTCCGTGGCCCGTTCGGCATAGGCCGACGCCACCGTGCGGTCCGCCCACAGGCCGCTCCACCAGTCGCGCTCCTCGGGCGTGCTGTAGCACCAGGCGCTCGCGGTCGAGGTGATGGCGGACTCGGCGTAACCGGCTTGCAGGGCCCAGGACTTGAGGTGACGGCCGGCGTCGGGTTCGCCGCCGTTGGCGCGGGCGACGCGGCGGTACAGATCCAGCCAGTCGTCCATGGCGGGGGAGCCGGGGTGCCAGGTCATGGCCGCGTAGTCGGAGTCGCGCACGGCGACGATCCCGCCGGGGGCGCAGACCCGCCGCATCTCGCTCAGGGCGCGCACGGGGTCGCCCACGTGCTGGAGCACCTGGTGGGCGTGGACGACGCAGAAGGTGTCGTCCGGGTAGTCCAGCTCGTGGACGTCCGCGACGCCGAACCCGACGTTCTTCAGGCCCCGTTCGGCCGCCGTCGCGCGGGCCTGGTCCAGGATCCCCGGCGCGTGGTCGACGCCGGTGACGTGCCCGTCCGGGACCAGCTCGGCCAGGTCGGCGGTGATGGTGCCGGGCCCGCAGCCGATGTCCAGGACCTTCATGTGCGGCTTCAGCGAGTCGAGGAGATAGGCGGCCGAGTTGGCGGCGGTGCGCCAGGTGTGGGAGCGCAGCACGGACTCGTGGTGTCCGTGGGTGTAGGTGGCGGTCTCCTTCGGCATGGCCGAGCTCCTTCGCGTTCGCATTCGCTGAGGCGGTGACAGGAGAGACGGTACGCCGCCATGCCGAATAATGAGATACGTGTATCAATATATGGACGTCGTGTGTGCGGCCCCTCCATCCCCCTAGCCGGGGAGCGGCCGGTAGACGATGACCGCCTCGGGCACCTTCTCCACCGTCAACTCACCCTGGATCAGCGCCACTTCACCGTCGTACGCCATGGCCGTGCCCGGCGCGACGCCGTCCACCCGCAGGCGCCGCATCCGCACGGCCGCCTGCGCCGGGGAGTGCTTGAGGGGCCCGGCGAGCGCGGCCGCGAGCAGCCGGGTGCCGGGCCTGCGGCCGCCGTGCACCAGGCGGACGTCGAGCAGGCCGTCCGCGAGGTCGAAGCGGCGGCCCGGGGCGGGCCCGAGCCGGTGGTAGACGCAGTTGCCCACGAACAGCAGCCACAGGGCGCGCGTGCGCCCCCGGAACTCGGCGCGCATCGGCTTCCCGTCGCCGCGCAGCACCCGCGCGGCCGCGAGCACCCCCGCGGGCCAGCCGCCGACGCGGTGCGCCCAGCGGGCACGGCGCCGCACGAGGTCCGGATAGACGCCCAGGGAAAGGGTGTTGAGGAAGTGGCCCTGACGCGGCCCGTCCGCCGTCTCCGTGGTGAAGCGGCCGAGGTCGACGGCGACGGCGTCACCGCACTCCACCGCACGGCTCAGCTCGCGCGGACCCTCGACCCCGATGTCGTACGCGAAGTGGTTGTACGTACCGCCGGGCAGCACGGCGAGAGGCAGACCGTGCCGGACGGCGACCCCCACGGCCGCGTTGACCGACCCGTCGCCCCCGCACACGCCGAGCGCCCGCGCCCCCCGTTCGACGGCCTTCTCCAACTCCCGTTCCAGCTCGCCGGGTTCGCAGGTCGTGAAGGAGGCGAGAGGGAGCGCGTCGCGCAGGGCGCGCGAACGCTCTGCGGTGCGGGCCCCGTCGTTGACGACCACGGCGAGCCCCCGCCCGCCGGGCAGCGCGGGGGCGTCGGCACGCGGCCGGCCGGGCGGCGGCAGCTGGGACCGGGTCGGCACGAGCCCGCGTACGGCGAACGCGGCACCCGCCCCGAGCGCCGCCCCGGCGAGCACATCGCTCGGGAAGTGCACCCCGGTGTAGACGCGGGACAGCGCGACCCCGGCCGCGACCGGCGCGAGCGCCGCACCCCACGCCCCCGACTCCAGGGCCACCCCGGTGGCGAAGGCGGCGGCCGAGGCGGAGTGCCCCGAGGGGAACGACGTGGTCAGCGGCTGCCGCTTCAACTGCCGTATCAGCGGCACGGCGTCGAGCAGCGGCCGCGGCCTGCGCACCGAGCGCTTGCCGAGGGTGTTGATGGTGGCGGAGGCGAGTGCGAGCGAGGCGGTGCCCCGGGCGGCGGCACGCCGGGCCCGGGGCGTCCGGGTGGCCGCGATCCCGGCGGCGGCCGCGAACCAGAGGACCCCGTGGTTGGCGCTGTGGCTCAGCCGCGGGAGCAGCCGGTCCCCGCCGGGCCAGTGGCGGCTGGCGACGGCGTGGAAGAGGCGGCTGTCGAGGGCGAGCAGTCGGGAGCGGGTGCCTGGGTGCGCGTCGTGCGCGTCGGCTGTCATGGGGCTCGGGTACCCCACCCGTCCCTGATCGTGCCCGCTCCGCTCCCGGCGGCCGAAGGGGCCATGCGCTGCCGGCCACCGGCCGACGCCCTAGCCGACGTGCACCTGCACGGCATGGCTCATCCGGGCCGTCCCGTCGTGGTAGCCCGTCCCCGTCAGGGTGATGGTGTCCCCGGCGTCCTCGACGCGCACCGTCCCGTACTGGCGGCGGCCCGCCACCGAGCCGATGTCGTACTCGCTGCCCGTGTCCCAGGACCCGGAGTCCATGGACGCGAACATGAACATGGGGAAGCGGCCGTACGGGTTGTGGGGGCCCGAGCAGATCGACAGGGCGTGCATGTCGGCCGTCAGGAACAGCATGCGGTCCAGCCAGCCCGTGTCGCCGAACAGCTGGATCATCTCCTCGCGTTCGTGGCGGAACGAGTCCCAGGTGTCGGTGCCGCCCACCCAGCGGGACGGGGACTGCCAGACCAGGACCTCGGCGCCCGCCGCCCCGGCGCCGGTGAGGAGGGCCTCCAGCCACGCCTTCTGCTTGGGGCCGATCATCGTCTTGGACGGCTGGGCCGGTGCCGTGTTCGGGTCGCGGAAGGAGCGGACGTCCGCGGCGACGTAGAGGACGCGGCCCACCTGCCAGGAGTGGTGGATGCCCGCCCGGTCGGGCAGGGGGTACGAGGGGACGTACTCGCGGTAGACCTTCTGGGCCGCGGGCCTGCCCGGGTTGGTGCGGTCGGAGTTGTTCGGGCCGAAGTCGTGGTCGTCCCAGACGTAGGTGACCGCCTGGGTGCGCAGGAACCGGCCCTGCCGCGCCGCCGGGTTCACGCCCTTGTTGTAGTTGAGGTTGTCGTCGTACGCGGCCCGGTACAGCGCCGGGCTGTTCGTCCTGATGTTGCGGTAGTGCAGGTCCCCGAGGTGGGAGAACCAGCACCACTGCTCCGCCAGGGACTGCCGGACCATCGTCGGGAACACGAAGCCGTTGCTGACCGCGCGCGTGACCGTCGCCTCGTCGCCCTCGCCCGTGAGCCCGGCGTCGCCCGCCGCGCCGAAGATGTAGGAGAGCGGCTCGCCGGGCGGGCCGGGGTGCGTGCGGAAGGTCCCCTTGTACGAGGTGTTCGGCTCGCCGTCGTCGACGACGTACCAGTAGCGAGTCGCCGCCGTCAGGCCCGTGATCCGGAAGCGGAGGTGGCCCTGGGCGTCCGGGGCGACCGGGCCGTAGGTCGCCGCCCCGGTCATCGCCTCGTTCTCCGCCACCCGCAGCGAACCGGCCGTGGCCGGGGCCGTCGTGGCGAGGACCGTGACGCCGGTGTGGGTCAGTCCGCCCGCCCAGACGCTCTTCACCGACCGGGCCATGGGGCACCCCCCTGCTCGTACGCCGACGTGTACGCCGACGGCGACCCTTCGCGGTCCCGGCGGCGTCCCTTCGAGACTAGCGACGACCGGGGCCGGCGGACCCCGTCCGGAGCGGGCGGAGCGCGGCCGGTGGCCGGGCGCAGGCCGGGGACCGGGAAACGCGTTTGCCTCCGTCCCGCCCCGCCCCGGAGAATCCCGCTCATGGGATACCTGGAAGCCGCACACATCGAGTACTACCTCCCCGACGGGAGGGCCCTTCTCGGTGATGTCTCCTTCCGCGTCGGCGACGGCTCGGTCGTCGCCCTCGTCGGCGCCAACGGCGCGGGCAAGACCACGCTCCTGAGGCTCATCTCCGGCGAGCTCCAGCCGCACGGCGGCACCGTCACGGTCAGCGGCGGACTCGGCGTCATGCCGCAGTTCGTGGGCTCCGTGCGCGACGAGACGACTGTCCGCGACCTCCTCGTCTCCGTCGCCACGCCCCGCATCCGCGAGGCCGCCCGCGCCGTCGACGTCGCCGAGCACGCGATCATGACCGTCGACGACGAGGCCGCCCAGATCCAGTACGCCCAGGCCCTCTCCGACTGGGCGGAGGTGCAGGGGTACGAGGCCGAGACCCTCTGGGACATCTGCACCACGGCCGCGCTCGGCGTCCCGTACGACAAGGCGCAGTTCCGCGAGGTCCGCACCCTCTCCGGCGGCGAGCAGAAGCGGCTCGTGCTGGAGGCCCTGCTGCGCGGCACCGACGAGGTGCTGCTCCTGGACGAGCCGGACAACTACCTCGACGTACCGGGAAAGCGCTGGCTGGAGGAGCGGCTCAAGGAGACCCGCAAGACCGTCCTGTTCGTCTCGCACGACCGGGAGCTCCTCGCCCGCGCCGCCCAGAAGATCATCAGCGTCGAGCAGAGCCCCGGCGGCGCCGACGCCTGGGTGCACGGCGGCAGCTTCGCCACGTACCACGAGGCCCGCAAAGCCCGCTTCGCGCGCTTCGAGGAGCTGCGGCGCCGCTGGGACGAGAAGCACGAGCAGCTGAAGAAGCTGGTGCGCACGCTGCGCCAGGCCGCCGACGTGAGCCACGAAATGGCGTCCCGCTATCACGCCGCGCAGACCCGGCTGCGGAAGTTCGAGGAGGCCGGACCGCCCCCGGAGCCGCCGCGCGAGCAGGACATCACCATGCGCCTTCAAGGCGGCCGTACCGGCGTCCGGGCCGTGACCTGCGAAGGGCTCGAACTCACCGGCCTGATGAAGCCCTTCGACCTGGAGGTCTTCTACGGGGAGCGGGTCGCCGTCCTCGGGTCCAACGGCTCCGGCAAGTCCCACTTCCTGCGGCTCCTCGCGGGGGACTCCGAGCATCCCGTCGCGCACACGGGCGCGTGGAAGCTCGGCGCCCGCGTCGTGCCCGGCCACTTCGCGCAGACCCACGCCCACCCCGAGCTCTTCGGACGCCCGCTGCTCGACATCCTGTGGCGCGAGCACGCCCAGGACCGGGGCGCGGCGATGTCGCGGCTGCGCCGCTACGAGCTGACGGGGCAGGCCGAGCAGAACTTCGAGCGGCTCTCCGGCGGCCAGCAGGCCCGCTTCCAGATCCTGCTCCTGGAGCTCGCGGGCTGCACGG
The DNA here is from genome assembly GCF_042740175.1 of Streptomyces sp. NPDC059009. Classification (NCBI taxonomy): domain Bacteria; kingdom Bacillati; phylum Actinomycetota; class Actinomycetes; order Kitasatosporales; family Streptomycetaceae; genus Streptomyces; species Streptomyces sp. NPDC059009. Next base: position 11,669 of record NZ_JBHYJB010000070.1, on the reverse strand, counting down.
CCCTGCTGCTCGACGAGCCGACCGACAACCTCGACCTGGAGTCGGCCGAGGCGCTGCAGGAGGGCCTCGAGGCGTTCCAGGGCACGGTCCTCGCCGTCACGCACGACCGCTGGTTCGCCCGCGCCTTCGACCGCTACCTGGTCTTCGGCAGCGACGGCCAGGTCCGCGAGACGCCGGAGCCGGTCTGGGACGAGCGGCGCGTGGAGCGGGCCCGCTAGGGCTTCTCCGCCAGCCGGGCGCGCAGGAGGCAGAACACGTTGCCCTCGGGGTCGGCCAGGACGTGCCAGCTCTCGTCGCCGGTCTGGCCGACGTCGGCGGGTCTGGCGCCGAGGGCGAGCAGCCGCTCCAGCTCGGCGTCCTGGTCGCGGTCGGTGGGGTTGACGTCTATGTGCAGCGGGAGCTTCCCGGGGCGAGGGTCGTCGCTGTGGCTGAGGACCAGGGTGGGCTGCAGGCCGCCTGAGCCCCTGTCGGGCGGCCCGATCTCGATGCTTCCGTCGTCCTCCCGGCCGAGTTCGACGTAGCCGAGGACGTCGCTCCAGAACGCGGCGAGCCGCTCGGGGTCGGCGCAGTCGAGGATCAGTTCACTGATGCGGCATGCCATGGCGGGGAGTGTAGGGAAGGGGCGCCGCGCGCAGCGAGGGGGTTTCCTGATCCCGTCGTGCCGGCCGCACCGTCAGGAGCAGCGGGCGGTGCGCCGCCCGTGCCGCCGGGCCCCCGCCCCCGCACGCCTGGACGAGCGCGCAGCCGCCGCAGCCGGCCGGGGGACAGCCCCCGCTGACCTCCTCGCGGGTCAGCTCGCCCCGCCGCACCCAGAAGTCGATCATCGCCTCGGCCTCGTCGGGGTCGACGCCCACGCGGGCCGCGATGTCCGCGGGCCGGACGCTGCCCTGCGTGGCGCGCACCTCGGCCAGGACCTGCCGCAGCGGGCTCGGGGGCGGGCCGGACGCCGGGCTCACCACCACACGCTCCCCACCTGGAACACCGCCACCGCGAGCAGCCAGGCCACCGACAGCTGGATCCCGGCCGCGAGCAGGGTCATGCGCGGGCCCATCTCCTGCCACTGCGCGGCGATCGTCGCCATGCAGGGCGTGTACGCGAGCAGGAACACCATGAAGGCCAGGACCGCCGGGATCGGATGGCCCCCGGAGGAGCGGTCGAAGGTCGCGTGCAGCTCCGTGCCCAACGTGCCCGCGTGGTCAGGGGATTCGGGTTCGGCCGCGCTGTACGTCTGCGCCACCGTCGACACCACGGCCTCCTTCGCCACGAAGCCCGTGCCGAGGGCCGCCGCGGCGTGCCAGTCGTCGAAGCCCGCCGGGGCGAAGACGGGCGCCGCGGTGTGGGAGACGGCGCCGAACACGCTCTTCTCGATGGGCGGTTCGCCGAAGGCCGTCCCGGCCGCCGCGCCCAGCGGGATCGCCGAGAGCAGCCACACCGCCGTCACCGTCGCGACGATCACTCCGCTCGCGGTCCTCAGGAAGGCGAGGAGCTTCTGCCAGGTCTGCGCCGCGATCACGCGGGGCGCGGGCAGGCGGTACGGCGGCAGCTCCAACACCAGGGCCTCGCCGCGCAGTTCGCGGAAGAGGGAGTGGCGAAGGAGCATGCCCACGCCGATGACGAGGAGGACCGAGAGGACGTACATGGCGAACACGACCGTCCCGGCCCGGCTGCCGAAGAAGACGCTCGCGAGCAGGACGTAGACCGTGAGGCGCGCGCTGCACGTCACGTACGGGATGAGCATGCCGAGCAGCAGCCGCTGGCGCGGGTTGCCGAGGATGCGCAGGCCCGCGAGGGCGGGCACGTTGCAGCCGAAGCCCACGATGATCGGCAGGAAGGCGCGGCCCGGAAGGCCGAGGCGGCGCATCAGGCGGTCCACGATGAACGCGGCCCGCGCCATGTACCCGGAGTCCTCCAGGACCGCGAGCAGCACGAACATGATGAGCATCAGGGGCACGAAGGTGAGGAGCTGGCCGACGCCGTTGATGAGGCCGTCGACCAGGAACCCGCGCAGCCAGCCCGGCGCGTGCAGCGCGTCGAGACGGCCGTTCGCCGCGTCGCTCACCGGTCCGGACACGAAGTCGCCGAGCCCGTCCTGGAGCGGCTTGGCGAGGGCGGTCGTGGCGTTGAAGACCAGCCACATCACGCCGAGGAAGAAGGGGATGCCGCCCCAGCGCGAGGTCAGCACCCGGTCGACGCGGTCGGAGACCGTGAGCCGCCCGCCGTGCGTGCGGCTGCGGGTGGCGGCGAGCACGGCGTGCGCCCAGGCGTACCGGGCCTCGGCGAGCGCCAGTTCGGGATCGGACTCGTCCGGGGCGGGGCCGAGGCGGGGAGCGGGCGGCGTGCGCCCGGCCGCCAGCTCCTCCCGTACGGCGGTGCCGAGCGCGTCCAGGCCCCGGCGCCCGCGCGGCTGCACCGGCACCACCGGGACGCCCAACTCCCGTGCGAGCGCCGCCTCGTCGACCTCGATGCCGCGCCGCCGCGCCACGTCGGTCATGGTGAGCGCGACCACGCACGGCACGCCGGTCTGCAGGACCTCGGCGGTCAGATACAGGCTGCGCGCGAGGCCGGCGGCGTCGGCGGTGACGACGACGAGGTCCGGGCGCCCCGCGCCGTCCGCGCCGTCGTCGGTGAGCAGCTCGCGGGTCAGCTCCTCGTCGGGGGAGCGTGGTACGAGGCTGTAGGTGCCGGGCAGGTCCACGAGGGCGAGCTCGGCGCCGTCGGAGCGCCAGGTGCCGGTGGCCACGTGGACCGTCTTGCCGGGCCAGTTGCCGACGTGCTGGCGGGCGCCGGTGAGGGCGTTGAAGAGGGTGGACTTGCCGACGTTGGGGTTGCCCACGAGCGCCACGGTGGCCGCAGGGGCGCGCGGTGTCGCCGGGGGAGCGGGCGCGCAGCACGACGCGAGCGTACGGGTTCCGTTCAGGACGGCGGCGGGGGTCTCAGGCATGGCTCACGTGCAGGTCGTGCGCGGTGGCCGTGTCCAGCGCGATGCGCGCGTCGCCGAGCCCCACGAAGAGCCCGCCGGTCGCGCCGCGGCCGAGGACCCGCAGCTCGGCGCCCCGGATGAAGCCCAGCTCGGCGAGTCTGAGCCGCTCACCGGCGGGGACGGTCACATGCGTGAGTCGGACCCGGGCGCCGGGGGCGCAGCCGTGCAGGACCATGAAGACCTCCTTGGGAACTTAGGTCAGGCTAAGTCCCTGTTCGGGGGTCTATGGGCAAACATTGGTAAAAGCTGGCATTTCACGCGCTATCAGGGGCTTTTGGCCTGTGCGCAGGGACTTTCGGCGCGCCCCCTGCGAGCGCCGAGGGGGCGTGGGCGAGGGCGAGCTCCAAAGCCCTGTGGTCCCGGCGACAGCACAGGCGCACCATGGAACGTATGCCTGAGAACCCGATTCTGACCCGGCACGGCGAAGCGCTCGACCTGTTCACCGAGAGGGTGCACGCCATCGGCTCCGACCAGTGGGACGCGGCCACGCCGTGCGCCGACTGGGCCGTGCGCGACCTCGTCAACCACCTCACGGTCGAGCAGCTGTGGGTGCCCCCGCTGGTGCGCGACGGCGAGAGCCCCGCCGTCGTGGGCGACACCTTCGACGGCGACATGCTCGGCCCCGACCCCGTCACGTCCTGGGACACCGCGGCGGCCGGCGCCCGTGCGGCGTTCGGCGAACCGGACGCCCTGGAGCGCACCGTCGAGCTCTCGTACGGCGCCACTCAGGCCGCCTTCTACTGCGGCCAGATGGTCACCGACCTGGTGGTGCACGCCTGGGACCTGTCCCGGGCCATCGGCGCCGACGAGCGGCTGCCGGCGGCCCTCGTCGACTTCGCCGTACGGGAAGTCACGCCGTATGCGGCCGAGTTGGAGAAGAGCGGCCTGTTCGCCACGCCCGTGACGCCGCCGCCGGGCGCCGACGTGCAGACCAAACTCCTCTGCCTGCTGGGCCGCAACCCCTAGTCAGGGCAGCACGCCGTCGCACTGCCCGCCCTCGGGCGTCGCGCCGCTGATGTCGGCGAGCGCGGAGCCGGGGTCCCGGGCGAGGGCCAGGTCCCCGAGGCTCACCATGCCCACGGCCTCACCGTCCACGACGACGGGCAGCCGCCGCACCGCGTGGTCGCGCATCAGGGTCACGGCCGTCGCGACCGCGTCGTCCGGCCCGACCACCACGGGGTTCGGGCTGCACACCGCGTGCGCGCTGACCGTCAGCGGATCCGCGCCGTCGGCGACGGCGCGGAGAGTGATGTCCCGGTCGGTGAGCACTCCGATGACCTGCCCCTCTGCCGCCACCAGGACATCGCCGATGTCCTGCGCCCGCATCAGTTGCGCGGCCTCGACCAGCGAGGCGTCGGGGCGCACCGCCACGACGCCCGACGTCATGACGTCCCTCACGAATTCAGCCATGGCTTCGTGGGCCCTTCTCAACGTTGCCTCGATCCGTCAGTTTCTTCGCCGCTCCCGCGTACCCGCGTACGCCGCTGTGACACGGACCACCTGTGCCGGTTTGTGCCGCGGTGGCGGGGAGACCCGGACCCCAGCACCACCCCCCACAGTCAAGTATCTGGTGGTGAAGGGGTCATGGCGGTACTCGCTGTGTTGATTCCGTTCGTGATGCTGGGCGTTGTCCTGGCACTCGGCCGGTACGAGGAGTTGCTGCTGCCGCCCGCGAAGCACGCCGACGAGCCGGACGGCATCCGTCGCGCGCTGTGAGAGGCAGGGCCGGAAGGGGGTTCCCGGGCTCCGCCCGGGGACCCGCGGTGTTTGGCGACGGCTCGCGTGGGCAGTCGGAAAGACAGTGCTTCGGACCTACAGGCACGTCCGTGGGAGCGGCTGCGGCCCCACCCCGGGTGTGCCCCGTCATGTCGGCGCGCGCTCTCCCACGGTGACCCGCATGTCACGGCACCGACAAGGGAGTTGGGATCCAGTATGCGATCCGACGTATCCCCCGCGTCCTTCCGGAAGACCTCCGCACGCACCTGCTCGAAGTCCGTCTCCAAGCCGGGCCCGCGGCCCTCCGGAAACTCCGCGACGCACTCGGCCACGAAGCCCTCCGCGCCACCCGCGCACCCGTCCAGGAAGCCCTCCACGAGGCCCGCGCGATCCGCCTCGAAGCGTCACCCGCACGACGACGCCCCCGACACCGCGGCGGACTTCCGCCGCCTCGTCGGCCTGCCCGAGGGGCCGGAGCGCGACGAACTGCGCGACGAACTCGTCCGCGTCTGGCTGCCCATGGCCGACCGGCTGGCCGGCCGCTTCCGCGGCCGCGGCGAGTCCTTCGACGACCTGCGCCAGGTGGCGGCGCTCGGCCTGGTCAAGGCCGTCGACCGCTACGATCCCCGGCGCGGCTCCGCGTTCGAGAGCTTCGCCGTGCCCACCATCACCGGCGAGATCAAGCGCCACTTCCGCGACCACATGTGGACCCTGCACGTGCCGCGCCGCGTCCAGGACCTGCGCAACCGCGTGCGGTTCGCCCGCCACGACCTGGCCCACACCATCTCCGGGCGCGCCCCGACCCTCGCCGAGATCGCCGAGCAGGCGCAGATGAGCGAGGAGGACGCGGCGACCGGCCTGGAGGCGCTCGACTCCTTCACCGCGCTCTCCCTCGACGCCGAACTCCCCGGCAGCGAGGACGGATACGCGCTGCGCGACGCGCTCGGCGGACCGGACCCGGCGCTCGACGTCGTCGTGGACCGCGTCGCCGTCACCCCGCGCCTGCGCCAACTGCCCCAGCGCGAACGGGACATCCTCTTTCTGCGGTTCTTCCACGACATGACACAGAGCCGCATCGCCGAGCGGTTCGGCATCTCCCAGATGCACGTCTCCCGCCTGATCAGCCGCAGCTGCGAACAGCTGCGCGAGCAAGTCATGCGCGACGCCGCGTAGTTGACGCGGCGCAGCGGTTGACGCGGCGCAGCGGCTGACGTGGCGTGGTCGACGTCAGGTGATCCGGCGCAGCGCCAGCGCCACATGACGGGACATCATGTCGACGGCCTTCGCCTCGGCCATCGAGAACGCGAGGCGCGGCCCGCACCGGAAGAGCGTGAGCACACCCTCCACCGGTCCGTCGGGCCGCGCCGCCAGCGGCACGCACAGCAGGGACGTCACCTCCGCGCGTACGAGGACGTGCGCGCCGGAGGCGTCCCGGCCGAAGCCGTCCGGGTCCTCCGGGCGGATCTGCAGCGCGAGGCCCCCGCCGCGCGCCGCCTCCACCACGAGGGGGCACGCGGCGGGATCCTGCGCGCGCACATCCCGCACGAGCGCGTCGTCCCGCCCGAGGACGGCCACGCGGCGCGGCCGCCGGGCGCCCTCGTCGGCCACCACCCAGTCCGCGAACCGCTCGTACAGGGCCTTCGCCGCCCCCTCCAGGACCACCGCACGGTCGCCCGCGGGAGCCGTCAGGAGCGTCGCCGTCATGGTGTCCGCCAGGTCCGTCAGCGCCACGTGCCGGCTCGCCTCGTCGAGGTCCGGCACCGGGCCGCCGCCCTGCGCGGGCCCGGTCCTGCGTGCCGCCGGGACGTCCTGCTGCAGCACGGCCAGGACCGCCATGCGCGGCTCCTTGCCGGGACGCAGCCCCGCCAGGGTCACCCGCACCGGCGTGCGCGGCTGGATCTGCAGGCGCACCGTCAGGCTCCTGTCGCCCTCGCCGCGGGCCACCGCCGCCGCCTGGGAGCGGAACGCCACCCGGTCGGCGTGCACCAGGAGTCCGGTCAGCGGCCTGCCGGTGGCGTAGCCCGCGCGGACGCCGGTGAAGCCCGCGGCGGCGAAGTTCATGCGGCGTACCACGGTGTCGCGGTCCAGCAGGGCGACCGGGAGCGGCAGCCGCTGGAAGATCGCCCGCAGCAGCTGGTGCTCGTCCCGGTCCGTGTTGTTCGCCCCCGGGCCCCGGCCCGAGACGAGTTGCTCGTAACGCGGCCACAACTCCTCGGCCACGTGGTCCAGTTCGAAGAGCGCCGCGTCCAGCACGGTGTACAGATCCTCGGACGGAACGGAGCGCGCCGCCCTCAACTCGCCGACTCGGCGCATGAAGTCGCCGAGCTGCTCGCCGAACTCATCAGCTGGTGCCATGCGACGAACGTAGCCGCTCGCGCCTGTTTCCCCGACACCTCACCGGGAATCCGCAAAGAGAGGAGGTGGCAGAGCTCATGTCCACGAAGACGGAACCGGAACTGCTCGCACCAGAGGCCGTGCCGCCGGGACGTGGGATCATCGAACTCGCCGAGCAGGCGGTGCGCTGCACCACCGCGTGCTGCGGGGCGAGCGCAACCGTCACCGACGGCGTCGAGGAGCGCACCGCCGTCACCCATCCCGACCTGGCCGGGCTCGTCGCCGTCCAGCTGAGCTCCGGCAGCGGACCCATCCTGGCCGCGCGCGAGGGCGGCGCCCCCGTGGACGCGGAGGACCTGCTGCGTGAGACGCGCTGGCCCGAGTACCGCGCCCTGGCCCTCGACTCCGGCGTACGGGCGAGCGTCACCCTGCCCTTTCTGCGGGCCGGGCTCACCGTCACGCTCACCCTTTTCAGCTTCCGCCCCGGCGCCCTTGACGACGCGCTCGACGGCCCGGCCCGGGTCCTCGGCGACCTCGCCACGACCGGCCTGGTGCGCGACCGCCACTACCGCGCCGCGCTGACCGAGCTGGACCACCTGAGCACCGCGCTGCGCAACCGCCCCGTGGTCGACCAGGCGTGCGGCATCGTCATGCACGTCAGGGGCTGCGACGAGGACACGGCGTTCGCCGTCCTGCGCCGCATCTCCCAGACGACGAACCGCAAGCTCACGGACGTGGCCGGCGCGCTGGTGGCGTCCCGGGGCCGGGGGCTCGAACGGGAGCTGCAGTCGCTGGCGCGGGCGCCTGGGACAGGCTGAGCGCCTGCTTGCGGGGACGCGCCCGAGTGCCCCCGAGGTGATCCCACCCCCTCGGGGGCAGAGAAATCCCACCCCTCGGGGGCAGAGAATTGGAGCGAGCGGACGGTGGGCTGAGCCCATTCGGCGCACCTCGCCACAGGTCGCCGCGCGCACGGGGCGGCGCCGCGCTGTGATGGCCTCATGCGCACCTTCACCGCTGCCATCGCTGCCACCGCCCTCGCCCCACTGACCGGTCTCGCCCTCCTCGGCCTCGCCGCCGCCCCCGCGTACGCCGGTGATGCCGCCGCCGAGGTCAGCCCCCGCACCATCGCCCCGGGCGGCACCGTCACGATCTCCGTGTCGTGCCCCGCGGCCGGCTCCTCGCCGCCCCAGACCATCGAGGCCAACTCGCAGGCGTTCGAGCAGGGCGCGGCCCAGCTCCACCTGGTCGACAACGCCAACGACGACATCGCAGGGCCCGCCTACAACGGCACCGCCCGCATCGCACCCGCCGGGAACTTCGAGGGCGGCCCGAACGCCGTGGGCGCCACGTCCGACTGGGGCGTCGACGGCAACTGCCCCGGCGACGGCCAGTGGAACGCCTCCTTCACCGTGAGCCGCTCCACCCCCGTGCGCCACGGCGTGCACGCGGGGGAGGGCGGCAGCTTCACGGACTCCCGCACCGCTCTCCTCACCGGCGGCGTCCTGATCGCGGGCGTCATGGGCGCCGCCGCGCTCCGGCTGCGCCGGGGGGTGAATCAGGACAGTTGACGCCACTCGGACAGATGGAGTGGCGACCCCCTGGGTACGCAGAGCCCAGAGGCCCGCACCGGACGGCCCCCACCGGCCGTCCCCACCGCACGGAGGCACACATGCGAGGGACGCCCGAGGAGCCGGACCCAGCGGATCCCGCTCCCGCGGGGCCGTCGTCCGGGGGCGGCGGCGGGGGTGCTGTTCCTGTGGGGCGGGGTGGCGATGGAGCGGGTGCCGACGCTGCGGGTGCCGACCACGTGGGGCAGGGCCTCGGCGATGCGGATGCCGACCGCGTGGGGCCGGGTGCCGATGGGGCGGGCTCCGTCCCTGGAGGGCCTGGCTCCGAGAAGGCGAGCCCCGTCCCCGTGTGGCTGGGCGTCGACGGTGAGGTGGGCCCTGTCCGTGCGGAGTCGGGCGTCGACGGTGAGGTGGGCCCCGTCTCCGTATTCGTGCTCCCCAAAGGCACCGGCCCCGTCCGTTTCGGTCCGCCTGCGCCCGAGCCCGGGCTCCCCGTGCTGCCTGAGCTGACCGCCGCCGTCGCCGCCGCGGCGGGGCGGAGCCGGGCCGAACCCGTCGGTGGGGACCCGGCCCTCCTCGACGCCGCGTGCGGGTACTGGTCGCGGCGGGGGCTGCCGGTGGAGCGGGGCCAGGTCGCCGCCGCGCCCGGCGCGCCCGTCCTGCTGCTCGCGCTGACCGCCGCCCTCGGCGGGGGCGACGTCCTGCTGCCGCGCCCCTGCCCCGCGTGGTGGGCGCCGCAGGCCCGGTCGCTCGGCGCCTCCGTGTACCACGTGCCGACCCCGGCGGAGTGCGGCGGAGTCCCCGACCCGTACGCCCTGTTGGAGACCGTCCGCCGGGTCCGCGCCGAGGGCGGCGCCCCACGGGTGCTCGTGCTGTCCGTCGCCGACGACCCCACCGCCACCGTGGCGCCCCCGGAAGTCCTGCACGAGGCGGTCGAGGCCGCAGCGGGCGAGGGGCTCCACATCGTCAGCGACGAGACCTGGCGCGACACACTGCACCGCCCGCACGACACCGTCCTGATCGGCCCCGCCGAGATGGACCACGCCCGGGTGACCGTCCTCAGCGACCTCTCGGGTGCGTTCCTGCCACCGGCGCTCCCGGCCGCCGTCGCCCGCTTCCCCACCACCTCCGAAGGCGCCGCGCTGCGCGCCCGCACGCTCGATGTGCTCACCGCGCTCGGCGCCCGCCTCGCGGCCCCGGTCGCCGCCGCCGCGGCCTACGCACTGGGGGAGCCCGACGAGATCAGCGAGCGCCTCACCACGGCGACCCGGCTGCACGCGCGCGTGGCCGCCGCCGTCCGCGACGCGGTGCTCGCCGCCGGCGCCCTCGCCCGGCCGCCCCGCGCGGGCCGCCACCTCTACGTCGACCTGGAGCCGCTGCGGCCCGCGCTCGCGGAGCGCTCCGTCGGCGACGCGCAGGAGCTGGAGGACTACCTCGGCGAGCGGCTCGGCATGCCCGCACCGGGTGCCCACCGCTTCGGCGACGAGCTCGCCGCCCTGCGCGTACGGCTGTCCACGGCACCGCTCCTCGGCTCCACCCCTCAGGAGTGCATGAAGTCGCTCACCTCACCGGATCCCCTGGAATTGCCGCACGTCGAACGAGCGTTGAGCATTTTCAGGTCGACCTTCGACGATCTCCGCGCGGATGCACAGCGAATGGAGCCTCCTCGATGACGCAGCAGGCACAACAGGCGCAGCAGGCGCAACAGACCCAGCGCACCCAGCGCACCCAGGGCGCACAGCCGGGACAGCAGACACTGGAGCCACTGGAGCCGACGGACCCCGAACGAGCACACCGAACGGGCGCGGCTACAGGCACGGCTACAGGCACGGCCACAGAAACCGCCACAGGCGGAGCCGCCGACACCCGGCGCACCACCCTCCACGTCCTCCCCACCCCGGTCCCCGCCCGCGCCCCCGACACCGGCACGCGCCCCCGCCCCCGCCTGTGGCCCAAGTCCTTCGCCGACCGGCTCACCGCGCCGCTGCCCGGGATCCGGGCCCTCGCCAGGTTCGCGAGGGAGGGCGCGGTGCGCCCGCCCGCCGAGGCGCTCACGGACATCCCGCGGCTGCCCTTCGAACCCGGCCCGCTGCCCCGCGTCGATGCCGACACCGTGGCCGTCACCTGGGCGGGACACGCCAGTTGGGTCGTGCGCATCGGCGGCCTCACGGTCCTGACCGACCCGGTCTGGTCCCGCAAGATCCTCGGCACCCCCGCCCGCGTCACCCCCGTGGGCGTGGCCTGGTCCTCACTTCCCGCCATCGACGCGGTCGTCATCAGCCACAACCACTACGACCACCTGGACGCCCCCACCCTCCGAAGGCTCCCGCGCGACACCCCCGTCCTCGTCCCGGCGGGCCTCGCCCGCTGGTTCACCCGGCGCCGCTTCACCCGCGTCATCGAGCTGGACTGGTGGGAGGGCGCCGAACTCGGCGGCGTCCGCTTCGACTTCGTGCCCGCGCACCACTGGTCCAAGCGCAGCCTGACGGACACCTGCCGCACGCTGTGGGGCGGCTGGGTCCTCACCGACGCCCACGGCCGACGGATCTACTTCGCGGGCGACACCGGCTACGGCCACTGGTTCGGACGCATCGGCGCCCGCTATCCCGGCATCGACCTCGCCCTGCTCCCGATCGGCGCGTACGACCCGCGCTGGTGGCTGCGCGACGTCCACTGCGACCCGGAGGAGGCGGTCCAGGCCACCCTCGACCTCGGCGCCCACCGCATGGCCCCCATGCACTGGGGCACCTTCCTCCTCTCGGCCGAACCGGTCCTGGAACCGCTGACGCGGGTACGGGCGGCCTGGGAGAAGACGGGCCTGGCGCGGGAGGACTTGTGGGACCTGCCGGTGGGGGCGTCACGCGTCCTCACCAGGTCGCCATGTCGATAGGCCGCCCCTGCACAGGCAGAGGGCGACTCGTACTCAGGCCGGACTCAGGCCGGACTCAGTCGGACTCAGCCGGACTCAGACCCTCATCAGCATTCGATGATGTTGACGGCGAGGCCGCCGCGGGCGGTCTCCTTGTATTTGACGCTCATGTCGGCGCCGGTGTCCTTCATGGTCTTGATGA
>NZ_JBHYJB010000069.1:0-35793 GCF_042740175.1 Streptomyces sp. NPDC059009 | reverse complement strand
ATCCCGCGCTTGGCCGGAGCGGCCGGCTACCCACCAGCGACCACACGTCCGTTAACGGGGGTGCCCCCGGGGCCCACCCCCGCCCCACCAAGCCCCCACGCCCCTCAACTCCCCTCCCGTTGCGCCGAGTTGGCGCCCCCTCCCTAGAATGGGATGGCATCTTGCCCGGTAGCCGCTTCGGCCAATCACCCGACGCGGCGCGATTCCCGGGCACAGCACGGGTAGACCACGCGTGGAAGGCTGTGCACCTCCATCGCGCGACCACCCCGAAGGGCGTCACCGTGACGACGAAGGACCGAAGCCTCGCGGCACTGGGCCTGGACGACGTGCCGGCCCAGGAGCCGCTGACCTACCCCGGGCGGCCGACCCCGGGCCCCTCCCTGCTCACCGGCGAGGAGCTGCTGCGGCTCGGCGTGCGCCGCCTCCGGCTCGGCGAGTGGTACGTCGAGGAGCAGCGCGGCGACCAGCGGCTCGACGAGGCGCTCACGGACCTCGGCCAGGTCGTCACGGGCCGCCGCCACCCGGTCATCGCCGTCGGCTCGAACGCCTCGCCCGGACAGGTCGCGCACAAGCTGACCCGGCTCGGCATCCCGGCCGCCGTGCCGATGGTCCCGGTCACCGTGCGGGGCATCGCGGTGGGCTGCTCGGGCCACATCAGCCCCGCCGGCTACGTCGCGGGCACCCCGTACGTGGACCGCGCCGCCGAGGCGTCCTTCGTGGTGACCTGGCTGGACTCGACGCAGCTGAAGGCGGTCGACGACACCGAGTTCCCCGACTACCGGCGGGCGATACTGCCGGGCGGCGAGTTCGCCATGACGATGCCGTCCGGGGAGCGGCTCGGCGGCGCGTACATCTACTTCAGCGCGCACGGCGTCCTGGCCGACCCCGCGACGGGCCGGCCCCGGCCGGGCGGCGGCGACCAGGCGGACCTCCTCGCCGCGCTCCTGAAGGACTCCGCCAAGCTGAGCGCGCTGCTCGGCCCGGACCCCGCGACCTGGGTGCATCGCGCGGGCGGCGACCCGGCCCTGCGCGCCCAGGGCACCCGCCTGTTCGGCGAGGAGGGCTGGGTGCTGCCGCAGACGGACTTCCTGCCGTACGTGGACGACTCGGCGGAGCTGCGCCTCTACGACGACCTGCCGCCCCTCGGAGGCTCCCTCTCCCCGTCCGTCTGACCAGTCGCGCCAAGGTCACCAAGGTGCACGCTGCACCGTCTTTTACTTCCTCTTGGCTGGAACCGTCAGCGCCCCGATATCCTCCTAACCCTTACGGGGGCGTGTGCCCCGACGTCCTGAACCATTCGATGGGTGCGGAGAATGATCGAGGCAGTCGGCCTGACGAAGCGCTACGGCGCCAAGACAGCCGTGTACAACCTTTCCTTCCAGGTGCGGCCCGGTACCGTCACCGGCTTCCTGGGCCCCAACGGCTCGGGCAAGTCCACGACGATGCGCATGATCCTCGGGCTCGACGCGCCCACCCAGGGCCAGGTGACGATCGGCGGCTACCCGTACCGCAAGCTGCCGAACGCGCCGCGGCAGGTCGGCGCCCTGCTCGACGCGAAGGCGGTGCACGGCGGCCGGCACGCCCGCAACCACCTCCTGTGCCTCGCGCAGCTCTCCGGCATCCCGGCCCGCCGGGTGGACGAGGTGCTCGGCGTGGTGGGCCTCCAGGAGGTGGCGAAGAAGCGCTCCAAGGGCTTCTCGCTCGGCATGGGCCAGCGGCTCGGCATCGCGGCCGCCCTCCTCGGCGACCCTCAGGTGCTGCTCTTCGACGAGCCGGTCAACGGCCTCGACCCCGAGGGCATCCTCTGGGTCCGCAACCTGATGAAGTCCCTCGCGGCGGAGGGGCGCACGGTCTTCGTCTCCTCCCACCTGATGAGTGAGATGGCGCTCACCGCCGAGCACCTGATCGTGATCGGCCGCGGCCAGCTGCTCGCCGACATGAGCGTCAAGGACTTCATCTCGCACAACTCCGCCGACTTCGCCCGGGTGCGCACCCCGGACAGCGAGCCGCAGGCGCGCGAGAAGCTGACGGCGGCGCTGACCGAGGCGGGCGGCCAGGTGCTGCCCGAGCAGGACGGCGCGCTGCGGATCACCGGCCTGCCGCTGCCCCGCATCAGCGACCTCGCGCACGGCGCGGACGTACGCCTGTGGGAGCTCTCCCCGCACCAGGCGTCGCTGGAGGAGGCGTACATGCGGATGACGCAGGGCGCCGTCGACTACCGCTCGACCATCGACCAGCGCACGGGCCTCCAGGAGCCGGTGCCGCAGGGCGCGCTGCCCGGCGGCATGCCCGGCGGGATGCCGCCGGGCCAGATGCCGGTGCCCGGCCAGGGCCAGCCCGGCTGGTACGCCCCGCCGCCGCCCCAGCAGGGCGGTCAGCCCTTCGCGATGCCGCAGACTCCCCCGGCCCAGCCCGCCGCTCCGGCGGCCCCGGCCGCCCCCGCCTCCCTGACCAAGCCCAACAACGAGGACCAGCGATGACCACGCCTCCGACTCCGCAGCAGCAGCCGCAGGCGCAGCCCCAGCAGGCCCCGCAGCCCCAGCAACCGCAGCAGGTGCAGCACCCGCAGCAGGCGTACGCGATGGCGCCGCAGGGCGCGCCCGCCCCGCACGGCGCCCCGGCCGTCCCGCTGGGCGGCGCCCCGATGGCCCCGCCGCCCGCCGCCCCCGCGCCGCCCTCGGCCTGGCAGCAGGCGATGAACAACGCCTACACCTCGCCGATCCCGGTCAAGAAGACCCACCTCGGCAACGCCCTGAGCTCCGAGTGGACGAAGATCAAGTCGGTCCGCTCCACGGTGTGGACGCTCGGCATCTTCCTGCTCCTGGTCATCGGCATCGGCCTGCTCGCGGTGGCGAACACGAACCCGCGCGACTACGCGGAGGTGCCGTTCACGATCCCGGCCTTCTTCGGCCTGATGCTCGGCCAGATCTGCCTGATCACGCTCGGCGTCCTGGTGACCTCGTCCGAGTACGGCACGGGCATGATCCGTACGACGTTCACGGCGTCCCCGCAGCGCCACCGCGTCCTCGCGGCGAAGATCCTGATCTTCTTCCTGGTCGCCTTCATCGTCTCCGCGGGCTCCATCCTGTTCGTCGGCCTGGTGGCCTCGGGCGTGAACAGCGGCCCGGAGGCGGGCGACGAGCCGTGGATGGGCACGGTCTTCAAGGGCGGCCTCTACGTCTCGCTGCTGGGTGTGCTCGCCCTCGCGGTCGGCTCCATGCTGCGGCACTCGGCGGGCGCCATCACGGCCATGCTCGGCGTGGTCCTCGTGCCCGCGATCCTGCCCGCGTTCCTGATGATCTGGGAGTCCACCCGCTCGCTGGCCGAGAAGATGATGGACTACAACGCCATCAACTCCCTCGCCAAGATCTTCGGCGCGGACGACGCCGGCTCGACCGGCACCTCCCAGCTGATGGTGCTCGTCGTGCTCACGGTCGCCGCCGTGGTCGGCGCCTTCGCCCTCCTGGAGAAGCGCGACGTGTGAGGCGGCTTCGGGGCTAGTACCTCGGCGCGTTACGGGACCGCTGCACCTTCGTGGTGCGGCGGTCCTTCGCGTTCCAGCACGCCTTGTGCCAGTGCCGGCGCTCGTCGACGCCCGAGTGCTCGGGCCAGGCCACCACGTGCGCGAGCCCCGAGGGGATCTCCTGGTCGCAGCCGGGGCAGCGGTAGCGCTTCCCGGCGGCGCTGGCGCCCGCCACATGGCGCACGCTCCACTGCTCGCCCTGCCAGCTCTCGGCTGACTGGAAGCCGCCGTACCGGCCCCCCTGCTCGGATCCGCCGCCCCCGCTCTGCCGGGACTCTGCGCCGCCCTTCGGGCGGTTTCTGCGCGGGGACACGGGACACCTCACTGCCATGGCCGGGGATCAGAGGGTGACCAGCCTACGCGCCGCGGACACGGGTAGACGTGGTTCACGAACCACCACAGAACGCCCCCCATTGCGCAGAAAATCCGCCAATCCGCTTGGTAAGCCGTGCCCTTGGCACGTGTCATGCGTTGTTGCCTTTGGGGGGAGCGCCCGCGTCGGCGCCAAGGAGGCAGGAGTGCGATGCGCTTAGGAACATTTGTACTGGCCGCTCAGTTCCCGGGCCAGGGAGCGGGGGAAGCACTGCACCGCGCGGTGCGCTCGGCAGAGGTCGCCGAGGAGTCGGGGCTCGACTCCGTCTGGCTCGCCGAGCACCACTTCGTGCCGTACGGCACCTGCCCCTCCGCCGTGACGCTGGCGGCACTGCTGCTCGGCCGCACCCGCCGGATCCGCGTCGGCACGGCCGTCACGGTCCTGCCCACCTCCCACCCCGTCGCACTCGGCGAGCAGGCCGCGCTGCTGCACCTCACCTCCGGCGGGCGCTTCACGCTCGGCGTGGGGCGCGGCGGCCCCTGGGTCGACCTGGAGGTCTTCGGCACCGGCCTGGAGGCGTACGAGCAGGGGTACCCGGAATCCCTCGACCTGCTGCTGCGCTGGCTGCGCGAGCCCCGCGTCGCGGGCACCGGGGACCGCTTCTCCTTCCGCGAGGTCGCCGTCGTGCCCCGCCCGCAGGAGGCCCTCACCGAGGCGGGGGCGTTCACGACCGGCCCGGACGGCGCGGGCCCGGACGCCGAGGGCCCCGAGGTGGTCCTCGCCTGCACCTCGCCCGCGAGCGTGCGGCGCGCCGCCGAGCGGGGCCTGCCCATGCTGCTCGGCATGCACGTGGGCGACGACGAGAAGGCGGAGATGGTCGCCCTGTGGCAGCGGCACGCACGGGCCGCGGGGCGCACGCCGGACGAGATCCGGGCCGCACCCCATGTGTCCGCCGGCGTCGCCCAGATCGCCGACCGCCGCCTGGACGCGGTGGAGTCGCTGCAGAAGGCGATGCCGGGCTGGCTGAAGCAGGGCCTCGACGCGCATGTCACCGTCGACGGCCGCGCCCGTGCGATGCGCGACCCGCACGCGTACACCGAACTGCTCTGCGGGCTGCACCCGGTGGGGACCCCCCAGGTGTGTGCCGACCGGATCGCGGCGACCTCGGAGCGGACGGGCATCACGCGCTTCGCGCTGCTCGTCGAGGGCTCGGGCGACCTCGCGGCGACGGAGGAGAACGTCCGCAGGCTGGGCGCCGACGTGCTGCCACAGCTGCGCTAGGGCCTGTCCGGCGGATCAGGCCGCATGATTCCGAGCTTGCCTCTTCGTCACCTGATGAGTGGGGTCTGGTGCGTGCAGCTGCAAGGCGGAGGAGGGCGACAACGCGGAGCGTTGGCAACCGACGACAACGCCGCAGATGGGCGTGCCAGACCCCACGCCCGCGGCAAGATCCGCCGGACAGGCCCTAGAGGAGAAGCAAGCGGTACGGAGAGCCGGGGTGCCTGGTCAGGGCCTCTCGGCGGGGAGCTGCCGCTCCGGTACTAGTACACCTCCCGCGTACGGAGCGGCAGCAACAGACGTCAGCAGTCCCGCAGTTCGGGCGACTGATTCAGCAGCTGGCCCCTGATCGACGTGAAGCGGGCCAGCCTGTCGTCCACGGACGCATCCAGGGGGAACACCGCCACACGGTGGCAGTTCTGGAAGGCGAGCCGCACACCGAAGTGCCGCTGAAGAGCGCCGCGAATCGCGTCACTCGCGAGCGCGCGCAGCAGCTGGCCGCGCGCCTGCTCGTTCGGCGGCGGTGTCTGGTTGTCGGCGAACTCGCCGCCGTCGACCTTCAGCTGGGCCACCAGGGAGCTGATCATCTCCCATGCGTAAGGCAGGGAGGTCCGGACGCAGTCGACGAAAGCTGCTTCGTCGACCTCGCCTCGCTCGGCCTGTTCCAACAGTGCCGGTGAGACGTCGAGCGACATGGGTTCTCCTCTCGCACCCCCGGGGAGCGGGGGTTGACGGACAGGGAAGAAGGCTGATTGCACACATACGCAGCGTGCACGCATGACGACCTCCTGCTTATACGGTAGGCAACCCGACGTGGCCGCACCAGGAGATTGGGAACATAACCGGCCAGGATCGAAGGGGCCGATCAAGGGAGAAATCGCGTGCACCACCCGGTGTCGAGTAGCGTTGCCCACCATGCGTCTCGTCATCGCCCGCTGCTCCGTGGACTACGCGGGCAGGCTCACAGCCCATCTCCCGTCGGCCCCCCGTCTGATCCTCGTGAAGGCGGACGGCAGTGTCTCGATTCACGCGGACGACAGGGCTTACAAACCTCTCAACTGGATGTCCCCGCCCTGCACATTGAAGGAGGGATCGGGGGACGACGACGGTGTGTGGACCGTCGTGAACAAGGCGGGCGAGAAGCTCATCATCACGATGGAGGAGATCCTGCACGACTCCTCGCATGAGCTGGGCGTCGATCCCGGTCTCATCAAGGACGGCGTGGAAGCACACCTTCAGGAGCTCCTCGCCGACCGGATCGAGACGCTCGGTGAGGGGTATTCACTGATCCGCCGCGAGTACATGACCGCGATCGGCCCGGTCGACATCCTGTGCCGCGACGCCGACGGCGGCACGGTCGCGGTGGAGATCAAGCGGCGCGGCGAGATCGACGGGGTCGAGCAACTCACCCGCTATCTGGAGCTGCTGAACCGCGACCCGCACCTCGCGCCGGTCAAGGGTGTCTTCGCCGCCCAGGAGATCAAGCCGCAGGCCCGCGTCCTGGCCACGGACCGCGGCATCGACTGCGCCGTCCTGGACTACGACGCGCTGCGCGGCATCGAGGACGACAAGTTGCGCCTGTTCTGAGGCAGTTGAGCACGAGGAAGGGGCCGGGTCCACCAGGACCCGGCCCCTTCTTCTCGTACGCGTTCTTCCCGTACGCCCTCTTCTCGTATGCCTTCTTCTCGTACGCGGTTCAGATCACCGACGAGGCCGACGTGCTCGGTGCGCTCGAACTCGCGGACGCGCTCGACGAGGCGGGCGCGCTGCTGGCCGGGCCGCTCGCCGAGGTGGAGGTGTCCGGCGAGGACGGGGCCTGGCTGGTCGGCGGGTTCGACGTCGGGGGCTTCGACGTGGGCGGCTGCGACGTCGGGGGCTTGCTCGTGGGCGGCTTGGACGTCGGGGGCTTCGAAGTCGGCGGCTTGGACGTCGGCGGCTTGCTCGTGGGCGGCTTCGAGGACGTCGGGGGCTTCGACGTCGTCGGGTCGTCCGACGGGGTGCCGGACGGTGTCTCCGAGGGTTCGCCGCTCGTGCCGGGCCGAGTCTCACCCGAGGTGCCCGGGGCGGGCACACCTGGGCCGCTCGTGCCGTCGTCCGTGGGCTCGTCGGCGGGGAGCTTGCCGCCGTCCTTGTCCTCGCTCGCGGACTGCTCCGTCTTGACCTTCTCGGGCGGCGAGTCGTTGTCCGACGTCGCGCCGAGGGTCACCACGGTGCCGAGGACCGCGGCGAGAAGGGCGCCCGCACCCGCGGCCACCAGGTTGCGGCGGGTGCCGCGCACGATGCTGCGGCGGGTCGGTGCGGCGCCGGAGCCCGCGGCCGGGGACGCCTGCCGGGTCACCAGGGTGTCCGGCTCCTCGGGGGGCTCGGGCAGCGCGAACGCCGCCGGTACGCCACCGGGGGGCGACGCCGACTCCTCGTAGCGGGCGTCGGGCACCTCCTCCCCCGACGTCGAGCCGCCCGTCGAGGCGTTCGCCGCGCCCTCGGCCGGCAGCGCGCCGCCCGAGCGGTCGGAGACCAGGGCGAGGGCCCTGCGGCCCGCGAACATGCCCCGCTTGTCGGCGAGGGCGCCGCGCAGCCCGATGGACGCCTCCAGCTCGGCGCGGGCCCGGTCCAGCTGGCCGCCGCAGAGCGCGAGGATGCCCAACTCATGGTGGAAGTACGCCTCTTCGGCGACCTCGCCCGCGCTCCGTGCCGCCTCCTGCCCGGCCCTGAGCGCCCGCTCCCAGGCGCCCCAGTTCAGCCCTCCGGCAAAGGCGGGCGCGACCGTACGGGCCAGCAGGACGGCCGCGCTGGGCTCACTGCCCGAGCCGCCTGAGCCGCCCGAGCCGCTTGCGCCACCGGCACCGGCACCGGCACCGGCACCACCAGAACCTCCGGCACCACCCGCGACCAGAGCCCCCAGCGCGGCAAGCACCGCGTCCGACTCCCCGGCCACCCGCTCCGGGCCGACCGAGGGATGCCCGGCCCACCACGCGTAGTGCTGGGCCGCGGTCTGCGCACGCTCCGCCGCGTCGTCCGCGTACCCGGCGGCCGCCAACTGCACCTGCACGCCCGCCGCGAGCCGGTAGTGCGCGCCGACCGGCGTGACCAGGGCGGTGGAGACCAGCTCGGACAGGGCGGCGTCCGCGTGCGTGTCGCCGACGAGCGCGGGCAGGTGCGCGGGGTGCGGCAGCCGGCCGCCGAGCCCCATCGCGAACCGCAGCGTGGCGCGGGCCGAGGGGCTCAGCCGCGAGGCGAGCAGGGCCGCGGGCGCGGCACCGTCGGCGAGCGAGGGCAGCGGCACATCGTGAGAACCGTGGCCGCCGTCCGAGTCGAAGGGCGCGTCGAAAGGCGCGTCGACACGCGCATCGAAGGGCGCGTCGACCGGAGCGGCGCCGGGCCCCTCGTCATCGCCGTACGCGTCAAAGGCGTTGGGGTCGGCGCGCAGCTGGTCGCGCTGGGCGAGCAGCGCCCCGGCCTGCACGAAGCGCAGCGGCAGCCCCTCGGACTCGAACCACAGGTCGCCCGCCCAGTTCGCCTCCTCGTCGGTGAGGACCCGCCCCACGACGCGCTCCAGGAGCTCCAGGCCGCCGCTGCGGTCGAGCCCGCCGAGGAAGACCTCTTCGAGGTGGGAGTCCGGCGACGGCGCCGCGACGTCGGGCGTCGCGGCGACCAGGAAGGCGCACTCGGGCGTCGCGTCGAGCAGCTCCTCCAGGGCGGCCCCGCCGAACTCCAGGTCGTCCAGGACGACGACGGCGCCGATGTCGTGGACGAGTTCGAGCAGCAGGGTGCGGTCGGGGCGGTGCAGCGGCGCGTTGTAGACGGAGGTGAAGAGGTCGTACAGCAGGTCGGCCGCGCTGCGGTGGTGGCCGTTGAGGCGGATGATGCCGTCGGGCGCGAGGTCCGCGCAGTCCTCGGCGACGGCGTTGAGCAGCGAGGTGCGCCCGGATCCCGCGGGTCCGGTGAGCCGCACGGAGCGGCCGCGGGCGAGCAGCCGGACGAGCCGCTCGCGCTCCTCCTGCCGCTGCAGCAGCGGCATGCGGGGCAGCGCGGGCCCGGGCGGCAGCGGCGGCGCCGCGGCCCGGCGCAGCTCGGCGCGCTCGGCGGCGCCGTACTTCATGGGCCGCTCGGGCCGCTCCCCCGGAGGGCAGGGCTCTATCTCGCTGCCGTCGACGGGGTTCACGGTGAGCAGGAAGTCGCCCGTGACGAGCTGCACGGTGCGGGCGAGCGCCGGCGCGGGCTGGCCGAAGTCGGGTGTCAACGGCGTATCGCGCCTCCCGCGGCGCGCCGAGCCGTCGTCAGTCATGCCGTTGTCCATGGTCAAAGCCCCCCAGATGCGTGGTGTGCCCGGCCCCCTCCGGCCTTGTGCACACTGCGCTGTCGCTTCTGGTCCGGTGCCCCCGTGTGGGTTCGTCTCATATCGGTGGGCGACCGAACCCTAGACCTTTGCTCAGTATCTACGGGAGGGCGGGGTACCGCCCTGCCCGAGACGTCACAGTCTCGTGAGGATTGTGGGTGCTCAGGCTCTGGGGAGCGATTCGACCCCGATGCCGCCCTCGATCGCGAGGATGCGGTGCAGTCGGGTGGCCACCAGGAGGCGCTGCATCTGGGGCGGCACATGGCGCAGTACGAGCCGCCGCCCGCACCGCCCGGCACGCCGGTGCGCGCCCATGATGACGCCGAGTCCCGTGGCGTCCCACGAGTCGAGTTCGGACAGGTCGAGCACCAGGTCGCCGGCTCCGTCGTCGACGGCCGAGTGCAGGACCGTACGGGCGTCCGCCGCGCTGCGTACGTCGAGGCGTCCCCCGACGACCAGCTGGGCCTGGTCGCCCCTGATGTGCATATGTGCTCCCCGAGATACGAGAGGTATCCATGTGATCTGGGTATGTCACTGCAACTGACTGGCTCAAGGGGCCAGAAGTTGCCGTCTGTAAGCGAACCGATACCGAATTCACTCCGTGAGGTGACCCGCGGGGCGTGACGTCCGGTGTCAGTGCTTGTAGAACCCCTGCCCGCTCTTGCGCCCGATGTCACCGGCGTCAACCATCCGGCGCATCAGCTCCGGCGGCGCGAACTTCTCGTCCTGCGACTCCGTGTAGATGTTCTCGGTGGCGTGCAGCAGGATGTCGACGCCGGTCAGGTCGGCGGTGGCGAGCGGGCCCATGGCGTGCCCGAAGCCGAGCTTGCAGGCGATGTCGATGTCCTCGGCGGTGGCGACGCCCGACTCGTACAGCTTGGCGGCCTCGACGACGAGCGCCGAGATCAGACGGGTCGTCACGAACCCGGCGACGTCGCGGTTGACGACGATGCAGGTCTTGCCGACCGACTCCGCGAACTCCCTTGTGGTGGCGAGGGTTTCGTCACTCGTCTTGTAGCCGCGGACCAGCTCGCACAGCTGCATCATCGGGACCGGCGAGAAGAAGTGCGCGCCGACGACCCGCTCCGGACGCTCCGTCACGGCCGCGATCTTGGTGATCGGGATGGCGGAGGTGTTGGAGGCGAGCACGGCGTCCTCGCGCACCAGCTTGTCGAGGGTGCGGAAGATCTCGTGCTTGACCTCAAGCTTCTCGAAGACCGCCTCGACGACGACGTCCGCGTCGGCCGCCGCGTCCAGGTCCGTGGTCGTGGTGATGCGCGCGAGCGCCGCCTCGGCGTCCTCGGCCGCCAGCTTGCCCTTGCCGACGAACTTCTCGTACGACGCCTTGATCCCGTCGGTGCCACGGGTCAGGGCCTCATCGGTGACGTCACGTAGGACGACGTCCCAGCCCGCCTGGGCGGATACCTGGGCGATGCCGGACCCCATGAGTCCGGCTCCGATGACGGCGAGCTTCCGTGCCACTGTGCGACTCCCCTGACCGACTTACCGACGGTTTACATTGCTCTTTGCCGGACCTTAGCGGCCGTCACCGCCGTGTGGGGCGCTTCGAGATGCGCGTCACGTCTCATCTGACGGACATCACACTCGAGATGAGCCCGCGCGGGTCCCGGGGGAACTCATCGGGCCGCGCGCACCGCGTAGTTGAGGACCTTCTCGCTCAGCAGGTCCTCCATCTCGTCGAGCAGGGCGAGGGCGTCGCGGGACACCTTGGTGGCCTTGCGCCCCTTCATCATCTCCGCGCCGATGTAGCGCACGAGGGCGCTCTCGACCCAGGCGAGCTGGCCGCCGATGAGCAGGGGCAGGGGGTCGCCCTCGTCCGCCTCGGTCTCCTCGCGCAGCGTCGCCACGATGGAGTCGAGCACCTGCTGCTGGAGGAGGAAGAGGCGGGCCTTGAGGGTGGGCGCTCCGTTGATCACGTGCATGAAGCGGTCGTAGCCGTCGACCAGTCCGACCCGGGGCGACACGGCCTGGATGTCGTGGCGCAGCTCGCGCACCACGGCGGCGGCCGCCGACTCCCCCGGCTCGCGGCCGCGCACCGTGCGCGAGAGGCGGCCCTGGACGCCGTCCATCCGGTCGAGGAAGAGGTCCTCCTTGGCCGGGAAGTAGTTGTAGACGGTGTTGACGGAGACGTCCGCGGCGGCGGCGATCTCCGCGATCGTCACGGCGTCGAAGCCGCGCTCCAGGAACAGCCCCGTCGCCACGTCGGAGATGTGCTGCCTGGTCCGGCGCTTCTTCCGCTCCCGCAGGCCCTCGGCCCGCGGCTCCTCGGCGGCCTTGGCGCCGCGTGCCTCTGCCATGCCCTCATCGTAGGCGTCGCCGGGTTCACTGAAAACTTGGAGGCATCCCAAAAGTTGGTGGCATTGCAAAATTTAAGACGCTCTGTTTTTCTTGAGCCATGGCAATCATCAGCACCGCCGGACTCGCCCACACGTTCCGGACCAGGCAAGGCACCGTCGACGCCGTGCGCGGCATCGACCTGCGCGTACAGCCGGGCGAGATCCTCGGCTTCCTCGGCCCGAACGGCGCGGGCAAGACCACCACCCTGCGGATGCTCACCACACTCCTGCCGCCCACCGGCGGCGCCGCCACGGTCGCGGGCCACGACCTGATCCGCGACCCCCAGGGCGTGCGCCGCAGGATCGGGTACGTCGCCCAGTCCGGCGGCGTCGACCTCAGCGTCTCCGTACGCGAGGAGCTGGTCACCCAGGGCCGCCTCTACCGCCTGCCCAAGGACCAAGCGGCCGTGCGGGCCGAGGAGTTGGCGCGCGACCTGGACCTCACCGAGCTGCTCGACCGCACGTGCGCGGCGCTCTCCGGGGGCCAGCGGCGCCGCCTCGACCTCGCCATGGGGCTCACCCACCGCCCGGAGATCCTCTTCCTCGACGAGCCGACCACGGGGCTCGACCCGGGCAGCCGCGCCGACCTGTGGCAGCTGGTGCGCGGCCTGCGCGACGCGCACGGCACCACGGTCGTCCTCACCACGCACTACCTGGACGAGGCCGACGCGCTCGCGGACCGGATCGTCGTGGTGGACAAGGGAGTTGTCGCCGCCGAGGGCACGCCGAGTGCGCTCAAGCTGCGGTACGGCGGCTCGGTCGACGCCCCGCTCCAGGACACGTTCCTCGCGATCACCGGCCGTGGTGCGGCGCCGGTGGACCAGACCCCGGTGGCGGTGTGACCGTGATGAAGACCTTCCTCGCCGACGTCGCGCTCGTCTTCGGGCGCTATGCCCGCCAGACGCTGCGCTCCAAGTTCCAGATCCTCTTCGGCGTCCTGATGCCGCTGCTCTATCTGCTCTTCTTCGGGCCGCTCCTGACCGACCTGCCGCTCGGCGCGCGGGGCGACTCCTGGCAGGTCCTGGTGCCGGGGCTGCTGCTGCAACTCGCCCTGTTCGGAGCCTCGTTCAGCGGCTTCGCGATCATCATCGAGAAGCAGTTCGGGGTGGTCGAGCGGCTGCGGGTGACTCCGGTCAGCCGGCTCGCGCTGCTGCTCGGGCGGGTGCTGCGGGACGCGGCGCTGTTCGTGTTCCAGTCGGTGCTGCTCGTCGGCGTGGCCGTGGCGATGGGGCTGCGGGCGCCGGTCGGCGGCATCCTCATCGGGTTCGCCTTCGTGGCCTTCCTGTCGGCGGCGCTCGCCGCGCTCTCGTACGCGCTGGCCCTGAAGGTCGACAAGGCGCACGAGTTCGGTCCGGTCATCAACGCGCTGACCATGCCCTCGATGCTGCTCTCCGGCCTCATGCTGCCGATCGCGCTCGGCCCCGCCTGGCTGGACGTCCTGTCGCACTTCACGCCGTTCCGCTACCTGGTGGACGCGGTGCGGGCCGCCTACGTCGGCGACTACGCGAGCACGGCGATGCTCTACGGCGTCCTGATGACCCTCGCGTTCGCCGCGCTGTCCGTGACGGTGGGCACACGCGTCTACCGGAAGGCCGGAGCCTAACTACGCTGGCCGCATGGTCAATCTGACGCGCATCTACACCCGGACCGGCGACCAGGGCACGACCGCCCTCGGGGACATGAGCCGCACCGCCAAGACGGATCTGCGGATCTCCGCCTACGCCGACGCCAACGAGGCCAACGCCGTCATCGGCACCGCCGTCGCGCTCGGCGGCCTTCCCGAGGAGGTCGTCACCGTCCTCGTACGGGTCCAGAACGACCTCTTCGACGTCGGCGCCGACCTGTCGACCCCCGTCGTGGCGGAACCCGAGTACCCGCCGCTGCGCGTCGAGCAGTTCTACGTCGACAAGCTGGAGGCGGACTGCGACCGGTTCAACGAGGAGCTGGAGAAGCTGCGCAGCTTCATCCTGCCCGGCGGCACCCCCGGCGCCGCCCTGCTGCACCAGGCGTGCACGGTGGTGCGGCGGGCGGAGCGCTCCACCTGGGCGGCGCTCGAAGTCCACGGCGAGACGATGAACCCGCTCACCGCCACCTACCTCAACCGCCTCTCCGACCTCCTGTTCATCCTGGCCAGGACGGCCAACAAGGAGGTCGGGGACGTGCTGTGGGTGCCGGGCGGCGAGCGGTAGCCCCCGTCCGGCGCCCTCAGGGCTCGGGGCCTCAGAGCTTGCTGAGGAACTTCGGGCGCTCGCTCCCGCCCGTGGCGGGCGCCTTCTTCGGGAAGACCGTGTAGCTCAGCGCGATGATCACGTTGATGGCGATCAGGAACAGCATGCGCTGCTGCCACTGCTGCAGGGAGTCGGTCGCCCCGTCCGGACCGACGTACCAGATGGCGCCCTGGAGCAGCCCCATCGCGATCAGCGCGGCGAGCACCCAGCGGGCGGCGATCTTCCACTCGTTGACCGCGTGGGCGGCGCCGTAGAGCTTGACCGGCGGCGGGCCGCCCGCGAAGCGGTGGGCGACGCGGACGTCCACCCACTTGACCGTGTAGTGGCCGAGCGCGATCGAGTAGCCGATGTAGACGGCGGCCAGGCCGTGCTTCCAGTCCGGCTCGGCGCCGTTCTTCAGGTCGATCGCGGTGACGACGAAGAGCACGACCTCAAGGAGTGGCTCGCACAGCAGCACGGCCACGCTCGCGCGGGGCTTCTTCGCCCAGTAGCGCAGGGCCAGGCCGGCGGCCAGCAGCACCCAGAAGCCGACCTCGCAGACGATGATGAGTGTGACGATCACGGCTCGCTCCTCTCGGTCACCTCTCCAGGCTCCCGCCGGTCCGGGCCCTGATCGTCGTCGGCAGTGACGAAGTGCGGCTGCATCCTTCGATGTACTCGGGGTTCGCCCCGCATGCGGAGGTCGGGGCCGCGTCCACCGTGTTGGATGGAGGTCATGGCCGCCCTGCCCCTGCCCCTGCCCCGCCCGCATCGCGACGACGTGCGCATCGCCGCCGTCGGGCTGCTCGGCGGGCTCGCGCTGTGGGGGCTCGGCCTGACCACGCAGCAGTCGCGGCCGGTCGGCGGGGCCTGGCTGCTTGTGCCGCTCGTCCTGATGGCGGGCCTGGAGCTGCTGCGCAGGACGGCCCCGCAGCCCGCCCTGATCGCCGCCACCCTGCTGCTGATCGCGGACCAGTTCACGGCCGGGAACCTGATCACCGTCCTGATGTTCACGGACATCATGTACGCGGCCGTGGTCTACGGCACCCCGGCCGCCGCCCGCCGCATCCCCGTCACCACGGCCCTCATCACCATCGGCATGACCCTCGGCTTCCTGGCCTGGTGGCACACGGCGGACGCGCTGCTCATCGGCGTCGCCACGGGCCTCGTCGCCTTCACGCCCGCCGCCACCGGCGTCCTCGTGCGCAACCACCGCGAGGCCGCGGACGCCGCCCGGCTGCGCGCCGAACAGACCGCGCTGCTGGCCGAGATGGACCGCACCCAGGCCGTCGCCGCCGAGCGCGCCCGGATGGCCCGCGAGCTGCACGACATGGTCGCCAACCACCTCTCCGCCATCGCCATCCACTCCACGGCCGCGCTCTCCCTCGACGACCCCAGGACCACGAGGGAGGCCCTCACCGTCATCCGCGAGAACAGCGTCGACGGCCTCGCCGAGATGCGCCGCCTCATCGGCATCCTCCGCGACACCGCCGACGACAACGGCGAGCCGGCCGCCGCCCCCACCCTCGACGGCCTCCCCGCCCTCGTCGCGGGCGCCCGCACCAACGGCCTCGACGTGCGCCTCGACGACGCCCGCCCCGAGGACGGCCAGAAGCTCCCGGCCCCGGTCGAGCTCGCCGCCTACCGCATCGTCCAGGAGTCCCTCACCAACGCCCTCAAGCACGCGTCCCCCGGCACCGTCTCCGTGTCCGTCACCCAGCGCGCGGACGCCCTGTGCATCCGCGTCACCAGCCCCTACGGCGAGCGGTCCGAAGGGCCCCGCGCACCCGGCTCGGGGGCGGGACTGGTCGGCATGCGGGAGCGCACGGCGCTGCTCGGCGGCAGCTTCGAGGCCGGGCCCGAGCCCGCCCCGGACGTCCCGGGCGGCAAGATCTGGGACGTACGGGCACAGCTGCCCGTCGTCCCCGCAGACGAAGGAGCAGAGTTTTGATCCGTGTGCTGGTCGCCGAGGACCAGTCCGCCGTACGCGCGGGCCTGGTCCTGATCCTGCGCAGCGCGCCCGACATCGAGGTGGCGGGAGAGACCGCGGACGGCGAGGAGGCGGTGGCCCTCGCCCGCGAACTGCGGCCCGACGTCGTCCTCATGGACGTCCAGATGCCGCGCCTCGACGGGGTCTCCGCGACCCGCCAGATCGTCGCCGAACAGCTCGCGGACGTGCTCGTCCTGACCACCTTCGACCTCGACGAGTACGTCTTCGGGGCGCTGCGCGCGGGCGCCGCCGGCTTCCTCCTCAAGAACACCGAGGCGCGGGCCCTGCTGGAGGCGGTGCGCACGGTGGCGGGCGGCGAGGGCCTGATCGCACCGGCCGTCACCCGCCGCCTGATCGCCGAGTTCGCCTCCCCGAAGCCCGTACGGAGCGAGAACGCACCCGACCGCTCGGTCCTCGACGCCCTCACCCGGCGCGAGCGCGAGGTCCTGTCCTGTCTCGGCGAGGGGCTGTCCAACGCGGAGATCGCGGGACGCCTGGCCATGGCGGAGGCCACGGTGAAGACCCATGTCAGCCGACTCCTCGCCAAGCTGGAGCTGCGCAGCCGGGTCCAAGCGGCGGTCCTGGCACAGGAGTTGGGGGTGTGACGGCCGGGCCGGACCGCCACGATTTCCCTGGTCCAGACCTCTTGACGCCTGGTCCAGACCTTTCTAATCTCACGCTCACTGCGGTGAGCGGCTCCTGACGGAGCGTGCTCACGGGCGGCGCAGGGTTGGGTTCCACCGTTCCACCCCCCATCACGTCCGTACCTCTCCCGAGGAGGCGCAGAATGCGCTTCATCCACATTCGCTCCAGACGCGGAGCCGTGCACCGACACCGAACCGTCGCGGGGCTCACCACCCTGCTCCTCCCCCTCGCCACCCTGGTCGCCCTGGGCGGCCCGGCGAAGGCGGCACCCGACGCCGCCGCCCAGGTCACCGCCGCGTACACGAAGACGCAGGACTGGGGCAGCGGCTTCGAAGGCAAGTGGACCGTCAAGAACACCGGCACCACCTCGATCAGCGCCTGGGCCGTCGAGTGGGACTTCCCCTCCGGCACCAAGGTCACCTCCGCCTGGGACGCCACCGTCACCAACTCCGGCGACCACTGGACCGCGAAGAACGTCGGCTGGAACGGGACGCTCGCCCCCGGCGCCTCGGTCTCCTTCGGCTTCAACGGCACCGGCTCCGGCGCCCCCGCCAACTGCACGGTCAACGGCGGCAGTTGCGACGGCGGCCAGGTCCCCGGCGACAACCCGCCGAGCGCCCCCGGCACCCCCACCGCCTCCGGCATCACCGACACCTCGGTGCAGCTGGACTGGAAGGCGGCCACCGACGACAAGGGCATCAAGAACTACGACGTGCTGCGCGACGGCGCCAAGGTCACGACGGTGACCGGCACTTCGTACAAGGACACCGGCCTGACCGCGGGCACGGACTACTCCTACACCGTCCAGGCCCGCGACACCGCAGGCCAGACCGGCCCCGCCTCGGACGCCGTGAAGGTGCACACGACGGGCGGTGGCACCGACCCGGGCCCCGGCCCCGGTGACACGGTCAAGCTGGGCTACTTCACCGAGTGGGGCGTCTACGGCCGCAACTACCACGTGAAGAACATCGACACCTCGGCCTCCGCGGGCAAGATCACGCACATCAACTACGCCTTCGGCAACGTCACCGGCGGCAAGTGCGCCATCGGCGACGCCTACGCCGACTACGACAAGGCGTACACCGCCGACCAGTCCGTGGACGGCAAGGCCGACACCTGGGACCAGCCGCTGCGCGGCAACTTCAACCAGCTCCGCAAGCTGAAGGCCAAGTACCCGAACCTGAAGGTCATCTGGTCCTTCGGCGGCTGGACCTGGTCGGGCGGCTTCACGGAGGCCGCGAAGAACCCGGCCGCGTTCGCCGAGTCCTGCTACAACCTGGTCGAGGACCCGCGCTGGGCGGACGTGTTCGACGGCATCGACATCGACTGGGAGTACCCCAACGCCTGCGGCCTGTCCTGCGACACGAGCGGCCCGGCGGCCTTCAAGACCCTGATGTCGGCCCTGCGCACCAAGTTCGGCTCGAAGAACCTCGTGACGGCGGCCATCACCGCCGACGCCTCCTCCGGCGGCAAGATCGACGCCACGGACTACGCGGGCGCGGCGGCCTCCGCCGACTGGTACAACGTGATGACGTACGACTTCTTCGGCGCCTGGGACGCGAAGGGCCCGACGGCCCCGCACTCCCCCCTCACCTCCTACTCGGGCATCCCCAAGGACGGCTTCAACTCCGCCGCGGCGATCGCCAAGCTGAAGGCCAAGGGAGTCCCGGCGAAGAAGCTCCTGCTCGGCATCGGCTTCTACGGCAGAGGCTGGACGGGCGTCACCCAGAAGGAGCCCGGCGGCACGGCGACCGGCCCCGCCTCCGGCACCTACGAGCAGGGCATCGAGGACTACAAGGTCCTGAAGAACTCCTGCCCGTCCAACGGCACGGTGGCCGGCACGGCGTACGCCCACTGCGGCTCCAACTGGTGGTCGTACGACACTCCCGCGACGATCCGCTCGAAGATGGCCTGGGCCAAGGGCCAGGGCCTCGGCGGCGCCTTCTTCTGGGAGTTCAGCGGCGACACGGCGGGTGGTGAACTGGTGAGCGCGATCAACGACGGCCTGAAGTAGCGGCCGGCCGGCCCCACTTGACCGAAGCCGGGTGAACGGGAACGCCCCTCGTTCGCCCGGCTTCTTCCATGCCCACGAGCTCTTCCGCGAGCTTTCCCGCGGAGGCGGGCTACGCCACGTTCACCCGCTGGCCGGGAGGCGCCGCCTCCAGCCACGCCAGGAACCCCGTCAGCGCGTCCTCGCTCATGGCCAGCTCGAGCCGGACCCCCCGGTGCGAGCACCCCAGCACGACGGCGTCGGACAGCAGCGCCAGCTCCTCCTCGCCGTCCGGCGCCCGCCGGTCCACCACCTCGATCGCAGAACGCTCCAAGACCCGCTTGGGCCTCGGAGCGTAGGAGAAGACACGGAACCACTCGACCCGGTCACCGTTGTACCGGGCCACCCCATACCCCCAGCCTTTGCCGGAGGTGTCCCCCTTCTCGGGGGCGTCCCATCGCAGGCTGCAGTCGAAGGTGCCGCCGGACCGCTGGATGAGCCGCCGCCGCAGACCGAAGACAAACAGTCCGACCAGCACCAGCGCGACCAGCGCAAGTCCGCACACAAGCGATACGAGGATCATCTCCCGCCGTCCTCCTCGCCTCTCACGTCGGTCAACGGGGCGTGACCGACAACGGACCAACACTTTGCACCCGAGCTGTGCCCGAATTGCACCTGCATCGCCTCAGCCGCGACCGGTTCCGGAGAAGCTCCGGAACCAGCCGCGGCTGAGTCACATCAAGCCGACGCGCCGTGGGTCAGCGCGTCGCCACCGCCCGCAGTCGGACGTCCGCGCGGCGCTCGGCGGACGCGTCCGCGTCCGACTTCGCGCGCTCGAGCGCCCGCTCCGCACGCTGGACGTCGATCTCGTCCGACAGCTCGGCGATCTCGGCCAGCAGCGACAGCTTGTTGTCCGCGAAGGAGACGAATCCGCCGTGGACAGCGGCGACGACAGTGCCGCCGTCGCTCGTACGAATGGTCACCGGGCCCGACTCCAGCACACCGAGCAGCGGCTGGTGACCGGGCATGACGCCGATGTCGCCGGACGTGGTGCGCGCGACGACCAGGGTGGCCTCGCCGGACCAGACACTGCGGTCCGCGGCGACCAGCTCGACATGCAGCTCAGCAGCCAAGGGTGGCTCCTCGGGTCACCACCCGGCGGTTCAGCCGGGTGTTGGGTCAAATTCTAGTGGGCGTATGAAGAGGGGCGGGACGCGGTCCCCCGTCAGGGGGTGCACCCGCCCCTCTCCGATGAGCTACGGGGCTCAGGAGACGCCGAGCTCCTTGGCGTTCTTCTTGAGGTCCTCGAGACCACCGCACATGAAGAACGCCTGCTCCGGGAAGTGGTCGTACTCGCCGTCGCAGATCGCGTTGAAGGCCGCGATCGACTCGTCGAGGGACACGTCCGAACCGTCCACACCGGTGAACTGCTTGGCGGCGTGGGTGTTCTGGGACAGGAAGCGCTCCACGCGACGGGCACGGGCGACGACGAGCTTGTCCTCTTCGCCGAGCTCGTCGATACCGAGGATCGCGATGATGTCCTGGAGGTCCTTGTACTTCTGCAGGATCGTCTTGACGCGCATGGCGGCGTCGTAGTGGTCCTGCGCGATGTAGCGCGGGTCCAGGATGCGGGACGTGGAGTCCAGCGGGTCCACGGCCGGGTAGATGCCCTTCTCCGAGATCGGACGGGAGAGCACCGTCGTCGCGTCGAGGTGGGCGAACGTGGTGGCCGGGGCCGGGTCGGTCAGGTCGTCCGCGGGGACGTAGATCGCCTGCATCGAGGTGATCGAGTGACCACGGGTCGAGGTGATGCGCTCCTGGAGGAGACCCATCTCGTCGGCCAGGTTCGGCTGGTAGCCCACCGCGGAGGGCATGCGGCCGAGCAGGGTCGAGACCTCGGAACCGGCCTGCGTGAAGCGGAAGATGTTGTCGATGAAGAACAGCACGTCCTGCTTCTGGACGTCACGGAAGTACTCCGCCATCGTCAGACCCGCGAGGGCCACGCGCAGACGGGTGCCCGGCGGCTCGTCCATCTGACCGAAGACGAGGGCGGTCTTGTCGAGAACGCCCGCCTCTTCCATCTCGACCATGAGGTCGTTGCCCTCACGGGTGCGCTCACCGACGCCCGCGAAGACGGAGACACCGTCGTGCAGCTTGGCCACACGGACGATCATTTCCTGGATCAGAACGGTCTTGCCGACACCGGCACCACCGAACAGACCGATCTTTCCACCCTTGACGTACGGGGTGAGAAGGTCGACGACCTTCAGGCCGGTCTCGAACATCTCGGTCTTGGACTCGAGCTGGTCGAAGGCCGGGGCCTTGCGGTGGATGCCCCAGCGCTCGGCGCCCTCGACGGAGGACGGGTCGTCGTTCAGGACCTGGCCGAGGGTGTTGAACACCCGGCCCTTGGTCACGTCGCCGACCGGCACCGAGATGGCGTTGCCCGTGTCGGTCACCGGGGCCTGGCGGACCAGGCCGTCGGTGGGCTGCATCGAGATGGTGCGGACCACGCCGTCACCCAGGTGCTGGGCGACCTCGAGGGTCAGCGTCTTCTTCTCGCCCTCCAGCGCCGGGTCGTCGACCTCGACGTGCAGAGCGTTGTAGATGTCCGGCATCGCGTCGACGGGGAACTCCACGTCGACGACCGGGCCGATGACCCGGGCGACGCGGCCCGTAGCCGTGGCCGTCTCAACAGTGGTCGTCATTACTTGTCACTCCCCGCGGTCGCGTCGGCCAGGGCTGCGGAGCCACCGACGATCTCGCTGATTTCCTGGGTGATATCGGCCTGGCGGGCCGCGTTGGCAAGCCGGGTGAGGCTGGTGATCAGGTCCCCGGCGTTGTCGGTGGCCGACTTCATCGCACGGCGCGTGGCGGCGTGCTTGGAGGCGGCCGACTGGAGCAGCGCGTTGTAGATACGGCTCTCGACGTAGCGCGGCAGCAGGGCGTCGAGGACGTCCTCCGCCGACGGCTCGAAGTCGTACAGCGGAAGAAGCTCGTTCTTCGCCGCCGACTCCTCGGCTACCTCTTCGAGGCTGAGCGGCAGCAGGCGGCCGTCGACCGCCGTCTGCGTCATCATCGAGACGAACTCGGTGTAGACGATGTGGAGTTCGTCCACGCCGCCCTCCGCCGTCTCCTTCTCGATGGCCTCGATCAGCGGCGCCGCGATGGTCTTGGCGTCCCCGTACGAGGGCTCATCCGTGAAGCCCGTCCACTGCCCCGAGATCGTGCGCTCGCGGAAGTTGTAGTGGGCCACACCGCGGCGGCCGACGATGTAGACGTCGACCTCCTTGCCCGCTTCCTCGAGCCGCGCGGTCAGCTGCTCAGCGGCCTTGATGGCGCTGGAGTTGAACGCACCGGCCAGACCACGGTCGCTGGTGAGGAGCAGGACGGCGGCACGCGTGGCCGCCTCCGGCTCCGTCGTCAGCGGGTGGTTGGTGTTCGAACCGGTACCGACCGCCGTGACCGCGCGCGTGAGCTCGGTCGCGTACGGCGTGGAGGCCGCCACCTTGCGCTGCGCCTTGACGACGCGCGAGGCGGCGATCATCTCCATCGCCTTGGTGATCTTCTTGGTCGCGGTGACGGATTTGATGCGACGCTTGTAGACCCGGAGCTGGGCTCCCATGAGTCAGGTCCCTTCCGTCGTCACTTGCCGGCAGCGGCAGGAGCGTCCTCGCCGAGAAGCTTGCCGTCCGAGGTCTCGAACTGCTTCTTGAACTCCGCGACGGCGTCACCGATGGCCGTGATGGTGTCGTCCGACATCTTGCCGCCCTCCTTGATGGAGGTCATCAGGCCCTGCTCCTTGCGGTGCAGGTAGTCGAGCAGCTCGCGCTCGAAGCGGCGGATGTCCGCGACCGGGACCTCGTCCATCCTGCCGGTGGTACCCGACCACACGGAGATGACCTGGTCCTCGGTGGCCATCGGCTGGTACTGAGCCTGCTTCAGCAGCTCGACCATGCGCTGACCGCGCTCCAGCTGGGCCTTGGACGCGGCGTCCAGGTCGGAGCCGAAGGCGGCGAACGCCTCGAGCTCACGGAACTGGGCGAGGTCCACACGGAGGCGGCCGGACACCTGACGGATCGCCTTGTGCTGCGCGGAACCACCGACTCGGGAGACGGAGATACCGACGTTGAGCGCGGGGCGCTGACCGGCGTTGAACAGGTCCGACTCCAGGAAGCACTGGCCGTCGGTGATGGAGATGACGTTGGTCGGGATGAACGCCGACACGTCGTTCGCCTTCGTCTCGACGATCGGCAGACCGGTCATCGAGCCCTTGCCCATGTCGTCCGAGAGCTTCGCGCAGCGCTCGAGCAGACGGGAGTGCAGGTAGAAGACGTCACCCGGGTACGCCTCGCGCCCCGGCGGGCGGCGCAGGAGCAGCGACACGGCACGGTAGGCGTCGGCCTGCTTCGACAGGTCGTCGAAGACGATGAGGACGTGCTTGCCCTCGTACATCCAGTGCTGGCCGATGGCCGAACCGGTGTACGGCGCCAGGTACTTGAAGCCGGCCGGGTCGGACGCCGGGGCGGCGACGATGGTCGTGTACTCCAGGGCGCCGGCCTCTTCGAGGGCACCACGCACGGAGGCGATGGTGGAACCCTTCTGACCGATGGCGACGTAGATGCAGCGCACCTGCTTGTTCACGTCACCGCTGCGCCAGTTGTCGCGCTGGTTGATGATCGTGTCGACGGCCAGGGCGGTCTTGCCGGTCTGGCGGTCACCAATGATCAGCTGACGCTGGCCACGGCCGATCGGGGTCATCGCGTCGACGGCCTTGTAGCCGGTCTCCATCGGCTCGTGCACCGACTTGCGCTGCATGACCGTGGGGGCCTGCAGCTCAAGGGCACGACGACCGCTGGTCTCGATCTCGCCGAGGCCGTCGATCGGGTTGCCGAGCGGGTCGACGACGCGGCCGAGGTAGCCCTCGCCCACGGCGACCGACAGCACCTCGCCGGTACGGCTGACCGACTGGCCTTCCTCGATGCCGCTGAACTCACCGAGGACGATCGAACCGATCTCGCGCTCTTCCAGGTTCAGCGCAAGACCGAGCGTGCCGTCCTCGAACTTCAGCAGCTCGTTGGCCATGGCCGAGGGCAGGCCCTCGACCTTCGCGATGCCGTCGCCGGCAAGGGTGACCGTACCGACCTCCTCGCGCGAGGCCGCGTCCGGCTTGTACGCCTGGACAAAGTTCTCCAGCGCGTCCCGGATCTCCTCCGGCCGGATCGTGAGCTCCGCCATCTGGGTTCCCTGCTCTCCTTGTTGGGCCCGAAGTTTTCTTGGGGGGTCTGGGGCTGTGTCCCTTAGCGGCTTGCGCCGCGGGCCCCCAGGAATCCTCTGCACGGCCCAACTAGGGCCGTAGTCATACGTGTTGAGTTACTAGCCCGCCATGCGGCGGTGTGCGTCCTCGATGCGGTCCGCGATGCTGCCGTTGATGACCTCGTCGCCCACCTGCACCGTGATCCCGCCGAGGACCTCGGGGTCCACGTCCAGGTTCAGGTGCATCTGGCGGCCGTAGACCTTGGCCAGGACGGCACCGAGCCGCTGCTTCTGCTGGTCCGAGAGCGGAACAGCGGACGTCACGACGGCGACCATGCGGTCCCGGCGGTCCGCGGCCAGCTTGGAGAGGGACTCGAGTCCCCCTTCCAGGCTACGTCCACGCGGCACGGTCACAAGGCGCGAGACGAGTCGCTCCGTGACCTCGTCGGCGCGGCCGCCGAGCAGGCTGCGCAGCAGCTCGCCCTTGGCGGCGCCGCTGGCGGCGCGGTCGGTGAGCGCGGCCCGCAGCTCGGTGCTGGAGGAGACGATCCGGCCGAACCGGAAGATCTCGTCCTCGACGTTGTCGAGCGAACCCGCCTTCTGCGCGGCCGTCAGGTCGGCGACGTCGGCCAGCTCCTCCAGGGAGTCGACCAGGTCACGCGAGCGCGACCAGCGCGAGCGCACCATCCCGGACACCAGGTCGGCGGTCTCGCCGCCCACCTTGTCGGACAGCAGACGCCCGGCGAGCTCGGCCTTGGCCTCACCGGCCTGCGCCGGGTCGGTCAGGACCCGACGCAGCGACACCTCGCGGTCGAGCAGCGCGGTGACCGCGGCCAGCTCGTCCGCGAGCTTCTTCGCGTCGACCGACGTGTTGTCGGTCAGCGCGTCGAGACGCTCACGCGCGGCGGCCAGGGCCTCGCGGCTGGCTCCGTGCGCTGTCATCGAGCCGCCTCGGCCTTCTCCTCGAGCTCGTCGAGGAACCGGTCGATGGTGCGGCTCTGCCGGGCGCTGTCCTCGAGGGACTCGCCGACGAGCTTGCCGGCCAGGTCGGTGGCCAGCTGGCCCACGTCCTGGCGCAGGGTCTGCGCGGCGGCCTTGCGGTCGGCCTCGATCTGGGCGTGACCGGCGGCGACGATCTCCTCGCGCTGCCGCTGACCCTCGGCGCGCATCTCGGCGATGAGCTGGGCGCCCTGCTCCTGCGCCTCCTGGCGCAGACGCGCGGCCTCGTGCCGGGCCTCGGCGAGCTGAGCCTTGTACTGCTCGAGCACGCTCTGGGCCTCGGTCTGGGCGGCCTCGGCCTTCTCAATGCCGCCTTCGATCGCCTCGCGGCGCTCTTCCAGAACCTTGTTGATGTTCGGGAGGAGCTTCTTCCAGAAGAAGAAGAAGACGATGGCGAAGGCAATGGCGCCGACGAGCAGCTCAGGGCCCGGAGGCACGAGGGGGTTCTGCTCCTCCTCGGCCGCCAGCTGAACCAGGTTGGCGATCACATCAGTGCCTTTCGTCGAAAAGTGTCAGTAAGTGGTGATTACTTACCGAACACGAACGGCATAACGATGCCGATGAGGGCGAGCGCCTCACAGAAGGCGAAACCAAGGATCTGGTTGGCGCGGATCAGGCCGGCGGCCTCGGGCTGGCGGGCCAGGGCCTGGGTGCCGTTACCGAAGACGATGCCGACGCCGATGCCGGGGCCGATCGCGGCGAGGCCGTAGCCGATGGAGCCGGTGGAGCCGTGCAGGCCCTTCTCAGCGGCGATGTTGACCATGTCGAGAGCAGCGGACATGCCGTTACTTCCTTCTCTTTCACTGGCCGGTGGGGGTTGGCCACCGGACGATCTGGGGGCTTGGCTGGTTCGGGGAGCTCAGTGGTGCTCGGCGGTCGCGCCCTGGATGTACGAGCAGGCGAGGAGCACGAAGACGTACGCCTGGACGGCCTGGACGAAGAGCTCGAAGAGGATCATGACCACGGTCATCACGAAGGAGACGCCAGCGGCCGGGATCATGTAGCTGTTCAGGAGGTACCAGGAGGCGACGGTGAACATCACCAGCATCAGGTGACCAGCGAACATGTTGGCGAAGAGTCGCACCGCGTGCGTGAAGGGACGCACGAGGAGGTTCGAGAAGAGCTCGATGAACGAGACGAGCCACTTGATCGGACCGAGCGAGTTGTCGTAGCCGGTGATGTTCTTCCAGCCGCCGACGAACCCGTGACGCTTGAAGGTCAGCGGCACCCAGATCAGGTAGACGATCAGGGCGAGCACGGCCGGGTAGGCGATGACCGACGAGACGGGGAACTGGGTCAGCGGCACGACCGACCAGATGTTCATGATCCAGATGAAGAAGAACATCGAGACCATGAGGGGGACGTACTTCTCGCCCTCCTTCTTGCCCAGCGTCTCGTAGACGATGCCGCGCCGGACGAAGTCGTAACCGGCCTCGGCGGCCAGCTGGAGCTTGCCCGGGACCACCTTGGCCTTGCCGAAGGCGGCGTAGAAGAAGGTGACAACGACGAGCGTGGTCAGCAGGGCAAGAAGCATCACCTTGTTGAACTCGAACCCGCCGACGGTGAACATCGGCTTGAAGAGGAACGAGTGCAGGCCCGGAGCCGGGAAGCCGCAGCCGTTGTCGGACATGATCCGACAGCTCCAGTCAAAGGCGAGCTCGGTCTGGTCAGCACTCACCGCGGGCTCCTTCGGCGTGACGCATAGGTACGGCAACCTCGTTGTCGTGTCGGCGCGGCGCGCAGCCGCGAGTCGGCACCGGACTGGTGTTTCGGATGTGGGGGCGGCAATCAGGCATCGAGCCTCGCGATCGTGCAGGCGTCAGCTCAGATGCCCGCGCCAGCAGTGCCGCAGCTGGCACCGGACGATAGCAGCAACCTGAACGTGCATTTATCCCGCCCCTACCCTTCACGTGGACGACCCCGACTTCTCCGGCTTGTCACTCTTTGATGAGTCGCTTTTGCCGGAATCGGGCTCTACGTAAAGGATCTTGGCCTTCATGTGCGCTCGGGCCTGCGACGCCATCCATACGACGGTCGCCACGACAAGTCCGGCGGCGAATGCCTTCGGGTTGAACAGCGTGGTGTCCCTGAAGATGCCCACGAACATGAGCAGCAGCAGGAGTTGGGCGACATAGAGCATGAGCCCCATCGCCTGGAAAAGGTGCGGAAGCGATTTTGCCGTCCACTGCAGGACGAACATTCCGAGCCCCATGAAGATGATGGCCAGCGCGGTGCCGACGACAGCGCCGAGCGCCCCCTCGCCGCCGGCGACCACGGCACTGACGACGGCAGCGATCGCGCCGACGGCAGCCGTGGGTACGGCGCACTGAAGGAGAGTACGGGTGTCTTGAGACGGCATGGCGGCAACTCCGCTTGCTGATGGGGGCAGGGTGTCGTCATGGACGAGCGTAGTCCCGGGTCGAGAGGGTCCCTCGGGCCAATGGACCGTCGCACTACGGTCCTTCGGCTCTATCCCCGGGTCTCGTGAACCGTATCACAAACTATTTGATGCGGTCTTTACCTAGTAGGTGTGCTCACTGTCACACGTGAGAGGTAACCCGCGCGTCTGTGCACCCAGGGCGTCAACTTGTCTGGTAATGGGGGGCTTTGGCGTCCGCCGTCAACCCGACGTACCCGCCTTGCGCCGATCCTGGAAGCGCGAGCGGGGGCCAACTGCTGTCGCTCCGTTGACGCCTGCGGGGACCGGAGTGCGATCCTCCGTATCCGATTCGTTCCCATTCGTCTCGTAGGAGAGACCGGCCGGGGTCTCGTCGACGGCGCCGCGCCCGCGGCGGTAGCGCGGCGGCACGAACGCCTCCGCCCAGCGCGGGGTGCGCGGAGTGAAGCGGGGCAGCAGGAGCAGCACCAGACCCACCGCGCTGAGCGCCACGATCACCAGCAGGATCCACATGCTCGTCGAGTGCACCGAGTACGAGACGGTGCCGAAGGCGATGAGCGCCGACCAGAAGTACATGATCAGCACCGCGCGGCTGTGGGAGTGGCCGATCTCCAGGAGCCGGTGGTGCAGGTGGCCGCGGTCGGCGGCGAACGGCGACTGGCCGTTCCAGGTGCGGCGGACGATCGCGAGGACCAGGTCCGCGAACGGGATCGCGATGATCGTCAGCGGCATCAGGAGCGGGATGAAGACGGGGAGCATCGCGTGGGTCGCGTCCCGGACGCCGCCGAAGTTCAGCTTCATCGCGTCCGGGTCGACCTGGCCGGTGATGGAGATGGCGCCCGCGGAGAGCACGAGGCCGATGAGCATCGAGCCCGAGTCGCCCATGAAGATCCGCGCGGGGTGCATGTTGTGCGGCAGGAAGCCCAGACACATGCCCATGAGGATGGCCGCGAAGAGCGTGGCGGGGGCCGCGGCCTCGATCCCGTAGCCGTACCAGAGGCGGTAGGCGTACATGAAGAACGCCGCGGCGGCGATGCAGACCATGCCCGCCGCGAGGCCGTCGAGGCCGTCGACGAAGTTGACGGCATTGATCGTGATGACCACGAGGGCGACGGTGAGGAGCGTGCCCTGCCACTGGGTGAGCGCGACGGTGCCGACGCCGGGGACCGGGATCCACAGGATCGTCAGGCCCTGCATCACCATGACGCCCGCGGAGATCATCTGGCCGCCGAGCTTGATCAGGGCGTCGATCTCGAACTTGTCGTCGAGGACGCCGATCAGCCAGATCAGGGCGGCACCGGAGAGGAGCGCCCGCGGCTCGTGCGAGTTCTCGAAGGCGTCGCTGAGGTTCGGCAGATGGTCCGCCACGAGCAGGCCCGCGCACAGCCCGAAGAACATGGCGATGCCGCCGAGCCGCGGCGTGGGCTCACGGTGCACGTCACGGGCGCGGATCTCCGGCATCGCCCCGGCCACGATCGCGAACTTCCGCACCGGGCCGGTCAGCAGATAGGTCACCGCGGCCGTGATGCAGAGCGTCAGCAGGTATTCACGCACG
Source organism: Streptomyces sp. NPDC059009 (assembly GCF_042740175.1). NCBI lineage: Bacteria > Bacillati > Actinomycetota > Actinomycetes > Kitasatosporales > Streptomycetaceae > Streptomyces > Streptomyces sp. NPDC059009. The sequence continues at coordinate 6,946 of NZ_JBHYJB010000069.1, read as the reverse complement.
GGCTTCCCCACAGGTATCGCTGGCCATCTCAGCCCCACACCCTAGCTTTGCGCGCATAAGGATGAGGACTTTCGGGTAGCGACGATGGTTGCACGAATACGCGGCCCCTCCGGCCCGCGTACCCTCCGGCGGCCCCCTTACTGCCCCGGATAGGGCGGAAATCTCGCGGCCAGTTCGCGCACCGCGGCACGCGTCTGCGGCTCCTCCCGTACGGCGTCCCGCAGCAGCCCCGCGATCCGCACCATCTCCGCCTCCCCCATCCCCTGCGTGGTCACGGCCGCGGTGCCCAGGCGCAGTCCGCGGTCGTCGCGGTGCGGCAGCGCGCAGGTGTCCAGGACGAGGCCGGCGGCGGCGAGACGCCCGCGCGCGACATGTGCCTCCACTCCGTACGGGGCGGGGTCGGCCAGGACGACATGGGTGTCGGTGCCGCCGGTGCTGATCTCGAACCCCGCGGTGGCGAGCGCCTCGGCGAGGGTCCGGGCGTTGGCGACCACCTGATGGGCGTACGCGGTGAACGCCGGGGTGGCCGCCTCCCCGAAGGCGACGGCCTTGGCGGCGATGGCATTCATCTGGGCGCCGCCCTGGGTGAAGGGGAACACCGCCCGGTCGACGCGCTCCGCGAGCTCGGCCCCGCACAGCAGCATCCCGCCGCGCGGTCCGCGCAGCACCTTGTGCGTCGTCGCACACACCACATCGGCGTACGGCACCGGGCTCGGCGCCGCTCCCCCGGCGACCAGACCGATCGGGTGCGCGGCGTCCGCGATCAGATAGGCGCCCACGTCATCGGCGATCTCGCGGAAGGCCGCGTAGTCGATGTGCCGGGGGTAGGCGATGGAGCCGCAGACCAGCGCCTTGGGCCGGTGGCTGCGGGCGAGGGCGTGCACCTGCTCGTAGTCGATGAGCCCGCTCTCCGGGTCGACCCCGTACCCGACGAAGTCGAACCACCGCCCCGAGAAGTTCGCGGGCGAACCGTGCGTGAGGTGGCCCCCGTACGGCAGGCCCATGGCGAGGACGGTGTCGCCGGGGCGGAGCAGCGCGGCGTACGCGGCGAGGACCGCCGAGGACCCCGAGTGCGGCTGCACGTTGGCGTGGTCGGCGCCGAACAGCGCGGTGGCCCGCTCGACCGCGGTGCGCTCGGCGACGTCGACCAGCTCGCAGCCGCCGTGGTGGCGGGCCCCGGGGTAGCCCTCGGCGTACTTGTTGGCGAGCGGGGAGCCGAGGGCGGCGAGCACCGCGGGCGAGGTGAAGTTCTCGGCGGCGATCAGCTGGAGCGTCGTCGACTGGCGGTCGAGCTCGCCGAGGAGGATCCCGGCGAGCTCGGGGTCCTGGCGGCGGAGCGCGTCGAAGTCCGCGTACGCCTGGGCGGCGGGCCGTTCAGTGGTCACCGGCATCTTGGGCTCCGGGCCTCGGCGGGAGTTTCCTCCAATGTAGGCCGGGGGGCGTCGGGGCGCCTCCGGCGGTCTCTTCCCCAATCCCGCCCCTACCCGAATCCGCCGACTCCGTCGCCCCTGGGTGGACCTTCCTGGGGCTTCGCCCCTAGACCCCCGTATCGGCGCTGAACGCGCCTCGTCCTCAATCGCCGGACGGGCTTCTCTATGGGCGGGTGGGCCGGCGCTTGAGGACGAGCCCTTAAGGCGATACAGAGTGCCCCAGGCCCCGGCGGAGCCGGGTTTTCGGGAAGGGGCGGGATCGGGGAAAGGAGAATCAGGCCCGCGCCGGGACGCCCGTGAGCGCCGTCACCACCGGCTCAAGCGCCTGGCTGATCTCGTCCCCGACGGAGCGGAAGAACGGCAAGGGCGCCCCGTACGGGTCGTACACCTCGTCCGCCTCCACGCTCGGCGCAAGCAGCCACCCCCGCAGCGCCGCCGCAGCCCGCACCAGCGCCCGGGCCCGCTCGACCACCCCGTCGGCCAGCGGATCCGGCAGCGTCGCCGGGTCTATCGCCCGGACGAGCCGGGTGAACTCCTTCAGCGTGAACGTGCGCAGGCCCGCCGAGTGCCCCATCGAGATGACCTGCGCCCGGTGGTCCCGCGTCGCCGTCAGGACCAGGTCGGCCCGGATCACGTGATCGTCGAGGAGCTCGCGCCCGAAGAACCCGGTCGCGTCCGCGCCGAAGTCGGCGAGGACCGTCTCGGCGTTGGTCTCCATGGGGGCGCCCTCGTGGCCCCAGGTGCCCGCGCTCTCCACGATCAGCCCGCCCGTCGAGGGGTCGCCGAGCCGGTCGCTCAGGGCATGCCGGGTCAGCCGCTCGGTGATCGGCGAGCGGCACACATTGCCGGTGCTGACGTGGAGGATGCGGAAGGTGTCCCTCGTACGAGAGACGTCGTCAAGGCCGCCCGCTATGCCACGCCCCGTCTCAGGGGCTGTCAATTCGCCACCTCAAGGTCGGGTACGACCTTGCGCAGCTCGTCCGCGTCGAGGGCGCCGGCACGCAGCAGGAGGGGCACCTTGCCGGTCACGTCGACGATGGACGAGGGGACGATGCCGGGGGTGGGGCCGCCGTCCAAGTAGACGGAGATGGAGTCGCCGAGCATCTCCTGCGCGGCGTCGCAGTCCTCGGGCGCCGGGTGCCCGGTGAGGTTGGCGGAGGAGACGGCCATCGGGCCGAACTCGGTGAGCAGCTCGATCGCGACGGGGTGCAGCGGCATCCGGATCGCCACCGTGCCCCGGGTGTCGCCGAGGTCCCACTGGAGCGAGGGCTGCTGCTTGGCGACGAGGGTCAGGGCGCCCGGCCAGAAGGCGTCGACGAGCTCCCAGGCGGACTCGGAGAAGTCCGTGACCAGGCCGTGCAGGGTGTTCGGGGAGCCGATCAGGACGGGTGTGGGCATGGCGCGGCCACGGCCCTTGGCGTCGAGGAGATCGGCGACCGCCTCGGGGCTGAACGCGTCGGCCCCGACCCCGTACACGGTGTCCGTGGGCAGCACGACCAGCTCGCCGCGGCGGACGGCGGACGCGGCCTCGCGCAGACCGGTCGCGCGGTCGGTCACGTCGTTGCAGTCGTATCGCCGAGCCATTTAGCGGGCCTCCTCGTACACGTACAGGGTCAGGAAGAAGGGGGTGGCGGCCATTACGGCAGCGCCTTGCGGGCGGTCGCGAAGCGCGGCCTGTTGTTGAGGTCGGGGTGGTCGGCTGCGTCCGCCCAGCCCCGCTCCTCGGTGAAGATCCACGGCACCTGGCCGCCCTGGGTGTCGGCGTGCTCGATGACGACGACGCCGCCGGGGCGGAGCAGGCGGTGTGCGGTCCGCTCGATGCCGCGGATCAGGTCGAGGCCGTCCTCGCCGGAGAACAGGGCGAGTTCGGGATCGTAGTCCCGGGCCTCGGGGGCGACGTACTCCCACTCGGTGAGCGGGATGTACGGCGGGTTGGAGACGACCAGGTCCACCTGGCCGTCGAGCTCCGGGAGCGCGTCCCTCGCGTCCCCCTGGTGGAGCTGGACCCTGGACCCCTCGACGTTCTTGCGGGTCCACCTGAGGGCGTCGTCGGAGAGCTCCACGGCGTGCACCCGGGAGCGGGGCACCTCCTGCGCCATGGCGAGCGCGATGGCCCCGGAACCCGTACAGAGGTCGACGATCAGCGGCTCGACCACGTCCATGGCTCGCACCGCGTCTATGGCCCAGCCGACGACCGACTCGGTCTCCGGGCGCGGCACGAAGACACCGGGTCCCACCTGGAGCTCCAGGTAGCGGAAGAAGGCACGCCCGGTGATGTGCTGGAGCGGCTCGCGGGCCTCACGGCGCGCGATCGCCTCCCAGTACCGGGCGTCGAAGTCCGCGTCCTTGACGGAGTGCAGCTCGCCCCGCTTGACGCCGTGCACGAACGCGGCGAGCTCCTCCGCGTCGTTGCGCGGCGAGGGCACGCCTGCGTCGGCCAGCCGCTGGGTGGCCTGGGCCACTTCCGCGAGCAGCAGGTTCACGCTGGTCCTCCGGGGCTGAGCGGGCTGAGCGGTGGTCGGTTGCGGACTGCCTCAGGCGGCGGCGAGCTTGGCGGCGGAGTCCGCGTCGACGCACGCCTGGATGACCGCGTCCAGCTCGCCGTCGAGCACCTGGTCCAAGTTGTACGCCTTGAAGCCGACGCGGTGGTCCGAGATCCGGTTTTCCGGGAAGTTGTACGTCCGGATCTTCTCGGAGCGGTCGACGGTGCGGACCTGGCTGCGGCGGGCGTCCGCGGCCTCCTTCTCCGCCTCCTCCTGCGCCGCGGCAAGGAGCCTCGAGCGCAGGATACGCAGGGCCTGCTCCTTGTTCTGCAGCTGGCTCTTCTCGTTCTGGCAGGAGGCGACGACGCCGGTGGGGATGTGCGTGATCCGCACCGCGGAGTCCGTGGTGTTGACGGACTGGCCGCCGGGCCCGGACGAGCGGTACACGTCGATCCGCAGGTCGTTCGGGTTGATCTCGACGTCGATCTCCTCGGCCTCGGGCGTGACGAGCACACCGGCCGCGGAGGTGTGGATGCGGCCCTGCGACTCGGTCGCCGGGACGCGCTGCACACGGTGCACACCGCCCTCGTACTTCAGCCGGGCCCAGACGCCCTGGCCGGGCTCGGTCGCGCCGCCCCCGCCCTTGGTCTTCACGGCGACCTGGACGTCCTTGTAGCCGCCGAGCTCGGACTCGGTGGAGTCGATGATCTCGGTCTTCCAGCCGACGCGCTCCGCGTACCGCAGGTACATGCGCAGCAGGTCGCCGGCGAACAGGGCCGACTCGTCGCCGCCCGCGCCCGCCTTGATCTCGAGGATGACGTCCTTGTCGTCGGACGGGTCGCGGGGCACCAGGAGCAGCCGCAGCTTCTCGGTGATCTCCTCGCGCTGCTGCTCCAGGTCCTTGACCTCGGCGGCGAACTCGGGGTCGTCCGCGGCGAGTTCACGGGCCGTCTCGATGTCGTCGCCGGTCTGCTTCCAGGTCCGGTACGTGGCGACGATCGGGGTCAGCTCGGCGTAGCGCTTGTTGAGCTTGCGCGCGTTGGCCTGGTCCGCGTGCACGGAAGGGTCGGCGAGCTGCTTCTCCAGGTCGGCGTGCTCGCCGATGAGTTCCTCGACCGCCTCGAACATCTCGGGCTCCTGAATTCTTACGAAGGGGTGTGAGCGACCAAAAACGCCGGTCCCGGCCACCCCGAGGGGCGGCCGAGGACCGGCGCAGGTGGCTCGCTACTTCTTGGAGCCAGCGGCCTTGCCGAAGCGGGCCTCGAAGCGGGCCACACGGCCACCGGTGTCGAGGATCTTCTGCTTGCCCGTGTAGAACGGGTGGCACTCGGAGCAGACCTCGGCACGGACGGTGCCGCTCGGGATCGTGCTACGGGTGGTGAACGACGCGCCACAGGTGCAGCTGACCTGCGTCTCGACGTACTCGGGGTGGATGTCGCGCTTCAAGGTGTCTCCTAGTTTCGGGAGGGCGCCGGGTCGCCTACGCGGGATGCGGGGGCGTGAACCGGAGCCGACGTACCAGTCTGCCAGGACTGGCCGCATCTGCCCAAACCGGGGTGGGGGCGGAACTATTCCCGCACCCCGGCCGGGCACTGTGCGGACACGCTCAGTTACTGGTCACCACGTCGCCCGCGGAGCCCTTGTCGCCCGCGGACTTGTCGGTGGCGGACTTGGGGATCGGCTGGTCGGCCCGGAGTGCGTCCCAGACCTCCTGGTCGGCCTTCTCCAGCGGCAGTACGCGGTTGGGGTCGGCCGGGTCGTACTGGATGGGGAGCGTCACCATCTTCATGTCGCCCGCGCCGATGCCCTTGAGTCCGTTGGCGAAGCTCGCCAGCGACTTCACGTCGTTCAGGTCCGAGTCGGTGGTGATGGCGCTGGTGGCGTCGTCCGCGAGGTCGAAGAGCTTCTTCGGGTTACTGAAGACGCCGACGTCCTTGACCTGGTTGATCAGAGCCTTGATGAACGCCTGCTGGAGCTGGATGCGGCCGAGGTCGCTGCCGTCGCCGACGCCGTGCCGGGTGCGGACCAGGCCGAGGGCCTGCTCACCATTGAGGGTGTGCGAGCCGGGCTTCAGGTTCAGGTGGCTCTTGTCGTCGTTGATGGCCTTCTTGGTGGTGATGTCGACGCCGCCGAGGGTGTCGATGAGCTTCTTGAAGCCCGTGAAGTCGACCTCGACGTAGTGGTCCATGCGGATGCCGGACATCTTCTCGACGGTCTTGACGGCGCAGGCGGGGCCACCGACCTCGTAGGCCGTGTTGAACATCTGGCGCCGGCCGCCCGGGTCGGTCTTGCCGTCGCCGGTCGCGCACTCGGGCCGGGTGATGAGGGTGTCCCTGGGTATGGAGACGACGCTCGCCTTCTTGTGGCCCTTGTAGACGTGGACGATCATCGCGGTGTCCGAGCGGGCGCCGCCCTCGTCCTTGCCGTACTTGGAGTTGTCGCCGGAGCGGGAGTCGGAGCCGAGGACGAGGATGTCCTGCGAGCCGTTGTCGACGTCGTCCGGGCGGTCCGTGCCGAGGGCGGCGTTGATGTCGACGCCCTTGATGTTCCCGTTGAGCTTGAAGTAGACGTAGCCGAGCCCCGCTCCGCCGAGCACGATCACCGAGGCCGCGGTCCAGGCCGTGACGACCAGGGTCTTGCGGCCCCTGCTGGCCGGCTTGCGGCGTCGGCCGCCACCGCCCTTGCCCCTCTTGGGCTTCGCAGTCGCCGCCGTGCTGTCGTCGGTCATGTGCTCCTCAGTCCTCGTCGGGTCGGGTACCCCCTGCTTTCAGGGTCAGGCGCGGTTTGTCGTCACTTGTCAGACGTGGAAACCGAAAGAAGGGTTGCACAGCAGGTTGAGCGCGGACCGGGGTCCGACGACTCCGGAGCGTGGCCGAACGTCTAGTACTTTTGGCCCCCCACCTGCGGTTTCTTCCTTACGCGGGCTACGGGCTGTGACCGTGAGAATCTCTTATGTGTGTGGCCAAGGTCTCTCTTCGGTCTCAGTTTCCGCACGCCACGACAGAGGGCCGCCCCCGTCACAGGTGTGACGGG
>NZ_JBHYJB010000068.1:0-36990 GCF_042740175.1 Streptomyces sp. NPDC059009 | reverse complement strand
CGGTATGTCCGTCCTCGAAAAGCCGGGGGCACCGTAGGGGTACACGAGTACTGGCTTGGGTGGCGTGCTGTACTGCGGGCGGACATACCGCCGCGTCCCCACCCCTTGCGCCGTCGCCCGTCTGCAGGCCGGTCCTCGTTTCCCGCGCGAGGCGGGCCCCTTCAGCCTTGGGGGGGGCACCTTTCAGCCCGTCCGGCGTTTGAGGACGAGGCCGTTCAGGCCGATGGGGGGGCTGGGGGCGCAGCCCCCAAGGGTGCGCCAGGGCCGACGGAGTCGGCTGATTCGGGAAGGGGCGGGGTTGGGGAAAAGGCCCCTGGCAGGGGCCACCCGGCCCCCTCAGCTCGGCGGCGCCAGCAGCATCGGGAGCTCGCCGGTCCTGTTGTTCTCGGCTGGTCTGCGGCCGGACGCGAGGTCGTTCTTCCAGGTCATGAAGACGAGAGGCGTGGCGCCCTCGCCGATGGTCACCTTGGAGCCCGCGTAGCGCGCGCCGGGACGGGTCTTCTCGCGGAGCTTCTTCGCCACCGCCCGCGCCGCCCTCTTCGACGACGTCACCGCGCACAGCGTCTCCGAGGACCTGCCGCTCGCGGCGATCCGCCCGCCGATCGCCATGAGCCGGACGTCCTGGGAGCGCCGCGCGCTGTAGAAGGTGGCTTCGTAGACGTCGCCGAGACAGTCCGCGGCCTTCGCGTACGCGGGGTCGTCGGCCGCCGACTTCTTCGGCGCCGTCGTGCTCAGCCGTGGCCGGGTGTCCGGGTTGTGGACCCGTACCGACGAACTGAGCTCGTACGTCTCGGACTTGTCGTCGCCCGTGCCCCGCACGCGGATGACCTCGTCGCCGGAATCCGCCCGGTAGCCCTGCTTCTTGAGCTTGCGCGCCATCGCGTCGGCGTCGAATGTACCGGTCAGCCGCACCGAGGTGCTGCCCTCCGCCGTCACCGAGACCGAGCTGGTGACGTCCTTCTCCGTGAAGCCCCAGCGCGCCCGCACGCTCGTGCCCGCGTACGGGGACTCGACGGCCTCCGGGATGCCGAGGTGGGCCAGGTTCACGTACAGGTCCCGGTCCTTGGCGGCCAGCGGGCGGACCCGTGCGGAGTCGACGTAGTCGATGGCGCCCATGTCGGCGGACGCGGGCACCGAGGCGAGGGCCCGCTCGACCCCGGTCCCGGTCCCCTCCGCGCTCTTGGCCGAGTCGTCCGAGGAGCACGCCGTCGCCGTCAGGCCGCCTGCGAGCGCGACGGCGACCAAGGGCCGGGGGAGACGGACGAGGCGAGCGAGGCGAGCGAGACCGGGGATCCGCATGCGCGGCAGTGTGGCACAGGGGCCGCACACTCCGGTCTCACCTTGCGAACCTCTGTCTCACTTGCCGAGCTGCATCCCCGCGAACTTCATCTCCGGCCAGCGCGCCGACGGACCGTCGAGGAGGTGGTCGTCCCGGTCGCGCAGCCAGTGGTCGAAGAATGAAGTGACGTACGCCCGTTGGGCCGCCGTCGCCCGCTTCGGCTGCACCGTGCCGATGTTCTTCTCGATCACCTTCCTGCCCACCCCCGTCTGCGGCAGGATCGGCGCGAGATCCGTGTACGTCTGGTGCTGCGAGCCCCGCATCGTCACGTTCCGCTTCCAGCCCGTCGAGCGGGACAGGAACTCCTTCCACGCCGGCTCCGTCGGGCGGTCGCTGCCCATGAGGAGGAAGGGGCGGTCCAGGCCGTGGCGGGCCACCGGCATGAAGTTCGTGCCCTTGGGCTCCTGGTTGTACTCCAGGGTGCCGTCCATGTTGATCCCGGCCTTGACGCGGCGGTCCTGGTACATCGTCTGGGCCGCCGCGATGCCGCCCGCCGACTGGCCGACGGCGCCCACCTGTTGGAGATTCATGACGTTGCCGAGGCCCTTCGGGAGCGAGCTCAGGCTGTCCAGGACGAAGCTGTCGTCCGCCGCCCGGACGTCCCCGACCTTCTTCAGGAGCGCGGGGACCTTGCCCTCCTTGTCGGCCTCCGCGAACGCCTTCATCAGCGGTGCGTTGTCCACCACCCGGCCCCCGGGGAACTCGACACCCGGCGCCTCATAGGTGTGGTCGACGGTCACCACGATGTAGCCGCGGCTCGCCAACTCCTCGACCAGTGAGGTGTTCCAGGTGCGGGGGTCGCCCGCCCCCGAGGTGTAGAGGAGGACGGGGCGTCGCCCGCCGGTGGCGTCCACGGGCGCCCCCGCGTAGGCGTGCGTGCGCGTGCCCGACCAGTCCACCGCGCCCTTCGGAATGCCGTGCTGTCCGGCGGCCGCGTCCCACGCCCGGGCCGCGCCCGGCGTCATGTAGGGGGCGAGCCGGTGGCCGTGTGCCGCGCCCTTCGCCGCCGGGTACCAGACGCTGACCATCAGCTCTCGGTACGGCTGCCCGCCCACCCAGGGGTCGTGCCGCGACCGGTCCACGAGGCGCGTCGAGTACGTGCCGATGGCGTGCGGGCCCGTGGGGGCGGGGAGCTCGGCCCGTACGGGCGTGGCCGGAGCGGCCATCGCGGTGGCCGGGAAGGGCAGCAGCGTCGCGGCGAGCGCGCCGGTGGCCGCCAGGCCCAGCAGGGAACGGCGGGTCAGGGGCCGCATGCCCGGAGAGGACTTCAAGGACTTCGAAGACGTCGGCTTCATGTCCTCAATCGTCGGCCGCCGCCCCCTTCGTGACCATGGAGGACAGCCCGAGAATCCCCCTGGGGGAAATCCCCCAGGGGGAGCCCGCGAGGACTACTCGCCGCGCCGTCTGATCTTGTTGCCCAGCCAGACCAGCGGGTCGTACTTGCGGTCGACCGCCCTTTCCTTCAAGGGAATCAGCGCGTTGTCCGTGATCTTGATGCCCTCCGGGCACACCTCCGTGCAGCACTTGGTGATGTTGCAGTAGCCGAGCCCGTGCTCGTCCTGCGCCGTCTCCTTGCGGTCCAGGCCCGCCTCGGCCGCCGCGTCCAGCGGGTGCATGTCCAGCTCCGCGACCCGCATCAGGAAGCGCGGCCCGGCGAACGCCGGCTTGTTCTCCTCGTGGTCGCGCACCACATGGCAGGTGTCCTGGCACAGGAAGCACTCGATGCACTTGCGGAACTCCTGCGAGCGGTCCACGTCCTGCTGCGCCATGCGGTACTCGCCGGGGCCGAGCTCGGGCGGCGGCACGAAGGCCGGGACCTCCCGCGCCTTGGTGTAGTTGAAGCCGACGTCCGTCACCAGGTCGCGTACGACGGGGAAGGCGCGCAGCGGTGTGACGGTGATCGTCTCCTCCTGCGTGAACACCGACATGCGGGTCATGCACATCAGGCGTGGCCGTCCGTTGATCTCCGCCGAGCACGAACCGCACTTGCCCGCCTTGCAGTTCCAGCGCACGGCGAGATCAGGCGCCTGCGTCGCCTGGAGGCGGTGGATGATGTCGAGGACCACCTCGCCCTCGTTCACCTCCACCTTGAAGTCCTCCAGGCCGCCGCCCTGCACATCGCCCCGCCACACCCGGAAGGCGGCCTTGTAGCTGCTCACTCGTAAAGCTCCTCTTCGGCCAGGTACTTGACCAGCTCCTCCTTCTCGAAGAGGGCGAGCAGGTCCGGGCGGATGGGCTCGGTCGTGTCGCGGACGAGGTCGATCTGGCCCCGTACGGGATCGGTCGCCGCCAACCCGCCGGTCGGGTCGGTGAGTTGGCACAGCAGATTCACGCGGCGCCAGTCGCGGTTCATCCCCGGGTGGTCCTCGCGCGTGTGCCCGCCCCGGCTCTCCGTGCGCTCCAGGGCGGCGCGCGCCACGCACTCGCTGACCAGCAGCATGTTCCGCAGGTCGAGCGCGAGGTGCCAGCCCGGGTTGAACTGCCGGTGGCCCTCGACCCCGGCCCGCCGCGCCCGCACCCGCAGATCGGCCAGCTTCTCCAGGGCCTGCTCCATCTCGCCCTCGCGGCGGATGATGCCGACCAGGTCGTTCATGGTCTGCTGCAGCTCCTGGTGGAGGGTGTACGGGTTCTCCGGGGCGGCGCCCTCCGCCCGGTCCGCCTCGCTCTCCGCGCTGAACGGCCGTAGCGCCTCCGCCGCCGCCGTGTCCACCTGGGTGTCGTCCACCACCGGGCGCACATCGAGCTCGGCGGCGTGGCGCGCCGCGTGCAGACCCGCGCGGCGGCCGAAGACCAGCAGGTCGGACAGCGAGTTGCCGCCGAGCCGGTTGGAGCCGTGCATGCCGCCCGCGACCTCGCCCGCCGCGAACAGGCCGGGCACCCGGCGCGCGGCCGCGGTGTCCGAGTCGACGGCGATGCCGCCCATCACGTAGTGGCAGGTCGGCCCGACCTCCATGGGCTCCGCCGTGATGTCGACGTCCGCCAGCTCCTTGAACTGGTGGTACATGGACGGGAGTCGGCGCCGGATGACGTCGGCGGTCATCCGGGTCGACACGTCCAGGAAGACGCCGCCGTGCGGGGAGCCGCGCCCGGCCTTCACCTCGGAGTTGATGGCGCGGGCCACCTCGTCCCGCGGGAGCAGCTCAGGGGGGCGGCGGTTGTGGTCCGGGTCCTCGTACCAGCGGTCGCCCTCCTCCTCGGACTGGGCGTACTTCTCCTTGAAGACGTCCGGGATGTAGTCGAACATGAACCGCTTGCCCTCGGAGTTGCGCAGCACCCCGCCGTCGCCGCGCACCGACTCGGTGACGAGGATGCCCTTCACGGACGGCGGCCAGACCATGCCGGTCGGGTGGAACTGCACGAACTCCATGTTCAGGAGCGGGGCCCCGGCGAGCAGGGCCAGCGCGTGGCCGTCGCCCGTGTACTCCCACGAGTTCGACGTCACCTTGAAGGACTTGCCGATGCCGCCGGTCGCGAGAACCACGCTCGGGGCTTCGAGGACGAAGAAGCGGCCGGATTCGCGGTCGTAGCAGAAGGCCCCGCCGACCCGCTCGCCCTCCTTGAGGACGCGGGTGACCGTGCACTCCTGGAAGACCTTCAACCGGGCCTCGTAGTCCCCGAATTCACGCTTGTCCTCCTGCTGCAGCGCGACGATCTTCTGCTGGAGGGTGCGGATGAGTTCGAGGCCGGTGCGGTCGCCGACGTGTGCGAGGCGCGGATACTCGTGGCCGCCGAAGTTGCGCTGGGAGATCCGCCCGTCCGGCGTACGGTCGAAGAGGGCGCCCCAGGTCTCCAGCTCCCAGACGCGGTCCGGGGCTTCGCGCGCGTGCAGCTCGGCCATCCGCCACTGGTTGAGGAACTTGCCGCCGCGCAGGGTGTCGCGGAAGTGCACCTGCCAGTTGTCGCCGGAGTTCACATTGCCCATGGACGCCGCGATGCCGCCCTCGGCCATCACCGTATGGGCCTTGCCGAAGAGGGACTTGCAGATCACGGCGGTACGGGCGCCCTGTTCGCGCGCCTCGATCGCCGCCCTGAGCCCGGCGCCCCCGGCGCCCACGACGACAACATCCCACTGCTGCCGCTCCACTTGAGACATCAGAAGGCCCTATCCCTTAGAAGAAGCGCGGATCGTCGAAGGCACCGGACGCCACCAGATAGACGTAGAAGTCGGCGAGCGCCACGCTCACCAACGACGCCCAGGCGAGCAGCATGTGACGGGCATTCAGCTTGCCCACCCACTGCCAGGCCCGATAGCGCACCGGATGCTTCGAGAAGTGTTTGAGCTTGCCGCCGACGATGTGCCGGCAGGAGTGGCAGGACAGGGTGTAGGCCCAGATCAGCACGATGTTGACCAGGAACACCAGGGTGCCGAGCCCCATGTGTCCCCACTCGTAGTTCTCGTCGCGGAAGGAGAGCACCGTGTCGTACGTGAGGATGCCCGCCACGAGGATCGCGGCGTAGAAGAAGTAGCGGTGGATGTTCTGCAGGATCAGCGGGAAGCGGGTCTCGCCGGTGTACTTCTTGTGCGGCTCGGCCACCGCGCAGGCGGGCGGTGACGCCCAGAAGCCTCGGTAGTACGCCTTGCGGTAGTAGTAGCAGGTGAGCCGGAAGCCCAGCGGGAAGATCAGGATCAGCAGGGCGGGGGAGAGGCCCCACCAGCCGCCGAACAGCTCCCAGTTGGGCCCGTGCCGCATCGGCGCGCACTCCTCGGCGAGGCACGGCGAGTAGAACGGCGAGACGTAGGGCGCGCTGTAGTAGTCCGTGTTCGCGAAGGCCCGCCACGTCGAGTACACGACGAAGGCGAGGAGCCCGGCGGCGGTCGCGGCGGGCGCCAGCCACCAGCGGTCGGTCCGCAGATGGGCAGCGGAGATCGCGGCGCGCGTGCCGTCCCTGACGCCGCCGTGGGTCTGGCCGCTCTTCGATTGAGGTTCCGTGCCGGTTGCCAACGAGGCTCCACTCCTTAACGGGAAGCGGGACGTGGGACGCAGTGGACGCGGGTGGGGCGCCGGTGGGGCGCGGTAGGTCTAGGGCGCGTGCCGGTCGCGGGCGCCCAGGCCCTCGTCGTCGCAGTCGCCCGCGTCCGCCCACAGCGAGCTGTCATAGGGGGTGTCGGGGACGGGCACGAGGTCCGGCCGGCGCGGCTCCGGTCGCGGCGCGGGGGCCGCGGCGCGCAGCAGGGCGACGCTCTCGCGCAGATGGTCGGTGTCGGTCCGCACGCGGCGGATCTCGATGCCGCCCGCGATCTCGTCCCCGGCCTGCTGTTCCAGCCTGCCGACGGTGCGGAGCAACTCGTCGACGCAGCGCTGTACAGCGGTCAATTCGTCGTGCAGAGCCATGACTTGCCCTCACTTCAGGGTGCGGTGGCAACGCTCATGCGCCTGCGAGTGTTGCGCGTCACATCCCGGCTTGTGAAGGGATCTGCCCGGATTCCCGGCTCACGAGTGACGAAGGCGGCCGGTTCGCGCCCCCCGAGCGAGCTGCCGTGGCGACCGCTTGCCCGGATTGGGCCGCCCGAGTGGGATCCGGGGCGCCCCGCGTCGCGCCTCCGTCGCGCGAGGCCGACCGTCCACTTCAGTGGCTCGATAGATGTGATCAGCGACATATACCGCCATACGTGAAGAAACCCGGCCCGGTCCTGGTAGCGGGCGGCCGGGCGAGCCCCCGGAGGTTCCCGTCATGTCCCACGACCGCGCCAGAGCAAGAACCGTCAGGTCTGTCGTGTTCCTCGCCACCGGCGTCCTCGCCCTGCCCGCCCTCGCGGGGTGCGGGGCGGACGACGAGGCGGGGCAGCCGACCGCGGGGCAGGACCTCGCGCCCGCGGCCCGGGAGCTCGTCGCCGACGGGGGGACCGTGAACTGGGCCGTCGACGCGGTGCCCGAGACCCTCAACTCCTTCCAGTCGGACGCCGACGGGGGCACCTCGCGGGTCGCGGGCGCCGTCCTGCCGTCGCTGTTCCGCCTCGACGCCCAGGGGCGGGCGCAGCGCAACGCGGACTTCCTGGAGTCCGCGAAGGTCGTCGAGCGCGAGCCGAAGCAGGTCGTGCTCTACAAGCTCAACCAGCAGGCGGTCTGGAGCGACGGCCGGGAGATCGGCGCGGACGACTTCGCGGCCCAGTGGCGGGCCCTGTCGGGCAAGGACAGCGCGTACTGGACGGCGCGCAACGCTGGCTACGACCGGATCGAGAAGATCGAGCGCGGCGCCAACAACCTGGAGGTGCGGGTCACCTTCAACAAGCCCTACGCGGACTGGCGTTCGCTGTTCACGCCGCTGTACCCGAAGGGCGTCATGGGCACCCCGGACGCCTTCAACGACGGCGCCCGCCGGGGGCTCAAGGCGACCGCGGGGCCCTTCGCGATCGACGCCATCGACCGCCAGGCCGGCGATGTGACGCTGGTGCGCAACCCGCGCTGGTGGGGCCGCCCGGCGAAGCTGGCCAAGCTCGTGCTGCGCTCGGTGCCGCGCGACCAGCGGGCCGCCGCGATCGCCGCGGGCAAGGTCGATCTGGCCGAGATCGACGCGCCCGAGGCCGACCGGATCGCCCGCGCGGCTCGCGACCACGGCGCCCAGGGCCCGCTCACCCACGGCCCCGGCGCCGCGATCACGCCCGCCAAGGCGCTGCGCTCCTGGGCTGTCGCGCACGGCTCCGATGAGGAGGCCGCCGACAGCGAGCTCCTTGCCCGCAAGAAGACGAAGAAGGCGGTCAAGCGGTACGCCAAGGAGCAGGAGGGGCTGCGCGGCTACGTGGTCCGCAAGTCCCTGGAGCCCGCCTACACCCAGCTCGCCCTCAACGGCGCCGAGGGGCCGCTCGCCGACGACCGGGTGCGCCGGGCCGTCGCCCGCGCCCTGAACCGCACCGAGCTCGCCAAGACGGTGCTCGGGCCGCTCGGGCTCCCCGCGGAGCCGGTCGGCAGCCACCTCGCGCTCGCCGGGCAGCAGGCGTACGCGGACAACAGCGGTGCGCTCGGGGAGCAGGACACGGCGGAGGCGCAGGCACTGCTCGCGGACGCCGGGTGGACGCCGGGCGGCCCGGTCAAGGAGAAGGGCGGTACGGCGGGCAGCAAGTCCGACGCGAAGAAGAAGCATGCGTCGTCCGAGTCCGAGGAGGGCTCCGACTCCGGGGACGACGGCACGTACATCGTCGGCGAGGACGACAAACCCGCCAAACCCGCGAAGCCCGGCGACAACGGCACCTCGGTGCTGGCGCCCGCCCCGGTGGCCCGGCACCAGACGGCGGTCATCAACCGGCAGGCCGAGTGGTTCGCGCCGCGCCGCGAGGCCGACAAGGAGAAGAAGAAGGACCCGGGCGGCCACGCGAAGCAGCACCGGTCCGAGGCCAAGTCCGAGGCGAAGTCCGAAGCCAAATCGGAGAGCAAGGCGGAGGCCAAGGCCGAGGCACGGGCGGAGAAGCGGGCGCAGCGGGGCGGGGCCCCGGGCGCGTACGCCCCCAAGGGCACGGCGGCCCCCGCCGCGGTGGGCGGCCCGCTCGCCAAGGACGGCAAGCCGCTGACCCTCCGCTTCGTGCTCCCCTCGGGCCAGGGCTCGGAGTCGCTGCGCTCGGTCGCCGACCGGATCTCGCGGATGCTGGAGCGGATCGGGGTCCGCACGGAGATCTCGAAGGTCGCGGACGAGTCGTACTTCAAGGACCACATCGCCTCTGGCCAGTACGACCTGGCGCTCTACTCCTGGCCCGCCTCGGCCTTCCCGGCGACGGACGCCCGGCCGATCTTCGCCAAGCCGGTCCCGGCGGCCGACGGGTCCCTGAACGTCGAGCAGAACTACACCCGGGTCGGCTCGGACCGCATCGACCAGCTCTTCGACCAGGCGCTCGGTGAGCTGGACGAGGACGAGGAGCGCGACCTGGTCAGGAAGGCCGACGCCCGCATCTGGGCCGAGGCCGGCTCGATCCCGCTCTACCAGCGCCCCCAGCTGGTGGCGACGCGCCCCAATCTCGCGAACGCGGGTGCCTTCGGCTTCCAGGCCCCGGACTACGAGGACATCGGCTTCCTGAAGCCCTCCGCCAAGCCGAGCGGCTCCCCCTCCGCCGGTTGACGGCTCCTCAGCTCCCTCAGATTCCGCTCAACTCCCTTGCCCGCCGGGTCCTTCGGCGGGCAAGGTCATGTTCACCCATTGACCTGCTCTTCCCCTTCTGAGAACCCCACTTGCCTCAGAAGTAGCTCAACTCACGTGTAGTCCCGCACGCCCCTGGTCAGCATGTCCACGACCAATTTGCTGATCATGTACGGGGGTACGGGATGAAGCGCGTTCTCACCGCGGGCGCCGCGCTGGCACTGGCCGTCGCGGGCACGGCTGCCTGCACGTCCGCGTCCGGCGACGGGGACACGTCGTCCGCGACCCGGTGCGCGGGCACGTCCTGACCTGGTCCTCCCAGGGCACCGGATTCCTGCCCTGCGCCGACCGGCGGGAGGAGGACGCCGACCGGGACCGCACGGCCTCTCGGGCGGCCGCCCTGGAGCTCTGCCCGGAGGGCTCACCGGCGGCGAAGAAGCCGAGAATTGCCTGATCAGAGGTGCCGTCAAGGGCCCGCGCAAGCCACCTCCGGCCTTGGCCCGTAGACTGGGGTGAGGCCGTGGCGTGTCCAGCCCGGCAGGGTTCGTGTACCTCAGGTGTACGCGCGACCGTCCACTCACTCCAGGAGTACGCCGCACTATGGCCACGCGCCACGACATCCGCAACGTCGCCATCGTCGCTCACGTCGACCATGGCAAGACGACCATCGTCGACGCCATGCTCAAGCAGGCCGGTTCCTTCGCCGCGCACGCCGCAGAGTCCCTCGACGACCGCATGATGGACTCGAACGACCTGGAGCGTGAGAAGGGCATCACGATCCTCGCCAAGAACACGGCGGTGAAGTATCACCCCAAGGACGGCGGGGACCCGATCACGATCAACATCATCGACACCCCCGGCCACGCCGACTTCGGTGGCGAGGTCGAGCGCGGTCTGTCGATGGTCGACGCCGTCGTCCTGCTCGTGGACGCCTCCGAGGGACCGCTGCCGCAGACCCGCTTCGTGCTGCGCAAGGCGCTCCAGCAGCGCCTGCCCGTCATCCTGTGCATCAACAAGACGGACCGCCCGGACTCCCGCATCGACGAGGTCGTCAACGAGACGTACGACCTCTTCCTCGACCTGGACGCGGACGAGGACCAGATCGAGTTCCCGATCGTCTACGCCTGCGGCCGTGACGGCATCGCCTCGCTGACCAAGCCGGAGGACGGCACGGTCCCGGCGGACTCCAGCGACCTCCAGCCGTTCTTCAGCACGATCCTGGAGCACGTCCCGGCCCCGACGTACGACGAGGACGCGCCGCTCCAGGCCCACGTCACCAACCTCGACGCGGACAACTTCCTCGGCCGCATCGCGCTGCTCCGCGTCGAGCAGGGCGAGCTGCAGAAGGGCCAGACCGTCGCGTGGATCAAGCGTGACGGCACGATCGCGAACGTCCGCATCACCGAGCTCCTGATGACCGAGGCGCTCACCCGCAAGCCCGCCGAGAAGGCGGGCCCGGGCGACATCTGCGCGGTCGCCGGCATCCCCGACATCATGATCGGCGAGACCCTCGCCGACCCGGAGAACCCGATCGCGCTCCCGCTCATCACGGTCGACGAGCCGGCGATCTCCATGACCATCGGCACGAACACCTCGCCGCTGGTCGGCCGCGGCGGCACCGGCAAGGGCGCGGACGCCAAGGCGGCGGTCAAGGACCGCAAGGTCACCGCCCGCCAGGTCAAGGACCGCCTGGAGCGCGAGCTGATCGGTAACGTCTCGCTGCGCGTCCTGGAGACCGAGCGCCCCGACGCCTGGGAGGTGCAGGGCCGCGGTGAGCTGGCGCTGGCCATCCTGGTCGAGCAGATGCGCCGCGAGGGCTTCGAGATGACCATCGGCAAGCCGCAGGTGGTCACCAAGGAGGTCGACGGCAAGACGCACGAGCCCGTCGAGCGCATGACCATCGACGTGCCCGAGGAGCACATGGGCGCCGTCACGCAGCTCATGGGCGTCCGCAAGGGCCGCATGGACAACATGTCGAACCACGGCTCCGGCTGGGTCCGCCTGGAGTTCGTCGTGCCCTCCCGCGGCCTCATCGGCTTCCGTACGGAGTTCCTGACGCAGACCCGCGGCACGGGCATCGCGCACTCCATCCACGAGGGCCACGAGCCCTGGTTCGGCACGCTGACGACCCGTAACAACGGCTCGCTCGTCGCCGACCGCTCCGGCGCCGTCACCGCCTTCGCGATGACCAACCTCCAGGAGCGCGGCGTCCTGTTCACCGAGCCCGGCACCGAGGTGTACGAGGGCATGATCGTCGGCGAGAACTCGCGCTCCGACGACATGGACGTGAACATCACCAAGGAGAAGAAGCTCACCAACATGCGCTCCGCCTCCGCCGACTCCTTCGAGGCGATCGTCCCGCCGCGCAAGCTCTCCCTGGAGCAGTCCCTGGAGTTCTGCCGCGACGACGAGTGCGTCGAGGTGACCCCGGAGGCCGTGCGCATCCGCAAGGTCGTCCTGGACCAGAAGGAGCGGGGCCGTGCGGCGTCCCGCGCCAAGCACAACTAGGCTCCACTAGGCTGTGAACTGAGGCTGGCCGTAGGCTAGTTAACGTCGTCCGAGGCCGGTTTTCGCCCACCCCTTGACAGGGGACGTGGCGGGGACCGGCCTCTGGCGTTCCTCCAGCCCCTTCCGCAACCCGTTTTCGTCCGGCAACTGTCCGGTATACGGACGTCGCTGACCGTTAGATGGGTAACACGTCCGTTTCGCAACCATCTATCTCGGATCGGTTTGTCCGGATTTTGGAAGTTGTACGGAGCAGGTGTGATTGAACCGAGACCAAAAGGGTGTGGTCGGGCGGTACCGGATGGCTAATAGTTGACCGCGTATAGCTCGGGTCAATGGGTCACGCGCTGTGGGGAGCGCCGACTCACGAGCACACTCGGGGTACCGAACTTCGCCGTCAGGGGTGGCGGCGTGGTGTCACGTACCCCCTCTTGTAGTGAACAAGTGGACTCATGAGGAGGAACCCCATGCGTGGTGCCAAGAGCGCCAAGTGGGTCGCGATAGCCGGTGTTGTGGCCCTGGGTGCCACCGCCTGTGGTGGCGGCAGCGGCAGCGGAAACACGGGCAAGGTCGACCCCAAGGGGATCGTCAGCTACGCCAACGGTGAGCCGCAGAACGATCTGCAGCCGGCCAACACCATGGAGGCGTACGGCAGCGTCGTCATCGACTCGATGTTCACGCCGCTCCTTGGCTACACCTCCTCGGGTGAGCTCAAGAACATGAACGCCGAGTCGGTCACCCCCGACAAGGACAACAAGGTCTGGACCGTCAAGCTCAAGAAGGGCTGGAAGTTCCACAACGGCGAGCCGGTCACGGCCAAGTCCTACGTGGACGCCTGGAACTTCGCGGCCAACCCGGAGAACGGCCAGCAGAACAGCTCCTGGTACCGCGACATCGTCGGCTACGACAAGGTCCACCCCGCCAAGAAGGGCGCCAAGCCCTCGGCGAAGGAGATGACCGGCCTCAAGGTCGTCGACGAGAACACCTTCACGATCACGCTGAACAGCGGGATCCCGTACTTCTCGTACAAGCTGGCCTACCGCGCCTTCGACCCGCTGCCCTCGGTCGCCATCAAGGACCCGAAGAAGTACGGCCAGGCCCCCGTCGGCAACGGCCCGTACAAGTTCAAGAGCTGGGAGCACAAGAAGTCGATCCAGGTGACCGCCTGGTCCGGCTACCAGGGCGAGAACAAGCCCAAGAACGGCGGCATCAACTTCAAGGCGTACACGACGCCGAACGCGGCCTACCAGGACCTGCGCTCGAACAACGTGGACACCATGCCGCTCGTGCCGGACACCGAGCTCGCCAACTACAAGAACGACTTCGGTGACCGCGCGATCACCCAGGACTTCTCGGCGATCAACACGATCAACCCGGCGTTCTACAACGACACGTTCAAGGACATCGACGTCAAGGTCGTCCAGGGCCTGTCGATGGCGATCGACCGTGACACCATCGCCAAGACCACGTTCTACGGCACCCGTGAGTCGGCCACCGGCTGGGTCGCCAAGGGCGTGAAGGGCTACGAGCCCGGCGCCTGTGGTGAGTTCTGCAAGTTCAACCCGACGAAGGCCAAGCAGTTCATCAAGGACGGCGGCGGCGTTCCGGGCAACAAGATCATGATCCAGTACAACGCCGACCAGCCGCACAAGGCGTGGGTCGACGCGGTGTGCAACAGCATCACCAAGTCGACCGGCGTGAAGTGCGTCGGCGACCCGAAGACGGACTTCCAGGCTGACACCGAGGTGCGCGACGCGCACAAGGTCAAGTCGATGTACCGCTCGGGCTGGGTCCTCGACTACCCGTTCAACGGCAACTTCCTCGCCGACCTGTACGGCACCGGCGTCGATGGCAACAAGGGCGACTTCTCGGACAAGAAGTTCGACGAGCTGACCAAGAAGGCCGACGCGGCCAAGACCGTGGACGACTCCGCGAAGCTCTACAACGAGGCCGAGAAGGAGCTCGCGAAGACCTTCCCGGGCATCCCGCTCTGGTACAACAAGGTCAACTCCGCCTACTCGGAGAACGTCAAGAACGTCAAGTTCGACCAGGCCGGTGACCCGATCCTGACCGACGTTCAGGTCTTCGAGAAGAAGTAGTAGTCGCCGGAGATCCGTACCCGTAAGCGGCGCCCGGAGACCCCGGGTGCCGCTTACGGGCGGCTCCGCAATGGACGGAGGCACCAATGGGGCGCTACGTCGCACGGCGACTGCTCCAGATGATCCCGGTCTTCATCGGGACAACCCTGCTGATCTTCCTGATGGTCAACGTGCTCCCCGGCGACCCCGTACGGGCGCTGTGGGGGGACAAGCCGCCGGACCCCACGCAGGTCGCACAGATCAAGCACGAGCGTGGTCTTGATCTGCCGCTGTGGCAGCAGTACCTGCACTACATGAAGGGGCTGCTGCAGGGAGACTTCGGCAACACCATCGCCGGCAACCGGCCCGTGCTCGACGAGATCAAGCAGGCATTCCCGGTCTCGCTGCGGCTCGCCGCCATGGCGTGGACCTTCGAGCTGGTCGTCGGCATCACCCTGGGTGTGCTCGCCGGTATCCGGCGCGGTCGCCTGGTGGACAACACGGTCACGCTGTTCACGCTCGTCGTCATCTCGGTCCCGATCTTCGTGATCGGTCTGCTCGCCCAGCTGTACTTCGGCAACGAGTGGAAGATCATCACACCCACGGTCCAGGACTCCGAGAACTTCGGGCAGTTGATGGTTCCCGCGCTCGTCCTCGGCCTGGTGGGTCTGGCCTATGTGGCCCGTCTGACCCGGACGTCGATCGCCGAGAACAGATCGGCGGACTACATGCGCACCGCCGTCGCCAAGGGTCTGCCGCGCCGCCGGATCATCACCCGGCACCTGCTGCGCAACTCGCTGATCCCCGTGGTCACTTACCTCGGCACCGACATCGGCGCCCTGATGGGCGGCGCGGTCATCACCGAGGGCATCTTCAACGTGACGGGCGTCGGTAACCTCCTCTACCTGGGCCTGGCCCACCGAGAGGGCGCGGTCATCGTCGGCATCGTGACCGTCCTGGTGCTCGTGTACCTCCTCGCCAGCCTGATCGTCGACCTGCTTTACGCGGTCCTGGACCCGAGGATCCGTTATGCCTGACCTCACCAAGACCCCGGCCGCGGAGGAGACTTCCGTGGCGACCGACGCGCAGGCGGTGCCCGCGGTGCCCGCCCCGGGCAAGCCGCGCAGCCTCTGGGCGGACGCCTGGCGGGACCTGCGGCGCAACCCGCTGTTCGTCATCTCCACACTGCTGATCCTGCTCCTGCTGGTGGTGGCGGCCTTCCCCGGCCTGTTCACCGGCGCCAACCCGGAGTCCGGCGACCTCACGCACCACTTCCTCGGGAAGCCCGAGTACGGGCACTTCTTCCAGGACGGCTGGTGGGGCTACGACAAGCAGGGCCGCAGCGTCTACGCCCGTGTGCTGTACGGGACGCGGAACTCCATCATGGTCGGCATGGGCGTGACGATCCTCGTCACCGTCTTCGGCGGCCTGATGGGCATGCTGGCCGGATACTTCGGCGGCTTCTGGGACAGCCTGCTCTCCCGGCTCACCGACGTGTTCTTCGGCATCCCGTTCCTGCTCGGCGCGATGGTCGTCCTGAACGCCTTCGAGACCCGTACCGTCTGGGTCGTCACCGGAGCCCTGGCCTTCCTCGGCTGGACGCAGATCGCCCGCGTGATGCGCGGCGCGGTCATCACGACCAAGCACGCGGACTATGTGGTGGCGGCGCGGGCACTGGGCGCCGGGACCAAGCGGATCCTGTTCCGGCACATCCTGCCGAACGCGGTCGCCCCGGTGATCGTCGTCGCGACCATCGCCCTCGGCACGTACATCGTGGCCGAGTCGACGCTGTCGTACCTGGGTCTCGGCCTCGGCAACGGAGCCATCTCCTGGGGCGTCGACATCTCCGACGCCACCGACAGCATCCGCAACAACCCGCACGTCCTCCTCTTCCCGGCGGGCATGCTCAGCATCACGGTGCTGGCCTTCATCATGATGGGCGACGCCGTGCGTGAAGCCCTCGACCCGAAGCTGCGCTGAGGGAGGCGTACGTGACCAGCATCGACCTCAAAACAGACTCGGTTCCCGCCCCCCGCTCGGGCGAGGAAAAGAGCGGCCGGCTCCTCGACGTGAAGGACCTGCACGTCGAGTTCCACACCCGCGAGGGCGTGGTCAAGGCCGTCAACGGCGTCAACTACAGCGTGGACGCGGGCGAGACGCTCGCCGTGCTCGGTGAGTCCGGCTCCGGCAAGTCCGTCACGGCCCAGGCCATCATGGGCATCCTCGACATGCCGCCCGGAAAGATCCCGCAGGGCGAGATCCTCTTCCGCGGCCAGGACATGCTGAAGATGTCCAACGAGGAGCGCCGGAAGATCCGCGGCCGGAAGATCGCCATGATCTTCCAGGACGCGCTGTCCTCACTGAACCCGGTCCTCTCCGTCGGCTACCAGCTCGGCGAGATGTTCCGCGTCCACGAGGGCCTCAGCCGCAAGCAGGCCAAGGCCAAGGCCATCGAGCTGATGGACAAGGTCAAGATCCCGGCGGCCAAGGAGCGGGTGAACGACTATCCGCACCAGTTCTCCGGCGGCATGCGCCAGCGCATCATGATCGCGATGGCGCTCGCCCTGGAGCCGGACCTGATCATCGCCGACGAGCCGACGACGGCCCTCGACGTGACGGTCCAGGCTCAGGTCATGGACCTGCTGGCCGAGCTCCAGCGCGAGTACAACATGGGGCTCATCCTCATCACCCACGACCTGGGCGTGGTCGCGGACGTGGCCGACAAGATCGCGGTCATGTACGCGGGCCGGATCGTGGAGACGGCGCCGGTGCACGAGCTGTACAAGCGCCCCGCGCACCCGTACACGCGCGGCCTCCTTGACTCGATCCCGCGCCTGGACCAGAAGGGCCAGGAGCTCTACGCGATCAAGGGTCTGCCGCCCAACCTGCTGAAGATTCCCGGCGGTTGCGCCTTCAACCCGCGCTGCCCCAAGGCGCAGGACGTCTGCCGCACGGAGATCCCGGCCCTGGTGCCGGTCACCGAGCAGGACGGCACGGCGCTGGCGGGCCGTGGCAGCGCGTGCCACTTCTGGAAGGAGACGATCCATGGCTGAGCAGGCCGAGACCAAGAAGCTCGACAAGAACGACGAGCCCGCGGACGCCACCCCGAACGTCTCCGAGGTCGAAACGGTCGACGTGGCGTCGGCCGAGGAGGCCGTGGCGGCGATCGAGGCGCCCGTCGAGCGCGGCGAGCCGATCCTCCAGGTCCGCAACCTGGTGAAGCACTTCCCGCTCACCCAGGGCATCCTGATCAAGAAGCAGATCGGCGCGGTCAAGGCCGTCGACGGCATCTCCTTCGACCTGTACCAGGGCGAGACCCTGGGCATCGTCGGGGAGTCCGGCTGCGGCAAGTCCACGGTCGCCAAGCTCCTGATGACGCTGGAGCGGGCCACGGCGGGCGAGGTCTTCTACAAGGGCCAGGACATCACCAAGCTGTCCGGGCGCGCGCTGAAGGCGGTCCGCCGCAACATCCAGATGGTGTTCCAGGACCCGTACACGTCCCTGAACCCCCGGATGACGGTGGGCGACATCATCGGGGAGCCCTTCGAGATCCACCCGGAGGTGGCGCCGAAGGGCGACCGGCGGAGGAAAGTCCAGGAACTCCTGGACGTGGTCGGCCTGAACCCCGAGTACATCAACCGCTACCCGCACCAGTTCTCGGGCGGCCAGCGCCAGCGCATCGGCATCGCCCGCGGCCTGGCGCTCAACCCCGAGATCATCATCTGTGACGAGCCGGTCTCGGCCCTGGACGTCTCGGTCCAGGCGCAGGTCATCAACCTGATGGAGAAGCTCCAGGACGAGTTCAACCTCTCCTACCTCTTCATCGCGCACGACCTGTCGATCGTCCGGCACATCTCGGACCGGGTCGGGGTCATGTACCTCGGCAAGATGGCCGAGATCGGCACGGACGAGCAGATCTACGACCACCCGACGCACCCGTACACGCAGGCGCTGCTCTCCGCGGTGCCCGTGCCGGACCCGGAGGCGCGGGAGGGCCGAGAGCGGATCATTCTGTCGGGCGACGTGCCGTCCCCCGCCAACCCGCCCTCGGGCTGCCGCTTCCGCACCCGCTGCTGGAAGGCGGAGGAGCGCTGCTCGAAGGAGATCCCGGTGCTCGCGATCCCCGAGCGCTTCGCGGGCCAGGACACCCCGGCGGCACACGAGTCGGCGTGCCACTTCGCCGAGGAGAAGGACGTGGTGCACGCGGCGTAGCGTGTGACGCGTGCGAGGTCTTTGACCGTACGTGAACGGGGGCGCCCCGAGCAGGAGTTGGCTCGGGGCGCCCCCGCTTGTGCGTGTGCCTCTCGCGCTACAGGCAGTCGAATGGAGGGATGACGCGAGTGATCGCGATCAGGTGCAGCCGTGGCACCGGGAGTGCGTAGAACCAGCCGTCGGTGAGTAGGGGAATGCGGCGGACTCCGCCGGGGCCGCCGCGTCGCGGTCCCTCTCCGATGGCCTCGCGTCGCGCTCGATCCCGGCCTCGGCGCACGAGGCGTCGAGAATCCGGCCGATCTCGGAGGCGAGGGAGCGTGCCTCGTCGAGGCTCTCGGTGGTGGCTGCACGTGCCTCCAGAGCGCGCAGGCGGGCCGCCCGCTCCGGGCCCGCTCCGGGTGACGTTCCACCGCGACGTAGACGGCCCACTGGCCGACGAAGCGGCGCATAGGGGCGGCGCTGACCTGATCGCGTGCCATCCGCAGCGCGGCGGCGCGCTCGGCGTCGAACGTGGACAGTGCGTCGGGGGCGAGCCGGGCGAGGACGGCCCGCAGGTCCTCCGGGGTGCTCGCGGGCTGGGGTGCGGCAGAGTCGCCGCCCGTGCGGCTGTAGGGCCGACTGAGCCTGTGGACAACTCATCCCGGCGCCGCCGGCGCCCTGACTTCCAGTGCCCTGACCTCCAGCTCGAACCAGGTCGCTTTGCCCTGCCCCGGCCCGTGTCTGCAGACCCCCCAGGCGTCGGCGCTGTGGGCGACGAGCCGCATGCCGCGCCCGGTCTCGTCGTCATCGGCGGCGGGCTCGCAGACGGGGAGGCCGAGGGCTTCGTCGTGGACGAGGACGCGGAGCCGCGCTCCGTCCGGATGGGGGCCGGCCCACCCCGCGAAGAGCGTCACCGGGGCGGTGCAGACTTGCGTTGCGCAGGCGTTGATGGCGTTGGTGACGGCCTCGGAGGTCAACAGGACCGCTGTGTCGGTGAGTTCGGGGTGCCCAGTGGTGGTGAGGAGGGTGCGCACGGTGTCGCGGGCGGTGCGGACCCAGGCGGGGTCGGGCGGGAAGACGAGGGAGACGTCGGTGGAGTGGGGGTGGGGTGGGTCGGTCATGAGGGCTCCTCTTGGGTGGGGTGCGCGGTGACCAGGTCCGCCAACTCCGTTGTGGGCGGGGGTACTTCCGCCTGTGTTGCCTTTGAAGGTAGGGAACGTGTTTATCTAGGTGCAACCGTTTACGCCATGCATCACCGATGTGAGTGATGGCCTAACTTCCTTGTGGACCATGGCAGTTAGGAAAGGCAGACTCCGTCGTGGAGGAGGTCGGACATGCCACCCAGAAGCAATCCCAGCGAGCGTCAACGCCGCCTCGGCCTGGAGCTACGCAAGCTGCGCACCGGTGCGGGTCTCTCCGGCGACCAGGCCGGAGCCCTGCTGGAGGCCGATCGCACACGCATCAGCAACATCGAGGCGGGGCGGCTCGACGTGTCCCGTAATCGGTTGTACAAGTTGCTGCGTGAGTACGGGTGTCCGAGGGGGTCGTACTTCGACGGGCTCATGGCCATGGCGCAGGAGCGGGGCAAGGGCTGGTGGGACGAGTTCCGTGACGTGGTGGCTCCCGTCGGGTGTGACCTGGCGGAACTTGAGTCGCTGTCGGCGGCCATCCGGATTCACGAACCGCTGTTCATCCCGGGGCTGTTGCAGACGGAGGATTACGCACGCTCGGTCATCGGCGAGTCGGAGGATGACAAGCGGCGCGTTGACCGCTTCGTGGCGTTCAGAGTGGGACGGCAGCGTGTCCTCACCGCTGAGTCACCGGTGCGGTTCCGGGCGGTGATCCATGAGGCTGCACTGCACGTCCAGGTCGGTGGTCCCAAGGTCATGCGCAAGCAGCTCCTGAGGCTCATCGAGGTGGCACGGCTCCCTCACGTCACCGTCCAGGTGTTTCCGTTCGAGGCGGGCGCCTACTCGTCGTTCAGCCGGTCCTTCGGCATCTTCGGCGGAATGCTCCCCGAGCTGGACACCGTCCACCTGGAGCACCCCCTCAACTCGGTGTTCCTGCGGGATGGTGGGCACATCAGCGAGTACGCCAGAATGTTCGAGCGGCTATCCACGCTTGCACTGGCTGAGGTCGACCCGGAAGCCGCACCGGAGTCGCATGAATCCGCCGATTCGCTGAGCCTCATCCAGCACGTGATGTACCGACTGTAAGAGGGAGACCATGCCCCAACTCGTTTGGCTCAAGTCGTCGTTCAGCGGTGGCGGCAATGGTGACTGCATCGAGTTGGCCACCGACCCGAGTGACCCCTCCGGTCGCACCTGTCTGCGCGAGAGCGACCGGCCCGACGAGATCGCCACAGCGTCCCCCGAGGCCCTGCGTGGACTCATCCGCAGCATTCAGGCCAACGGCGGCCTGATCCCTGGTGTGTGATGGTCCGTCACTCAGGCTGAAGCTGCCCCTCAGACCTCTGAGGTTCCAGCCCATCGCCCGCCCCCGTCATGGTGGAGGCAGTCGAGGGAACGCAATGAGCTCCTGAAACGGGGGAGCAAGAAAGGACGCGTTCCCGCACGGGGAGTGAGATTCATGGCAAGGGCAAGCAGGAAGACCCTGGCGAGGATCGCGGGCGTGGTCGCGGGGGCGGCCATGGTGGCGGTGCCTCTCACCGCGACGTCGGCCTCCGCCGCACCGTCCGGGTCCACCGGCTCAGGCCACTCGAAGGTCCAGGGCATGACGTTCTACGACGACTACTGGACGCTCAACGAGTGCAAGACCGTCGGCGACTGGGGCCTGTCCCACGGCAAGTGGACGGTCTACGACTGCCAGGAGTCGCCCTGGGACTTCGACCTCTACGTGGACAGCTGAGCCGACTCGGCCAGTCGAGCCGACTCGGCCAGTCGAGCCGACTCGGACAGCTGAGTCGGCTGGGCCAGTTGAGCCGACGCCACCTCGGGGGACCGGGGGCCGCGCCTTCCTGAGGGGGGCGCGGCCCCTTTGTGCGTGCGTGCCGCAGCCGCTTCCCGTACGGCAGGATGGGCGCGTGATCGACATAGGTGGGGGCCTGGTGCTGCGGCCCTGGGAGGCCCGGGACGCGGGCGTCGTCCTTGCCGCCTTCGCCGCCCCCGAGATGGAGCGCCAGGCCGACGAGCCCCTCAACTCGCTTGCTGATGCCGAGCGTTGGATCGCTCGGCGCGCGGCCGACCGGGAGGCGGACGTGGCATACGCCTTCGCGGTCGCGGTCGCGTACGCGGATGGCGGCACCGCCCTCGGCAACGTCGCCGTGAGCGCGGTGAACCGTACGCACGGCGTGGGCTGGGTCTCGTACTGGACGGCGCCGCAGGCGCGGGGGCGGGGTGTGGCGTCGCGCGGGTGCGCGGCCCTCGCGCACTGGGCCTTCCTCGAACTCGGCCTGTTCCGCCTGGAGTTGGGGCACCGCGTCAACAACCCGGCGTCGTGCGCGGTGGCGCGGGCCGCCGGGTTCGTGGTGGAGGGCGTGCAGCGGCAGAAGCTGGCGTACGACGGGGTGCGGTACGACGTGGAGCTGCATGCGCGGCTGGCGTCGGACGGGCGCGCCGGGTCGGCGCGCCCGTAGCCCTCACACCGGTTCCGCCTCCACGAGCGAGGGCACCGTCGGTGTCGGGACGACCCGGGTCAGGCGGAAGCCGGCCTGCGCGAAGAGGGCGCCGAACTCGGCCTCCGTGCGCTCCCTGCCCTTGAGGGCGGCCAGCATGACGATGTCGAGGGCCTTGCCGGGGTGCGGGTCGTTGCCCGCGGGGAGCACCGTGTCGACGGCGACGAGGCGGCCGCCGGGCGCGATCGCCGTGCGGACCGCGCGCAGGATGCGCAGGGCCTCGTCGTCGTTCCAGTCGTGGAGGATGTGCTTGAGGACGTAGACGTCCCCGCCCTCCGGCACCGCCGCGAAGAAGTCCCCCGACTCCGCGCGCCAGCGGCCCGCGAGGTCCTTGCTGTCGAGGGTGTGCTCGGCGACCGTGTGCGGCTGGTCGAAGAGGACGCCGGACAGGCCGGGGTTGCGGGTCAGGACCGACCGCAGGAAGCCGCCGCGGCCGCCGCCGACGTCCACGACGGTGCCGCTCGCGGGGAACGGGTACGCGGCCGAGACGACCTCGTCCACCGGCCCCGAGAAGGCCGCCATGCCCCGGTCGAAGAGCTCCTGCTCCGCGGCGGAGGTCGCCACGTAGTCGAAGTAGGGCGTGCCGTACGCCGCTTCGAAGCCCGGGACGCCGGTGCGCACGGTCTCGTCGAGGCCCGCGAACGACCGGGTCATGCTCTCGGCGGTGAGGAAGAGGATCCCGTCCCGCTGGGATCCCGGCGCCGACTCGGCGAGCAGGGCGGCGGCCGGGGTGAGGTGGAACGCGCCGTGCTCGTCCTCGCGGAAGATCCCGCGCATGGAGAGCAGCCGCAGCACGCGGCGCAGGGAGGACGCGTGCGTGCCCGAGCGGGTCGCCAACTCCTCTGCTCCGAGGGGGCCTTCGGACAGATGGTCGGCGATACGGTGCGCGGCCGCGGCGCGCAGCGCGGAGGAGTAGAGGTGGCCGAGGGTCATGTCCAGCAACGCGAAGGCGGCGTCGGCGGCTTGGGCGGCTTGGGTGGGATCGGCGGCTTGGGTCGAGGGGTCGGGGTTGGTGCTCGGTGTCGGTGCGTCCGTCATGTTGTCAGGGTGCTGTGTAACGTCCCGGGGCCGCCAGGCGTGTCCTGGACAAGAGCGGCACGCGAGCCGCGTACGGAAGCCCGCGCGGCGCCTGGTCGGGGAGATCCAGGAGACGTGGAACCTGGACTGCCCCAGGAACCCGGTCCGCCGGTATCGGGTCAATGGGGCGGCGGGCCGGGTTCCGCTCAGAGCGACTTGCGTGCTCCCGGGACCGCCAAGTCGGCGGGCTCCTCCGGGTAGTGACAGGCCGTCAAGTGCTGGTCCCCGTTCCCGTCGATCCGCACCAGCGTCGGCGTCTCGCTCGCACACCGCTCCGTCGCCTTCCAGCAGCGGGTGCGGAAGCGGCAGCCCGAGGGCGGGTTGACGGGGGAGGGGACGTCGCCCGTGAGCAGGATCCGCTCGCGGCGGGCCTGGGCGGCTCCGGCGGCTCCGACCGCCGCGGCGTCCTGCGGCTCCGGCGAGATGTCCACCTCCGGCACCGCCGAGAGCAGCGCCCGCGTGTACGGGTGCCGTGGATTCCCGTACAGGTCCTCGCGGCGCGCGATCTCCACGATGCGGCCCAGGTACATCACCGCGACCCGCTGCGAGAAGTGCCGGACCACCGCCAGGTCGTGCGCGATGAACAGGAACGCGATGCCGAGCTCCTTCTGGAGCTTCTGCAGCAGGTTCACCACCTGCGCCTGGATGGAGACGTCGAGCGCCGACACCGGCTCGTCCGCGACGATCAGCTTCGGTTGCAGGGCCAACGCCCGTGCCACGCCGATGCGTTGGCGCTGGCCGCCGGAGAACTCGTGCGGGAAGCGGTTGAAGTGCTCGGGGTTGAGGCCGACCGTCTCCAGGAGCTCGCGGACGCGGGCCTCGCGGCCGCCCTTCGGGTTGATCCCGTTGACCTCCATCGGCCCCGAGATGATCTTTCCGACGGTCTGGCGCGGGTTCAGGGACGCGTACGGATCCTGGAAGATCATCTGGATCTCGGGGCGGATCGGGGCGAGCTGCTTGCGGTCGGCGTGGGTGATGTCCTGCCCGCGGTAGGAGATCCGGCCCCCCGTCGGCTCAAGGAGGCGCGTGACCAGGCGGCCCGTCGTCGACTTGCCGCAGCCGGACTCGCCGACCAGGCCCAGGCTCTCGCCCTCGGTGATGCTGAAGTCGAGCCCGTCGACGGCCTGGACCGCGCCGATCTTGCGTTTGATGGGGAAGCCGCCCATGACCGGGAAGTGCTTGGTCAGGCCCTTGACGTCCAGAAGCGGGGCCGGAGCGTCGCCCCTTTCGGGGGCGGTGCTGTCCGTCGCCGGAGCGGTGCTGCTCATGGTGGTGAAATCCCGTCGCTCGTACGTCAGTTGGCCCGTGTGCCCGCGAAGTCCACGGAGAACGCGGTCCGCTGCTCCGCCGTGAGGTGGCACGCGGCGCCCCGGCCCTCGGTGAGTTCGAGGAGCGGCAGCTCGCCCGAGCAGCGGCCGCCCTCGACCTGCTCGGTGAAGGAGCAGCGGGGGTGGAAGCGGCAGCCGGTGGGCGGGGTGAGCAGGCTGGGCGGGGTGCCGGGGATCGGCGACAGCGGCACGTCCACCGGGCCGGTCAGGGACGGCATCGAGCCCAGCAGGCCCCAGGTGTAGGGGTGTTGGGGCGACCGCAGCACCTGGCGCTTGCTGCCGCGCTCCACGCAGCGCCCGCCGTACATCACCAGGATGTCGTCCGCGATGTCCGCGATCACGCCGAGGTCGTGCGTGATGAAGATGATCGCCGTGCCGAACTCCTGCTGGAGGTCCTTGAGCAGGTCCATGATCTGGGCCTGCACCGTCACGTCGAGGGCCGTGGTCGGCTCGTCCGCGATCAGCAGGGCCGGGTTGCAGACCAGCGACATCGCGATCATCGCGCGCTGCCGCATGCCGCCCGAGAACTGGTGCGGATAGTCGTCGACGCGCAGGTCGGGCTGCGGGATCCCGACCTTCCGCAGCATCTCGACCGACCGGTCGCGCGCCTCCTTCTTGGAGGCGCCGGTGTGCTTGCGGAAGGTCTCGCCGATCTGCTGCCCGATCGTGTGGTACGGCGACAGGGAGGCGAGGGCGTCCTGGAAGATCATCGCCATCTTGTTGCCGCGCAGCTGCTCCAGCTCGCGCTCGGTGGCGGTGATCAACTCCTTTCCGTCAAGGAGGATCTCCCCGTCGATCGTGGTGTTCGCCTTGTCGTGCAGGCCCAGGATCGCGAGGTTGGTGACGGACTTGCCCGAGCCGGACTCGCCGACGATGCCGAGGGTGCGGCCGCGCTCCAGCTCGAAGTCGAGCCCGTCGACCGCCTTGACGACGCCGTCCTCGGTGGAGAAGTGGACGTGCAGGTCGCGGACGGAGAGGAAGGGGTCACCGGTGCCGGCGGGGGCGGACGGGGGCGGGGCCGAGGGGGACTTGCTCATCGAGGTGCTCATGGATCTCTCGGCTCCCTAGGACAGCCGCACACGCGGGTCGATCAGCGCGTACAGGGCATCGACGACGATGTTGAAGAACACGATCGCGGCGGCGGCCACCAGGACCACGCCGAGCAGCAGCGGCAGATCGCTCGTGTCCACGGCCTTCACGGACAGCTCGCCGATGCCGTGCAGGGCGAAGGTCTTCTCGGTGATGATCGCGCCGCCGAGCAGCACGCCGAGGTCGAGGCCGAAGATCGTGACGATCGGGCCCATCGCCCCGCGCCAGGCGAAGCGGAAGAAGACCGTGCGGCGCGAGAGCCCCTTGGCGCGGGCCGTGCGGACGTAGTCCTCGCTCAGGGTCTCCACCAACTGGGAGCGGGTCATGCGCGTGTAGTTGGCGGTGAAGATCAGCGCGAGCACGAGCCAGGGGATGAGGAGCCCGGAGAACCACTTGGCGGGGTTCTCGGTGATCGGCGTGTACGTGGGCCGGTCAAGGAGGTGCAGCTGGTCGGTGAAGAGGTACACGGCGAAGACGCCGACGACGTAGATCTGCATCGAGGACGCGATCAGCGAGGCCGACGAGGCGATCTTGTCGAGGGGCTTGCCCTGCTTCACGGCGGCCAGCATGCCGGTGCCCACGCCGAAGAGGACGAACACGAAGGCCGCGCCGAGCGACAGCGAGACGGTGGTCGGGAAGCGGTCGAGGATGGTGCTGAGCACGGGCTCGCGGTTGCGGAACGAGTAGCCGAGACAGGGCGCGTCGCAGAAGCCGTACGCGTCGTAGTCGCGGCCCACGAACAGCCCCTCGAACCAGTGCCAGTACTGCACCGGCACCGGGTCGGCGATCCCCAGGTTGTGCTTCACCAGCGCCAGCGTCTCGGGCGGGCACACCTTGCCGCAGGCCAGCCGCGCGGGGTCACGCGGGGCCGTGTAGAAGAGGAGGAAGACGATCGCGCTGATGATCAGCAGGATCACCGCGCCGCCGATGATGCGGCGAATGAGGAAGCGGAGCATGGCAGTTGGGGTCCCTGACGGATGCCGTGAGAGGAAGAGGTGGCGGGGGCGGGCCGCCTCGCGGGGCCCGCCCCCTGGGGCCGGTCGTCAGCTCTTGACGAACACCTTGGTCAGCAGAGTGGCCGCGAACTGCGGGTCGTGGATGGCGCCGCCGACCTTGGAGCCGTGCAGGTACCAGCGGCGCTGGAAGGTCTCCGGGATGATCGGCACGACCTCCGTCATGATCCGCTTGTCCAGCGCGGCCCACGCCTTGCCGGCTTCCTTCGGGTCCGGGATCACGGCGTTCTTCTTGATCGCCTCGTTGATCCAGGGGACGTCGCACTGCGAGACGTTGTTCTGGCCGTCACCGATGGCCGCGCCGTCGAAGAGCGGCTGCATCATCGTGTAGGCGGTCGGCCAGTCCGGGGACCAGCCGAACCACATCACGTCGAACTTGTTGTCCAGGCGCTGTGCCTGGTCGTAGAAGTCCGTCGAGTTGAGCGGCTTGATGACCGGGTCGAAGCCCGCGGCCTTCAGGTTCTTCTCGATGACGATCTTGGTCTTGTCGTAGGTGGGGCGCCGCGGGAAGGCGTACACGATCTTCGTGCCGAGCTTGCCCGCCTTCTTCAGGATGTCGTGGGCCCGCTTCACGTCGCCCTCGGGCTTCTTGAGCTTGCCGTAGATGTCGAACTTGTCGTAGCCGATGATGTCGGGGCTGAGGATCGTCGTCGCGTAGTCACCCGCGGCCGTGCCGCCGTAGATCTTGCGGCTCTGCTCCAGCGGCCAGGCGATGAGGAGGGCCTTGCGCACCTCGACGTCGGTGACCCGCTTCATGTTGATGGCGAAGTAGTACGTGCCCGACGACAGGCCGTTGAAGCTGCGCTTCTTGAGGTCGGGGGTGGTGAGCACCTTCTGCATGCGCTCGGCCGGGATGTTCTCGTACAGGGCGACCATCTGCTGGTCGTTGCCCTGGTCCGCGATGAAGCGGTCGTTGGACTCCAGGCCGGTCGGGCCGAACTCGAACTCGAAGCCGTCCGGGTAGGCGGTGCGGATCGGGTCGGTCTTCGGGTCCCAGTGCTTGTTGCGGGCCAGCGTCATCGACTTGTCGATGGTGCGGTGCTTGACGATGTACGGGCCGCAGGAGAAGGGCGCCTTGTCGTACTTCTCCTTGGTGTCGTGCTTCACGGGCGTGGCGCAGTAGGAGTGCATCGCCAGCGTGAAGTTGAAGTCGGGCCGGGCCTCCGCCAGCTTGAACGTGATCGTCTTCTTCTTCTTGTCGGTGACGATCGAGTCCAGGCGCTTGCCCTTGTACGGACCCTCGTACGCGTCACGCCACTTGGCGCCCTTGCCGGTGAGGGCCTGCTGGACGTAGGCGGCGCCCTCGGTGATGAAGGGGGCCCAGGCGCGCTCGAAGCCGTGCCGGACGTCGTCGACCGTGAGCTCGCTGCCGTCCTGCCACTTCAGGCCGTCCTTCAGCGTGAAGGTCCAGGTCTTCTTGTCGGCGGAGGACGTGCCCGCGTCGGTGGCGAGGTCGCCGACGAGGGTCTGGTGACCCTTCATGTCGGTGTAGTAGCCGGTGAGGCCGCGCGCGAAGAGGTTGGCGAGCGAGGAGTTGTACGCGAAGTAGATGCGCTGCGGGTCCATGTGGGACACGTCGTCCTCGGCGACACCGTAGATGGTGCCGCCCTTCTGCGCGCCGGGGACCTCGGGCGCGGGCCCGGTCGAGTCCTTCTTGGTGCCGATCTTCACGGTCGCGTTGGTGTACTCGGTGGCGCCACCGTGCGCCCCGCCCTTGCCGCCGCCGGAGTCGCCGCTGCTGCAGGCGGACAGGACGAGCGAGCCGCCCGCCGCCACCGATGAGGCGATGAGGAGGTTTCTGCGGGAGATTGACATGTGGCTACCAACCCTGTGTGTGAAGGAGACAGAAGAGCGGTGGTGCGGCGCGGTCCGGCTCGGCCCCGTCGCGCGGGCCGGTCGCGGGGAGCGGCGGTGTTCGTCAGCGTTTGGTCTTCGGGTCGAGCGCGTCGCGCACCGAGTCGCCGAGGAGGTTGAAGGCGACCACGAAGATCACCATGGCGAGACCCGGGAACACCATGAAGGTGATGTCGTCCTGATAGACCTCGGAGCCCCGCTGGATGATCACCCCCCAGTCCGGCGTCGGTTCCTCGAGTCCCACGCCGAGGAAGGCGAGGCCGGCCTCGGCGGTGACGAAGAGCGGCAGGGCGAGCGTCGCCTGGATCAGGATCGGCGTCCACAGGTTGGGCAGCAGCTCCTTGAAGATGATGCGCGCCGGAGATGCCCCCGTGACCTTCGCGGCCTCCACGAACTCCCGCTCGCGCAGGGCGAGTACCTCACCGCGCAGCAGCCGCGCCATGGGCGCCCAGCCGAAGGCGGTCATGACCGTGATCAGGCTGGTGACGATCAGCCACTTCGGGGTCTTGTCCTCCGGGCTCACCAGGACCGAGATCATCACCGGGAAGAAGGCGATGTAGAAGAGCGTGGAGGGGAAGGCGAGCAGGATGTCGATGATCCTGCCGATGAAGTAGTCGGTCTTGCCGCCCAGGTACCCGGCGGTGATGCCGACCGCGATGCCGAGCAGCGTCACCAGGACCGTCGTCGCGGCCGCGATCAGCAGCGAGTTGCGGATCCCGTAGAGCAGGAAGGTGAAGACGTCGCGCCCGAGGGAGGGCTCGAGGCCGAACCAGAAGTCCCCGGAGATCCCGCCGTTCGGCTTCACCGGGTACCCGAACTCGTTGAGCAGCGAGGGGTCGTCCATCCCGTAGGTGTCGTACGGGTTCTTCCCGTACACCTTCGCGATCAACGGCGCACACAGCGCGATGACGAAGAAGAAGATCACGACGCAGGCGGAGATGACGCCCGCGCGGTCGCGCCGGAAGCGGATCCAGGCCAGCCGGCCCGGTGAACGTCCTTTGCTGCCCTGGCCGTTGGGCGGAGATGCGGTGCCGGTCTCGTCCGTCACCTCAAGTGTGGCGGCAGTGGCAGGTGTTGAGGAGGTCATGGCGCTCCTGGCGCGGACAGTCGTAGGGGGTCCGCAGGTGTCCGCGGAAGCGGGGCCTACGGGCTAGGCGCGACCTTTTCAAGGCATTTCGCGTACGGTCAATGAATTCTGAATTGACTTGGCGTGGCCTTTGGGTCCTTGACCTGCAGATAACCGGAACATTACCTATGCTTTACCTTGATGTGGCCAAGGTGAGATCCCCTGCCCCTTGCATGGGGGCAATTCCGGCATTGAGTCCGATAAGCGGGCGTGGGCATCTCGGAATGCGTACATCCGCCGTCAGCGGGCGGGGCAGCGCTCCCGGGTGGCGAGGCGGGCAAGCGCTGTCCGGGGGTTCTCGGCGGCGGGTTTCAGACAGTCGACGAGCCCCGCGGTCTCGGACCGGGTCTCCCAGGTGCGGATGTGGCCCCGGCCCCGGGACTCGTCCGCGCAGCGGTAGCGGTAGTCGGTCTCGACGAGTCGCAGACCTTGGTAGTACACGGCCTCGGCGCGGGGTCCGGACGCGGGGAAGCCGACCTCCGCGGTGCGTGCGATGTCGGCGGTGCGGGCGCCGGGGGCGGCCAGAGGGGTGCCGGTCTTTTCGGACAGCGCCTTCATGACCTCGGCCGCGCGCGGGCCGCCCGCGCGGACGCCGGTGACCTCGGCGGTGCGCGGCCGGTACGGCTTGGCCTTGATCTTGAGGGTGCCGCCGGGGGCCACCGCGACCCGGTCGTCCAGGACCGCGAGGGTCCAGGCGCCCGTGGCCGGTGTATTCCAGGTGAATTCGGGCGCGCAGCCGGAATGTGCGCTTCTTGCGGATTTCGCGCCGCCGCCCGCGGATTTCGCGCTTCTCGCGGATTCCGTGGTTCCGCTATGGGCGGCGCCCTCGCGTGCACAGCCCGCGGCCCCCGAGATGATTCCGAGGGCCGCGATGCCTGCGATGCCTGCGATGTATGCGCTGCCTGCGCTGCCTGCGCTGAACTTCTTTCGCATCAGGGTGATGTGCTCCCGCCGGTCCGGATCGGCCGGATCAGGCGATTCCGCCGTTGTCGAAGCAGCCGCCCTTCGAGGGCTGCCACAGCGTCGTCTCCAGCTGGACCTTCTGGCCCTCGGGGCGGTCGAAGTTGTAAGTCTTGTCCTTCATGCCCGGCTCCAGGTTCCAGTGCCAGGTCAGGTCGATGCGATCGCCCTTATAGAACTTCGCGTAGTAATCGGCGGTGTCATTGCTGTCATTCCACTGCGTGACGATTTCGCCGTCCGCCTTGAAGGTCATTCCGACGCGGTCCCCGTTGTCCGGGTCCTTGAACGTGACATAGGAATCACGGCCGCCCGGGTCCGTGTAGCTCTTGCTGCTCGCGTGGCTGCACTTCCAGGGATCCCCGTCCTGGGCGTGCGCGGTGCCGGTGAGCAGCGCGCCGGAGAGTGCGGTAATTACTGCGGCCGTGAATACGCGGCGCAGCGTCGTATGCGTCATTCTCACTGGCCCCCCTTCTTTTTCGTGAGTGTCCGCACGCTACCCATGCCAATTCTCGGGTGTCAACGAATGATTTCGTCCGGGCTTTCCGTGGCTCCCTTTTCCGGATGCCGTCGAAAACTGAGCAGATATCAATTGGCCGGTGCCGTACGGGAGTTCCGCGACCCGCCCGTGTGCCGCCACCGGGCGCACCCCCGCACTGAGGGGGCGCCCGCCCCGGCGAGCGCCCCCTCCGCGTATGCCATCCAGGGGGTTTTCTGTCGCAGTAGCCACGGAAAGGGGCCATAAAGGTGCGCTATCACCCTGTCTGCGGTGTATTTGGCCCTAAGCGCCCAAGCAACAGTCATGTCTGAAAACAGGAGGCATCCCATGCGTGGAGCCACGCACGCCAAGTGGGCCGCAGGAGCGGTCGTCGTCGCCCTCGCGGTGACGGCCTGCGGCGGGGGCAGCAGCGGTGGAGGCGACGGCTCCGGCATCGTGAAGTCCTCGTGGGGCGACCCGCAGAACCCGGTCGAGCCGGCGAACACCAATGAGGTCCAGGGCGGCAAGGTCATGGACATGCTCTTCCGGGGGCTCAAGAAGTACGACCCGAAGACCGGCGAGGCCAAGGACATGGTCGCCGAGAAGGTCGACACCTCGGACTCGCAGAACTTCACCGTCACGCTCAAGGACGGCTGGACCTTCAGCAATGGTGAGAAGGTCACCGCGAAGTCGTTCGTGGACGCCTGGAATTACGGCGCGAACATCGACAACAAGCAGAACAACGCGCCCTTCTTCGCCAACATCGAGGGCTACGACAAGGTCCACCCGGAGAACGGCAACGCCACCGCGAAGACCATGTCCGGCCTCGTGGTCAAGGACGACAAGACCTTTACGGTCAAGCTGAAGGAGAAGTTCTCGACCTGGCCGCAGACGCTGGGTTACCAGGCGTTCTCGCCGCTGCCCCAGTCCTTCTTCAAGGACCACGACGGCTGGCTGAAGAAGCCCGTCGGCAACGGCCCCTACACGGTGGACTCGTACACCAAGGGCTCCTCGATGAAGCTCCGGAAGTGGGACGGGTACAAGGGCGACGACAAGGCGCAGAATGCGGGCGTGGACCTCGTCGTCTACACCGACAACAACACCGCCTACACCGACCTGATGGCGGGCAACCTCGACCTCGTCGACGACGTGCCGGCCAAGCAGCTCAAGAACGTCAAGAACGACCTGGGCGACCGCTACATCAACCAGCCCGCCCTCATCGTCCAGACCCTGGTCTTCCCGCTCTACGACAAGAACTGGGGCAAGGAGGGGATGGAGAAGGTCCGCCGCGGCGTCTCCATGGCGATCAACCGCGACGAGATCACCAAGCAGATCTTCCAGGAGACCCGCACCCCCGCCAAGGACTGGACCTCGCCGGCCCTCGGCGACAAGGGCGGCTACAAGGACGACATCTGCGGCGACGCCTGCACGTACGACCCCGAGCAGGCGAAGAAGCTGATCGAAGAGGGCGGCGGGCTGCCCGGCGGCAAGGTCACCGTCACCTCGAACGTCGACACCGGCTCGCACCGCGAGTGGATGGACGCCGTCTGCAACAGCATCAACAAGGCGCTCGGCAAGGGCGCGGTGTGCACGGTCAACCCCATCGGCACCTTCGCGGACTTCAAGAACCAGATGTCCAACTTCAAGATGACCGGGCCGTTCCGCTCCGGCTGGCAGGCCGACTACCCGCTCATCCAGAACTTCCTGCAGCCGCTCTTCTACACCGGCGCCTCCTCCAACTACG
Organism: Streptomyces sp. NPDC059009; assembly: GCF_042740175.1. Lineage (NCBI taxonomy): Bacteria > Bacillati > Actinomycetota > Actinomycetes > Kitasatosporales > Streptomycetaceae > Streptomyces > Streptomyces sp. NPDC059009. The sequence goes on along the minus strand of NZ_JBHYJB010000068.1, from coordinate 4,513 downwards.
GGAAGTTCAACAACAAGGACTTCGACGCCCTCGTGGACAAGGCGAACAAGGAGTCCGACGCGAGCGCGGCCGTCAAGGACTTCCAGGACGCCGAGAAGATCCTCGCCCAGCAGATGCCGTCGATCCCGCTCTGGTACCAGAACGGCAGCGCGGGCTACTCGGAGAACGTCTCGGACGTGACCCTCAACCAGTTCAGCGTCCCGGTCTACGACCAGATCAAGGTCAAGTAGCCCATTTCCGGGGGCCGTTCCCGCGTGCTGCGGGGGCGGCCCCCGGACCGTACCCCCCCACCCCGGAGCCAGACTGACATGGGACGCTATGTGATCCGGCGCCTGCTCCAGATGATCCCCGTGTTCATCGGCAGCACGTTTCTGATCTTCCTCATGGTGTACGCGCTCGGTGACCCGGTCGCGGCCCTCTTCGGCGACAAGGCGCCCGACCCCGCCACCGCCGCCCGCATCCGCAAGGACCTCTATCTCGATCAGCCGCTGTGGAAGCAGTACCTGCACTACATGGGGCAGATCTTCCAGGGGAACTTCGGCACCGCCTTCAACGGCCAGAAGGTCACCGAACTCCTCGCCGCCGCCTACCCGGTGACGCTGCGTCTGACGATCGTCGCGATCGTGATCGAGCTCGTCGTCGGCATCACGCTCGGCGTGCTCAGCGGCCTCAAGAAGGGCCGCCTGATCGACAGTTCGGTGCTCATCCTCACGCTGATCGTGATCTCCATCCCGACCTTCGTGAGCGGCTACGTACTCCAGTACCTCTTCGGCGTGAAATGGGGAGTGATCCGGCCGACGGTCTCCCCGGACGCCCCCTTCGACGAGCTGATCCTGCCGGGCATCGTGCTCGCCCTCGTCTCCCTCGCCTATGTCACCCGGCTGACGCGGACCTCCATCGCGGAGAACGCCCGCGCCGACTACATGCGCACCGCCGTCGCCAAAGGGCTCCCGCGCCGACGCATCATCACCCGCCATCTGCTGCGCAACTCCCTGATCCCCGTGGTCACCTTCATCGGCACCGACATCGGGGCGCTCATGGGCGGCGCCATCGTCACGGAGAAGATCTTCAACATCCATGGCGTGGGCTTCCAGATCTACCAGGGCATCCTGCGCAACAACGCCCCCACCGTGGTCGGCTTCGTGACGATCCTCGTCATCGTCTTCCTCCTCGCCAACCTGCTCGTCGACCTGCTCTACGCGGTCCTGGACCCGAGGATCCGTTATGCCTGAGCCGCAGAGAGAAGCCGGCTTCGACCCGAAGCAGTCGATCTCCGCCGGGGGCGGCGGCGGAGCCATGGACCTCGCGATGAGCGAGGCCCAGACCCTGGAGGGCAAGGGACCCGCGGCCGGCGGGCCCGGTCCGCAGGCCAAGCCGCGCAGCCTCTGGTCCGACGCCTGGCGCGAGCTGCGCCGCAACCCCATCTTCATCGTCTCCGCGCTGCTGATCCTCTTCCTCGTGATCATCTCGATCTGGCCCCAGCTGATCGCGAGCGGCGACCCGCTCGACTGCGACCTCGCCAACTCCGAGAAGGGCCCCGCACCCGGCCACCCCTTCGGCTTCGACCGGCAGGGCTGCGACGTCTACACCCGCACCGTGTACGGGGCCAGGGCCTCCATCACCGTCGGCGTCTGCGCGACCGTGGGGGCCGCGCTGCTCGGTTCGGTCCTCGGCGGGCTCGCCGGGTTCTTCGGCGGCTGGTGGGACGCGCTGCTCTCCCGTATCGCCGACATCTTCTTCGGCATCCCGATCATCCTCGGCGGCCTGGTGCTGCTCTCGGTGGTCACCAGCTCCACGGTCTGGCCGGTCGTCGGCTTCATCGTGCTGCTCGGCTGGCCGCAGATCTCCCGCATCGCCCGCGGCTCGGTGATCACCGCGAAACAGAACGACTACGTGCACGCGGCCAGGGCCCTCGGCGCCAGCAGCTCCCGGATGCTGCTCCGCCACGTCGCGCCCAACGCGGTCGCGCCCGTCATCGTCGTCGCGACGATCGCCCTCGGCACGTACATCGCCCTGGAAGCGACCCTCTCCTTCCTCGGCGTCGGCCTGCGCCCGCCCACCGTCTCCTGGGGCATCGACATCTCGAACGCGGCCGAGTCCATCCGCAACGCCCCGCACATGCTCCTGTGGCCCGCGGGCGCGCTGAGCATCACCGTGCTCGCCTTCATCATGCTCGGCGACGCGGTGCGCGACGCCCTCGACCCCAAGCTGAGGTAAGCGCTCATGCTGCTCGAAGTACGCGATCTGCACGTGGAGTTCAGGACCAGGGACGGCGTCGCCAAGGCCGTCAACGGGGTCAACTACAGCGTGGACGCGGGTGAGACGCTCGCCGTGCTCGGCGAGTCGGGCTCCGGCAAGTCCGTCACGGCCCAGGCCATCATGGGCATCCTCGACATCCCGCCCGGGAAGATCACCCAGGGCGAGATCCTCTTCCAGGGCGAGGACCTCCTGAAGCTCAAGGAGGACCAGCGGCGCAAGATCCGCGGCGCCGGCATGGCGATGATCTTCCAGGACGCGCTGTCCTCGCTGAACCCGGTCCTGTCCGTCGGCGAGCAGCTCGGCGAGATGTTCGTCGTCCACCGGGGCATGTCCCGCAAGGACGCCAAGGCGAAGGCCATCGAGCTGATGGACCGCGTCCGCATCCCCGCGGCGAAGGAGCGGGTCGGCCAGTACCCGCACCAGTTCAGCGGCGGCATGCGCCAGCGCATCATGATCGCGATGGCGATGGCCCTGGAGCCGTCCCTGATCATCGCGGACGAGCCGACGACGGCCCTCGACGTCACCGTGCAGGCCCAAGTCATGGACCTGCTGGCCGAGTTGCAGCGCGAGCTCAACATGGGCCTGATCCTCATCACCCACGACCTGGGCGTGGTCGCCGACGTCGCGGACGACATCGCCGTCATGTACGCGGGCCGCATCGTCGAGCAGGCTCCGGTGCACGAGATCTACAAGCGCCCGGCGCACCCGTACACGCGCGGTCTGCTCGACTCGATCCCGCGCCTGGACCAGAAGGGCCAGGAGCTCTACGCGATCAAGGGCCTGCCGCCGAACCTCATGAACATCCCGCCCGGCTGCGCCTTCAACCCCCGCTGCCCCAGGGCCCAGGACATCTGCCGCACGGATGTCCCGCCGCTCGCGGACGTGACATACGACGCCGCCGAGCCCACTGCCACTGCCCCTGCCACTGCCCCCGGCCGCAAGAGCGCCTGCCACTTCTGGAAGGAGACGCTCGATGACGCATCCTGAGCACGTCAGCAAGAAGGACCTGCGAGTCGAGGGCGAACTGGCGGAGCACCTGCTGCACAAGGCACAGGCGGAGTCGCGGTACGCCGCCGAGGGCTCGGAGTCCGGCCGCGAACCGATCCTGGAAGTACGGGACCTGGTCAAGCACTACCCGCTCACCCAGGGCATCCTGATCAAGAAGCAGATCGGCGCGGTCAAGGCCGTCGACGGGGTCTCCTTCCACCTGGACCCGGGCGAGACGCTCGGCGTCGTGGGGGAGTCGGGCTGCGGCAAGTCGACGGTCGCGAAGATGCTCGTGAATCTGGAGCGGCCGACGTCCGGGCAGATCCTCTACAAGGGCGAGGACATCACGAAGCTGTCGGGCCGCGCGCTGAAGGCTGTCCGGCGCAACATCCAGATGGTGTTCCAGGACCCGTACACCTCGCTGAACCCCCGGATGACGGTGGGCGACATCATCGGGGAGCCGTACGAGATCCACCCGGAGGTGGCGCCGAAGGGTTCGCGGCGTCAGAAGGTCCAGGAGCTCCTGGACGTGGTCGGGCTGAACCCCGAGTACATCAACCGCTACCCGCACCAGTTCTCGGGCGGCCAGCGTCAACGCATCGGCATCGCCCGGGGGTTGGCGCTCCGGCCGGAGATCATCGTGGCGGACGAGCCGGTGTCGGCGCTCGACGTGTCGGTGCAGGCGCAGGTGATCAACCTCCTTGAGAAGCTCCAGGACGAGTTCAGCCTGAGCTACGTCTTCATCGCGCACGACCTGTCGATCGTGCGGCACATCTCCGACCGGGTCGGGGTCATGTACCTGGGGCGGCTCGCGGAGATCGGGACGGACGAGCAGATCTACGACCACCCGACGCACCCGTACACGCAGGCGCTGCTGTCGGCGGTGCCGGTGCCGGATCCCGAGGCCCGGGAAGGGCGCGAGCGGATTCTGCTGGCGGGCGATGTCCCTTCCCCCGCCGACCCGCCCTCGGGGTGCCGCTTCCGTACCCGGTGCTGGAAGGCGCAGGAGCGGTGTGCGGTGGAGGTGCCTGAGCTGGCGGTTCCTGCGGTGTTCCGGGGGGCGGGTGGGCCCGCGGCCCATGAGTCGGCGTGCCACTTCGCGGAGGAGCGGCAGGTCGTGCCGTAGGGGGTGGGGGTGGGGGTGCCTCCGGCGGTCCTTTCCCCGATCCCGCCCCTTCCCGAAACTGCCGACTCCGTCGGCCCTGGGGCACCCCCTATCGCCGCTGACGCGGCTCGTCCTCAAGCGCCGGACGGGCTATCTGTAGCC
>NZ_JBHYJB010000067.1:0-40246 GCF_042740175.1 Streptomyces sp. NPDC059009 | reverse complement strand
GCGTTGGCAACCGACGACAACGCCGCAGATCGGCGTGGAACAGCCCGCGACCGCGGCAAGATCCGCCGGACAGGTCCTAGCACCCCTGTGGCCGGGGCGTCCCGGAGAGGGGCGCCCCACCGGTACGGACGAGCCTCCCGGTGAGGGAGAATCGACCCATGATCGAAGCACGGCGGCTGCACATCCTCCGTGCGGTGGCCGACCACCGCACGGTCACGGCGGCGGCCGCCGCCCTGTACCTCACCCCCTCCGCGGTCTCGCAGCAGCTCGCCGCCCTGGAGCAGGAGACCGGCCACCGCCTCGTCGACCGCTCCGCGCGCGGCGTCCGCCTCACCCCGGCGGGCGAGATCCTGCTGACGCACACGAACGCGGTCCTCGCCCAGCTGGAGCGGGCCGAGGCCGAGCTCGCCGCGTACAGCTCGGGCGCGGCCGGCACGGTGACGCTCGCCTCCTTCGCCACGGGCATCGGCCTGGTCGTCGGCCCCGCCCTGGCCCGGCTCGCCGCGACCGCGCCCGGCATCCGCGTCCGGGTCCAGGACGCCGAGGGCGACGCGAGCCTGCCGATGGTCCTCGACCGGCGCGTGGACGTCGCGGTGGCCGTCGAGTACCGGGGCGCTCCCGGCGCGGACGACCCCCGCCTGACCCGCGTCCCCCTCTACGCCGAGCCGTTCGACGCGGTGCTCCCGGCCGGCCACTGGCTGGCCGGCGCCGACCGGGTGCCGCTCGCGGAGCTGGCCAAGGACATCTGGATCGGCCCCTTCCCCGGCAACCCCTGCCACGACGTGGTGGTCCTCGCCTGCGAGCACGCGGGCTTCCAGCCTCAACTGGAGCACTGGTCGGACGACTTCCGCGCGGTCGTCGCACTCGCCTCGGCGGGCGGCGGCGTCGCCCTCGTGCCGCGCTCGGCGCTCAAGGGCATGGAGGTCGAGGGCGTCGCGATCCGCCCGGTCGACGGGGTGGCGCCGACCCGCAGGGTGTTCGCGGCGGTGCGGACGGGCGCGGAGGAGCATCCGCTGATCCGGCCGGTGCTCGAGGCGCTGGGGGAGGCGGCGGGCTAGGCCCTACTGGGGTGCGCGGGGGCGGGTGTCTCCGGAGCGGGTGAGGGTGCGCGTCCGGGGCGGGGTGAGGGTGCGCCTCCGAGGCCGGGTGAGGGTACGTCTCCGGGGCGGGGTGCGCGTCCGGGGCGGGGTGGAGGTATGTCTCCGGGGCGGGTGGGGGGCGTCGCGAAGGGCCCGGACGAGCTTGCGATACTGCGCCCCATGACCCTGCGTACGAGCACGAATCCCCAGGTCAGCGCCGAGTGGACGCTGCGCCCCGCCGCCGAGTCCGACTTCGAGGCCGTGCTCGCCCTCAAGAACACCGTGATGCGCGCGGACCTGGAGCGCCTCGGCCGCTTCGACGAGGACCGCTCCCGCGCCCGCGTGCGCGCCTCCTTCTCCCCCCTGCACACCTCGGTCATCGAGCTGGACGGCGCCTTCGCGGGCAGCCTGACGCTGCGCGACACCGAGGCCGGACGCTGCCTGGAGAACTTCTACCTCGCCCCTGACCTGCAGGGCCGCGGCCTCGGCACGGCGATCCTGCGCGCGGTGCTCGACGCGGCCGACGCCGAGGGCGTGCCGATGCGCCTGACCGTCCTGCAGGGCAGCGCGGCCCGCCGCCTGTACGAGCGCCATGGGTTCACCGTCGAGAGCGAGGACGCGGTCGACGTGACCATGGTGCGAGTGACCGTGGTGCGAGCCGGTTAATTCATTGCCGCACGTTTCATATCCGGGATAGCGTGCCGAATATGAAACGTGACGACGACGTGGACTCCGACGTCGACGCCCGGCTGGCGGCCCGCCTCGCGGAGCTGCGTGCCGAACGGGGCTGGTCCCTGGGCGAGTTGGCGGACCGCAGCGGCATCAGCCGCTCCACCCTGTCCCGGGCCGAGCGCGCGGAGATCAGCCCCACGGCGTCCCTCCTCAACCGGCTCTGCGCCGTGTACGAGCGGCCCATGTCGCGCCTCCTCAGCGAGGTCGAGGCCGATCCCGCGCAGGTGACCCGCGCCGCCGAGCAGCCCGTGTGGACCGACGGCGCCTCCGGCTTCGTGCGCCGCTCCGTCTCCCCGCCCCACCCCGGCCTGCGCGGCGAACTCGTCGAGGGGACGCTGCGCCCCGGCGCCGACCTGTCCTACGACCGGCCGCCCGTGCCCGGCCTGGAGCAGCACATCTGGCTCCTGGAGGGGGAGTTGGAGGTCACCGCGCAGAGTGCGGCACACACGCTGGCGGCGGGGGACTGCCTGCGCTTCCGGGTCTGGGGCACGACCCGCTTCCGCTGCGTCGGCGAGCGGGCGGCCCGCTACGCGCTGGTGGTGATCACACCGTGACGACCTCCTTCACCCGGCTGACGGCCGCCGAACTCCACACCTGCGCTGACGAGTTGGCCGAGCTCCTCACCGACGCGGTGGCCGGTGGCGCCTCCGTCGGCTTCCTCGCCCCCTTCGGCCGGGCGGCCGCCGCCGCGTGGTGGCGCTCCCTCGCCCCCTCCGTGGCGCAGGGGCTGTGTGACCTGTGGGTGGCGCGCACGGACGGACGGCTCCTCGGCAGCATCGGCCTCGCGTACGCGGACAAGCCCAACAGCCGCCATCGCGCGGAGGTGTTCAAGCTCATCGTCCACCGCGAGGCCCGCGGCCAGGGCCTCGGCCGCGCCCTCCTGACCCACACCGAGCGCGCCGCCGCCGACGCAGGAGTGACGCTGCTCCTGCTGGACACCGAGACGGACAGCCCTGCCGAGCTCCTGTACCGCTCGGCCGGGTGGACCGAGGTCGGTGTGGTCCCGGACCATGCGGCCGACCCCGCCGGGGTGCTGCGCCCGACGACGTTCCTGTACAAGCGGGTGGTGTGACGGCGCGGCCAGGAGTGCGGTGGCGTGATCTCTCGTGTACGGGGGCGGAGGGGTGACCCCTCGCGTACGGGGGCGGAGGCATGACCCCTCGTGTACGGGGGAGAGTGAGCCGGAGACAGGAGCCCGGCCGGGGATCCGCAACCCAACCGAGAAGGAGCCGCCCTCATGTCCGAGACGTCCGCCCACGGCACGTACACCACGGGCCTGCTGACCGCGGCGGACGGCGTGCCCGTCGCCACGTACACCTGGCTGCCCGCCGGCGGCAGGCCCCGCGCGTTCGTGCAGATCGCCCACGGCGCGGCCGAACACGCCCTGCGCTACGACCGGTTCGCCCGCCACCTCACCGCCCACGGCTACGGCGTCGTCGCCTCCGACCACCGCGGCCACGGCGCCACCGCCCAGTCCACCGGCGGATACGGGGTGACGGGCGCCGCCGACGCCACGGCCGACAGCTGGCGTGCCATCGTCGACGACCTCAAGTCCATCGGCGACCAGCTGCGCACCCTGCACCCCGCGACCCCGGTCATCCTGCTCGGCCACAGCCTCGGCTCGATGCTCGCCCGCGACTACGTCCAGGAGTACGCCGACACCATCGAAGGTCTCATCCTCTCCGGCACCTTCCGCACCCTGCCCGGCGCCGAACTGGAGTCCTCCATCGAGCAGTTGGAGCGCGAGATCGCCGAGAAGGGCCGCTCGGCCCTCTCCTCGTACGTTCCCGATCTCTTCGCCTCCTTCAACGACCCCTACCCGCACCGCACCGGCTTCGAGTGGCTCTCCCGCGACGAGGCGGAGGTCGACCGCTATGTGGCCGACGAGCGCTGCGGCTTCCCCTTCTCCGCGGGCCTCTCCCTCGACTGGGTGCGCGGCATCCGCAAGCTCAACGACCCCCGCAACCTCGCCCGCGTCCCCGCCGACCTGCCCATCCACATCGCCGTCGGCACCGAGGATCCCTGCAACCAGCGCATGACCCTCGTCCATGAACTCCTGGAGGACTTCCGGTACGTGGGTGTCACGGACCTGACCTGGAAGGGGTACGAGGGCGCCCGGCACGAGATCCTCAACGAGACCAACCGGGACGAGGTGCAGGAGGACCTCACGGCCTGGCTCGACAAACACGTGCTGTGAGGGGCCGGTTGTCACTACGATCGCCTACTCTCTCCGGCATCCGCTCTCTCCAGCATCCGCGCGACACGGGGGCACCACAACGACATGCGCCGAGCCGCGATCGTCTTCGTCCACGGGCTGTTCTCCTCGCCCGCCACCTGGACGCCGCTGACGGACGAGCTGTCCCGACTGCCCGACGTCACCGAGCGGTTCGACTTCGTTCCCTTCGAGTACTCCACCCAGCGCGTCACCTGGAACCCGCTGCGGCGCATGCCGGACATCAACACGGTCGCGGACAGCCTGAGCGACGTCGTCACCGAACTCGGCGAGCGCTATGAACGCCTCGTCCTGATGACACACAGTCAGGGCGGCCTCGTCGCCCAGCGGTTCCTGTCGCGGATGCTGGCGCACGGCCGCGGCACCGAACTGGTGAAGATCCGACGCCTCGTCATGTTCGCCTGCCCCAACAGCGGTTCGGAGCTCTTCCTGCTGGCCCGGCGGGGGCTGGTCCCGCTGACCCGCAACAGCCAGGAGCGCGAGCTGCGGCCGCTCCAGTCGTCCGTCGTGGACGCGCAGCGGATGATCCTGCACGGCGTCGTGAAGGTCAGCGAACTCTCCGCGAACCAGTGCCCCATACCGATCGTGTCGTACGCCGGGGAGAGCGACAACGTGGTGGCGCCCGCCTCCGCGATGAGCCTCTTCCGCGAGACGGGCGTGCTGCCCGGCGACCACTCCGGCGTCATCAGGCCGAACAAGGCGAACGGCCGCCTCGTCGGCGCCGTGCGCCACCAGCTCTCCGAAGCCCTCGCCGAACCCTTCCCGCGCGGCGCCGGATTCCTCGCCGAGCGGGACCGGCGCGGCCCGCTGACCGTGCGCACCGGCTCCGGCACGACCTCCTTCTACGTCCACGGCGGCCCGGTGGAGCAGCTCGCGGACGTCGACGTCATCGTCTCGTCGGAGAACGTCTATCTGCAGATGTCACAGTTCTTCAAGGCGTCGACCTCCGGCAGCCTGCGCCGGGCGGCCGCGCGCCGGGGCGCCGCGGGGGAGATCAAGGAGGACGTCGCGGGCGACCAACTCGCCGAGTGGCTGCGGGCCCACGGCCGCTACGGCCTGCCCGTGCCCGAGGGCACCGTCGCCCCCACGTCGTCGGGGGCCCTCGCCGCCAAGGGCGTCCAGCGGATCTACCACGCGGCGATCACCAACCCCGTGCTGGGCACGAACAGTTACCACGTCAACCCGAACGCCATCACCACGGCCGTGCACAACGTCTTCGCCCTCGCCCGCAGCGAGCGCGCCGAGCTCGACCTGGACCTCTCCTCGATCTGCCTCCCGGCCTTCGGCGCGGGCCGCGGCGGGATGGACGTCGCCGGGAGCTTCGACCTGATCTGGGACGCCCTGATGAGCGAACTCGACCGCGACCCGAGCTGGACCATCCACTTCACCACCCGCCGCTGGCAGAACTACGAACTGCTGTGGACCCGCCTCAAGGAGAAGAAGGCCGCCGTCGAGCAGGCAGCCGACCAACCAGCCCTGGAGAACGGGAGATGACGGCCCTCTGCCTGCGCCACATCCACGACCCCCACCTGCGGACCTACCTCGACAGCCGCCGCACCGCCACCGCCTGCGCCTTCTGCGGCCGCACCGCCGACGACCGCACACCGCTCGCCGTCGGTCTGGATGTGCTCACCGAGCGGGTCATGAGGGCGGTGGAGGAGGCGTATGAGGCGGTGCCTTCGGATGGTCCGGTGCCTTCAGATGGTCCAGTACCTCCGGATGGTCCGGTGCCTGCGGATGATCGGGTGCTTGCGGATGGTCCGGTGCCTGCGAACGTGGTAGTGCCTGCGGACGTGGTGGTGCCTGGTGGGCGTCCCGGCCCCGCGCACCGGGACGCCGGGTCCGTGGTCGACGCCGTGTGCGCGACGGCCGTGGATGCCGAGGTGCTGGCCGCCGTCAAGTCCCGTGTGGAGGAGGGGGCTTGGGCCCGCCTGTGGGTGCGGCGCCCGCCCGACGCGACGGCCCCGGGGCGGGCGCTCGGCGACGACTGGGCGGAGTTCCGCGAGCGGGTGCGGCACCATCGCCGGTACACGTTGCTGTCCGGTACGGAGACAGGGGCGGGGGCGGGCACGGATACGAGAGTGGGTGCGGGTGCGGGTACTGGCGCTGCGGCGGGCATCGGTACCCGTACCGCCGTCGCGACCCTCACTCCGGCGGACGCCTCGTACCCCCTGGCCGTCCTCGACCGGATCTCCACGGTCATCGGGGACGTCGGCCTGGCCCGGGAACTGCCCGCGGGGCAGCTGGTCTGGCGCGGCCGCATGCGCGCGGACAGGAGCCGCCCCGGCTACACCGCGGCCACCATCGGATCCACGCCCCGCGCGCGGGCCACCGCCAACCGCATGAGCCCGGTGGGCATCTCCCTCTTCTACGGCTCCGCCGACCCGGAGACGGCCGTCGCGGAGATCTCCGCGCACGACCCGCGCCCGTACGCCGCCGTCGCCGCCTTCGAACTGGTCCGTGCCGTCACGGTCGTCGACCTGACCGATCTGCCCGAGACGCCCAGCGTCTTCGACGCGAAGTGGCGGTCCCTGCACGACCCGATCCAGTTCATCCGGTCCTTCGCCGCGGACCTCAGCCGCCCCGTCGTCCTCGACGGCCGCGAGCACATCGAGTACGTCCCCACGCAGGTCCTCACCGAGTACTTCCGCTGCCTGTCCCCGCTGGGCGTCGACGGAATCCGCTTCCGGTCGGCGCAGAACGGCGGCGCGAACTATGTGCTGTTCACGGGTCCGGAAGGGTGCGTGGACGCGGCGGCACCGGAGGGCGGCGCCATGCTCCGGCTCCGGCCGCACACCGAGCACGTCCTGGCCCGGTCGGCCTGAGGCGCCGTTGTCAGTGGGCTTGGCTACGGTTTTCCCATGCCCGAAGCAGCAGCTCACCCCGGTGCCGACGACGTCCGCACGCTCGCCCTTGCCCTCCCCGACACCAAGGAGAAGATCGCCTGGAGCATGCCGACCTTCCGTGTGGCGGGGAAGATGTTCGCCACCCTGCCGGAGGAGGAGACGTCGATCGCCGTGCGCTGCCCCAAGGAGGAGCGGGACGAACTGGTCCTGGCCGAGCCCGAGAAGTTCTGGATCGCCGACCACGAGGCGGGCTTCGCCTGGGTGCGCGTGCGGCTCGCCGCGCTCGACACCGACGAGCTGCGGGACATCCTCGCCGACTCCTGGCGCCAGGCGGCACCGACGCGACTGCTGGAAGCGTACCCGGAGTTGGGGATTCCGGCTGAGGGCCGAGGCTGACGGCTGAGGCTGACGGCTGACGGCTGAGGGACGGGGAGTGGCGATGGGGAACGGGGGAGCGGGGCCGGGAAAATGGCTCGGCGCTCTGGTCTAGTCCATGGCATGATCCGCTGCCGTGACGGCCAGTGGAGGGGGACGGGCAGGGATGGCGAGGGTGCCGGGAGAACAGCCGGACGACGCGGGGACGGCCAAGGCGGCGCCGGGCGGATCAAGGGGCTCGGGCGGATCCAGGGGGTCAGGCGGCCCGAAGCCGCCCAGCGGACTGAAGGCGCCGGTCAGTGGACCGCGGGCAGTGGCCGGCGGACCGAAGGCGCTGGCTGGCGAGCTCAAGTCACCGGCCGGCGAGCTCAAGTCGCTGGCCGGCGAACTCAAGTCACTGGCCGGCGGACCCGAGGCGCCGGTCAGTGGCCCGAAGACGCCCAGCGGACCATCGGATGACGGCGCGGGGATCTGGACCCGCGACTTCGGACTCTTCTTCGGCGCCCGTGCCGTCGCCCGGCTCGGCGACACGATGCTCCCGGTGGCCCTCGCCGCCGGACTGCTCCAGCACGGCCACGGTGCCGGGGCGGTCGGCCTCGCGATGGCCTCGACCGCCGCCGCCTTCGCCAGCCTGGTGATCTTCGGCGGGGTCCTCGCCGACCGGTTCGACACGCGGCTGCTGATGATCGGCGCCGACCTGGTCCGGGTCGGCACCCAGTCCCTCGCCGCCGCCCTCTTCTTCACCGGCCACGTCGTGCTCTGGCAGATCTGTGTGATCGCGGCGGCCAACGGCGCGGCGGGCGCCATCTTCCAGCCAGGAGTGGCGAGTTCGGTGCCACGCCTCGCCGCGGACGTGCAGAAGGCCAACGGGGCCATACGCGTCGCCGAGTCGGCCGCCCAGCTCGCCGGACCCGCCGTCGCCGGTGTCCTCGTCGGCTTCGCCTCCCCGGGAGCCGTCTTCGCGGCGCACGCAGCGACGTTCGCGCTGAGCGCCGCGTGCCTGCTCCTGCTCCGCTTCCCGCCCGCGGTCCACGACTCGGTCCCCGACAGCCTCGGCTTCCGGGGCGATCTGGTGGTCGGCTGGCGGGAGTTCAGGGCCCGGACGTGGCTGTGGGGCGTCATCGTCATCTGGTGCTTCCTGATGATCACGACGACGGGCCCGACCACACCGCTGGTCGCCGTGTCGATCGTCGGGCAGCACGGCTCGGGCGCCTACGGCCTGGTCAACTCCGCGCTCGGCGCCGGCACGGTCGTCGGCGGCCTCGTGGCCCTGCGCCTGCGCCCCCGCCGCATGCTGCGCGCCGGAGCCCTCGCCCTCACCGGCTTCAGCGCCTTCCCCGGCGCGGTGGGCGCCGGCCTGTCCCTGCCGCTCATCGCCGTAGGCGCGCTGATCGCGGGGGCGGGCGCCTCCTTCTGGGCGGTCATGTGGGCGACGAGTGTGCAGACCCAGGTGCGCCCGGACGTCCTCAACCGCATCCACGCATACGACGTGGCGGGTTCGATCGCGATGCTGCCGGTCGGCCAGGCCCTCGCTGGCCCGGCGGCGAACGCCTTCGGGACGGACCGGGTGCTGCTCACGGGCGGCGTGATGACGCTGCTGGTCTGCGCCGCGCTGCTCGCGGTCCCGGCGATACGGGGCTTGCAGCGAGTGGACACCCGGATCGGCGGCGGCCAGCCCGCGACCCCCGCCCCGGAACCGACGCGCCACCGTACGGAGAGCCACTGACCCACCAAGCGACACTCCACTCCACCCCACTCCACCGCACCCCACCCTCCCTCCCTCTCCACCCCTCCCCTCCCCTCCTCCTAGGCGGTAACCCGCGCCCCCGCGCTGAGAAAGCCACTGATCCGCTCCCGCAGGCCGACCGCGTCCAGGCCGTGCGCGGCCAGATGCTCGTCGAACTGGCCATAGCGCCGCAGTTCTTGGCGCCCGACGCCGAGCCCGAGTACCCGGTGCGGCACGTCGGCGAGCGCGTCGTTCGCGGCGGCCGTGGAGGTCCCCTCCAGATAGGGCTCGACGACCACGACATCGGCTCCCCCTCCGGCCGTCTCGACAGCCCGCCGCAGCGAGCCGCCGTCAAAAGGCCGAACGGTGGTCGCATAGAGGACCGTCACACCCAGGCCCTCAGTGGCGGCGAGCACCTCGTCCAGCATGGGCCCGACGGCAAGCACGACTCCCGTACGCCCTTCCCGAACCGTCTGGAAGCCCGCCCCGTCCACGGGCCTGGCCTGAGCGTTGGACTGGACGGACAGCCGCACGTACACCTTGTCGTCCCCGGCGGCGACCGCGTGCCGCAGCAGCGTCTCGGCCTCGTCCGGGTGCCCCGGCACATGCACGGTCCAGCCGTCGAGCGTGTCAAGCAGAGCGACATCCCCCGGCGACATATGGGTGTACCCACCCGCGGGCCAGTCGAAGGAGGCAGCGGCACTGACGAGCACCCCACCCAGCCCCTGATGCCCGAAGTCGAGCTTGATCTGCTCGAAGGGCCGCTCGACGAGAAAGCTCGCAAAGGTGTGCACGACGGGCCGGAGCCCGGCGAGCGTGAGCCCGGCCCCCGCACCCACGGCCAGCTGTTCCCGGATCCCGACGTTGATCACCCGGTCCGGGTGACGGGCGGCGACATCCCTGAAGGCATCCGTACCGATCGCGGCGAGCACGACGGCAGCACGGGGATCCTCGTCGAGGATCCGGGACATGGCAGGGGCGAAGCGGTCACGCATGGTGTCCATGGCGGAGGAGGTTCCTTTCGCGGCGGGTCCGGGTGGTTGTGGTTGTGGGTGGAGGTGGTGGGGGCTGCGAAGGGAGAGGGGGCGGGGAGGGGAGGAGACTGCGGCGGGGAGGAGGAGGGCGGGGAGGCGGAGGGCAGCGACGAGGAGGTCGGCGACGGGGGACAGCCGCTCCGACGGCCGCTCCGGGGGACGGCCGCTCCGGACAGAGGCGCTCCTGGGCGAGGCGCTCCCGACCTGAGGCACTCGGGCCCCGGCCACTCCAGCCTCAGGCACTCGGGTCTCAGGCCCCCGGGACTCGGTTCGCGGGCCCTCCCTACCTCCCCCTCAGGCGCTCTTGGGCTCGCCCGTGTAGTCCTTGGGCTCGACGCGGGCGACGACCGCGTGGGGCCGTCCCGGATGAGGCGCGGTGTAGGCGGCGTGGAGCGCGTCGTGATCCCGCCCGTCGACCGTCGCGGTCGACCAGCCCGCGGCTTCGAAGCGGGCGGCGATGCCGCCGGGCCTGGCGTAGGTAGCGGAAGAATTGTCGATGACGAGGACGTGCAGCCGCTCGAGCCCGCCAGGACCCGCGTACGCGATCGCCTCGTGATTGCTCCCCTCGTCCAGCTCGGCGTCCCCGACGAGCACCCACACGCTCGGGTCCGTGAGGCCCTGCGCCCGCAGCCCCAGGGCCGTGCCGACCGCGAGCGGAAGCCCGTGCCCGAGCGAGCCGCTGCCGATCTCGACACCCGGCACGAGGGTGCGGTCCGGATGGTGCCCGAGCGGCGACTCGTAGGCCCCGAACCCCTCGAGCCACTCGACGGGCACGAAGCCCTTGGCGGCGAGCACCGCGTAGTAGGCCATGGGCCCGTGCCCCTTGGACAGCAGGAACCGGTCCCGCCCCGGGTCGTCGACCCGCTCCGGCGAGACCCGGAGCACCCGGTCGTAGAGCACCCAGAGCGCGTCCAGGGTGGAGGTCGCGGCGGGCCCGTGCTTCTCGTCGCCGGTCATGAGCCCCATGAGCTCCATGAGCCGTTCGAGCTCAACGAGGTCGGCGGGGTGGGTGAGCCGGCTGAGGTGGCTGAGATCGGCCGGGCGCCGCCCATGGCCGTCTGCTTCAGTGCGTGCACGTTCCGTTGTCATCGCCATGACCTGAGCGTGCAACCTCAACCGGACTTGAGGTCAACGGGACAAAAGGCGGACGCGATCACAGCCCGGAGTGCGGTATTGTTTCGGTGCACGTTCGGCCGGGCGAAACCCCAGGTCAGCGAGCATCGGGACGTGGCGCAGCTTGGTAGCGCACTTGACTGGGGGTCAAGGGGTCGCAGGTTCAAATCCTGTCGTCCCGACAGAGATGTCGGTTTGTTTCCGCAGTTCAGAGGCCATCTCCTCGTTTTCGAGGGGATGGCCTTTTGTGTTGCGGGTGTGGTGATGGTCGCACGGTGAGTGCGGTACGCATATCAATGCGGCTGTTTTGGCTGGTCGGGGCGGAGTAGGTGCTGGGGTGATGGTCGTGTGGTGGTCGCAACCGGGCCAGGAGGCGGTGCCAGCGCAGTGTGCGGGTGGCCCGGGTGAGGGTGGTGTCGAGGATCCGGACCGCGTTGGCTGCGGCAGGGCTGGTGAGGTGGGTGTAGAGGTCGGCTGTGGTGGCGAGTTGTGTGTGCCGGAGCAGTTTGGAGACCAGGATCAGGGGGATGCCCGCGGCGATCAGGATCGTGGCGGTGCCGTGGCGTTGGTCTTTGAGGGCGATGGGGCGCAGGCCGGCGGTGCGTGCCGTCTCACGGAAGTCGTTGAGGACTTGTTGGGGGCGGGGTGGGGTGCCGTCGGGTTGGGCGAAGACCAGGCCGGTGGTGCGCCGGGTGGCTCGCTTTCGGCGGCGCAGGGCAGCCAAGCTGCGGGTGGTGAGCGGGATCCAACTGGTGCTGGCGGTCGTCTTGGGTGCGCCCAGTACGAGGTGGTTGTTGTCGACGGTGGTCAGGGAGCGGCGCACGTAGAGACGCCGTGTGTTGAAGTCGATGTCTTCGAAGGAGAGGCCGAGGGCTTCGCCGCGGCGCAGACCGGTGCTGATCAGGACGGTGCACAGGTCGTAGAGGTAGGGGGCGGTGTGCCGGGCGTGGGTGAGGAATGCGGCGGTCTCTGTGGCACTCCAGGGATCGACGGGTGTGGCTGTCGAGGCGGGGAGGATGGCTGGCAGGGCGGGGTTATGGGGCAGGCGGCCGGTGCGGACGGCGTGGGTGAGGGCGCTGGAGAGGGTGCGCAGGCAGCGGTGGAGGGTGACTGGTCCGCGTCCGGATGCTTGTTGGGCTACGGCGAATGCGGTGATGTGGGTGCGGGTGAGGGTGTCGAGGGGGATGGGGGCGAGGGCTGGGATGAGGTCGTTGAGGGTGTAGGCGCGGTAGCGGGTCAGGGTGGTCGGCTGGAGGCGGGGCGCGATGGCTTGCAGCCAGTCGAGGAGGTAGGCGGCGAGTGTCTCGGTGGGGTTGGGGTGCAGTCCGGCGGCCAGGTTCTCGCGCACTCGTGTCAGTGCGCTCTCGGCTTCTCCGTGGGTGGTGAAGCCGCTGCGGCGAATGGTGCGGCGTCGGCCGTCCGGTGTGCGGGGTGCGTCGATGGCCAGCGCCCAACTGCCGTGGTCCTGGTTGGTGGCCAACTGGGGGCAGTGGGCGCCGAGTTGTTTGCCGTTCTGGCCGCGGCATCCGCAGCGTCGGTAGATGCGGCCCGGGGTATGCCTGTTGTCGTTCATGGCGGCCTCCCCTCGTGACGGGTTCGGGTACTTGCAGGCGGCATGCCCGCTCGGGGACTCGCCCGCACCTGGCGAGCCACAGCTCGCCCCCATTGAGGGCAACTGTGAGAACTGTCCTGGACGGCCCCGGCCCATTTGATCGAGGAGCGTCCAGGAGCAGTGGCGGTCCCAGCGGAGATGATTGATGCCCTGGCTGCACGGAATCCCGACAGGCTTCGTACAAGGTGGCAGTCGTAGGTTGCATCGACGGTTTCGCGCACTGCTGGGGCGACGGCGCAGAGTGGAAGCTGATGACGCTGGTGATCTTTCGGCGAGTGGTACCAGGACCGGCACCCCCCGGCGCAGCCTGTCCGACCGCCACGGCAGCCCACACGGCAGCTGGCGGCCGGAGAGAACACCGCGCTGCCCGATGCTCTATGTGCCGTGCCGATCGAGGTGTGTTTCGCGTGCGCCGGAGCTCCTGCATCCTCCCCAAACGATCACCGGAGACGCAGGAGGGTCCCGGAATGAGCGAAGGCCCGCAGATGGGCTGCCTCGGGTGACCAGCAGTCGAGCCTTAGCTGTGCCTTCGATCATCGAGCATCAAGAGCGCAAGAGGGCTCTGGTCGTGCCGGTGGCCATCACATGTGATGGCGAGGGGAGCGATGATGGCTCGTGGGTGGCTCTCCACTGTCCATGGGAGGGGTAACCAGGGAGAACGCCGGGCGGAAAGGAGGAGACCAACTCCCGAGACGGTGGTGTCGAGCCAGGGGCTCAAGGGCGATGGCGAGGAACGCGAGTGAAGCAGTACGAGGACTGACGGGCACGGCGTGCGTCGCGTCATGGGGAGGTGACGTGCTGTTAGACCGCTGTTTCTTTGATTGGCGGGTTCCGTTCGGTTTCTGTGGCGGGTGAGGCCAGGTTGTCGTCGGGTTGTCGGAGCCTCAACTAGCTGTTGGTCTGGTCCATTTGCAGGGCAGCGACGCAGGAGGCGAGAGGGTTGTACGGAGCCGCCGAGATTGGCGGATTCTGTGAACCTGGTCGGTTCGCTGGTCACGGAACGTGACAGATTCAACCTGCGTGCAGGTGTAGCCGTAGCGTCACTGAGAGACGTTGTCCCTGGTGAGGGCGGTGTTGACATTCACTGATGTGGCACGCATCACATTGACTCCGGGAGCTGCTCGGACGTTAACTCACTCCACCTGTGAACAATCTGTAACTCTGGGGTGGGGACTGTGGAGTTGGGGTGGGGGCATAGCCATGCCCGAAGTCGAAGACAAGGAGCACGCCGCACCGGCGTCGGGTTTTCCGCGACGGCCATCGTGCTGTCGCTGTTGCCTGCGGTGGTGTTCGCCGGTTCCGGTGAGGCTCAGGCTGGTCCTCGTTCCGGAGTGACGGAACGGGCCGCAGCGAAGGAGCGCGGCGCGGCAACGGAGCAGGCTGCTGCTCAGCGTGCGGCGTCGTCGGGGGAACCGGTCGAGGTGACGTCGCTGCGCAGTGAATCCAGCGACACTTTTGCCCTCCCGGACGGGAGTTTGGAGGCGCGGGAGTACCTGCGGCCGGTCCGGGCGCGCGTGGGGAAGGGCTGGAAGTCGGTCGACACTGAGCTGGTGAAGTCGGCCGATGGAGGTGTGGCGCCGAAGGTGACTACGGTGGGCCTCGAGTTCTCCGGCGGCGGCGACGATCCGCTGGTGCGGATGACGAAGGCCGGTCGTGAGGTGGCCCTGTCGTGGCCGGGAAGGTTGCCCGCACCCACGCTTGAGGGTGACACGGCCACGTACGCCGATGTCCTTCCCGATGTGGATCTGCGGATGGGTGCTCAAGAGGATGGCTTCACCCAGCTGTTGGTGGTGAAGTCGGCCAAGGCCGCCCAGAGTCCGGAGCTGTCTGAGCTGCGGTTGAAGCTGGCCGCTGACGGCGTGGAGGTGAAGGAGACCGGCCAAGGAGAGCTCCAGGCCGTCGACAAGGGCGCCAAGGGCGCCGTGTTCGAGGCTCCCAAGCCGATGATGTGGGACTCCAGCACCGGCAGCGGCACCACGCCGGAAGCGCCCGCCACGCCTTCCGCACGCTCGGGCCAGCCCCGGACCTCCGCCTCCAAGAAGGCCGCCACGTCGCAGGCCGCGGAGGAGCCTGCGGCGGGGGAGTCCGGCAAGCTCGCTCCGGTGGACGTGGAAGTGCCCACCGGCGGCAAAGAGTTGGTTCTGACCCCGGACGCGGGCGTACTGAAGGGCAAGGACACCACGTATCCGGTGTTCATCGACCCGCAGTGGTATTCGCCGCGCGCGTCCGCGTGGACGATGGCCTCGAAGTACTGGGCGAGTTCCCCGCAGTGGAAGTTCAACGGCGACCACGACGCGGGCATGGGCTATTGCAACTGGAACTACTGCCAGCCCAACGACACCAAGCGGCTCTTCTACCGCATCCCGGTTTCAAAGTTCGCCGGCAAGAAGATCCTCAAGGCCGAGTTCGTGGTCCGCAATACGTGGTCGGCCTCGTGCGCGGACCGAACGGTCGAGCTGTGGCAGACCAAGGGCATCTCCTCGTCCACGACTTGGAATTCACAGAACGCGTCCGGGTTCTGGGACAAGCACCTCAAGTCGGAGTCCTTCGCCTACGGCTACTCGGGCTGTGCCGCCAAGGACGCCGAGTTCCTGGTGACATCCGCCGTCCAGGGTGCCGCCGACGGCAGGGACTCGACGATGACCTTCGGCCTGAAGGCCGACAGTGAGTCGGACGGCGACGCCTGGAAGCGCTTCTCCGACAAGGCGTTCCTGCGGGTGCACTACAACCGCCCGCCCGCGCAGTTGAGGACCTCGCAGCTGACGATGGAGTACGGCGGCACCTGCAAGTCTTCGTCGAAGCCCGCGCGGGTACGCACGCTGGGAAAGATCTACGTCAATGACGTAAAGGACCCGGACGGCGACAAGGTCTCGATTCAGTTCCAGGCCAAGTGGGACGGTGGTAGCTGGAAGCCGGACAAGACGACTGCGAAGAGGTCCGGCTCGACCTTCGCGGTCAGTCTGCCGACGTCGAAGATTCCAGTGAACAAGCAGGTCAACTGGTATGCGCGGGTGCACGACGGGGCGCAGTACTCGCCCTGGTCGTACGCGGGCAACCCGACCGCCTGCTACTTCGTGTACGACACCAAGGTGCCCAAGGCCCCCGCGATTTCATCCGGCGAATATCCGGAATCGGACCCGGACAACCCCGACGACCCCTGGTACGACGGAGTGGGCAAGTACGGATCCTTCAACCTGAAGGCCGCCGACAGCGACGTGACGTCGTACTGGTTCGGTATCAACAACGACCCCAGCTCGAAGAACAAGATCACCACCTCCGGCGGCGCGGCAAAACTCGCCCAAATACTGCCGTCCAAGCCGGGCCTGAACTTCATCACTGCCCAGGCATTCGATACCGCGGGCAACGGCAGCGAGATCCGCACCTACCAGTACCGGGTCAAGGCCGGACAGCCCGACCGGGCCACCTGGCAGCTCGACGAAACGACGGGAGCCGCTGAGGCCAAGGGTTCCACACCGGCCCGTACCGCACAGCTACACGGCGGAGCTACCCCGGGCACAGCCGGTGTGCAGGGCACCGCGGTCGCCTTCAACGGCGCCGACGGTTACGCCTCCACGGACATCCCGGTCGTCGACACCAGCCACGGCTTTGCCGTCTCCTCCTGGGTCAAGCTGTCGAAGCTGCCCGAAGGCGCGGCAGTGATCGCGACCCAGCCGGGCAACCACAGCCCCGGATTCGAGCTGTACTACTCCAAGACGTACGACCGCTGGGCCTTCAATCAGTACAAGGCAGACACCGCCGACGCAGGCATTGCCCGGGCCATGGCGGACAAGCCCGGCGGCGCCGTACCGGATCAGTGGACCCACCTGGTCGGCTCCTACGACTCCACGCGCGACATGTTGGAGCTGTACGTCGACGGCAAGCTGGTCGGCCAGACCGCCTACGACAGCCCGTGGGAAGCCCGCCGCGGCCTGCAACTGGGAGCCGCCTCCTACAACGGCGCCCCCTCCGCGTACTTCCCGGGCACGGTCGACGACGTACAGCTCTTCGACAAGCCCCTCGCCCAGGACGAGGTCGACAAGTTGCGCGCCAAGCAGACCATCGGCGACCCCGGCCGCCCAGCCGTAGCTGTCTTCGACCTGGACGAGCCCGCGGACGCCACCGAGATCGCCGGACACGGAGGCGTGCTGCCCGCCAAGTACAACGGCGGTGCCACCACGGGCGAGCCCGGCATCGCGGGCAGGGCCGCCACGTTCAACGGCACCGATGGCTACGCGAAGATCGGCCAGACCAGCGGCCCGCACGTGAACACCTCACGCAGCTTCACCATCTCCGCCTGGGCCAAGCTCGACAAGAAGCCGACCAGCGCGGCAGTCATCACCGCGCAGGCGGGCAAGGCTGCACCCGGCTTCGAGCTGTACTACTCCTCGACCTACAACCGGTGGGCGGTCAACCAGTACTCCGCGGATGCAGCCAACGCGAAACCGATCCGTGCCATGCAGCCCGACGGCACCAGCGCGTATGTGGGTGAGTGGGTGCAGCTGGTGGGCGTGCACGACACCGAGGCCAACATCCTCACCCTGTACGTCAACGGCACCAAGGCCGGATCGACCAAGCTGGCCGGGGCCTTCTACGCGGACCAGTCCATGTACATCGGCGCGAGCAACTACAGCGGCGCCATGGGAGCCTACTTCCCCGGCAGCATCGACGACGTCCGCCTGTTGGACCGCCCCGTCTCGGCCGAGGAAGTCCAGCAGATGTTCAAGCAGCGCCCGCTGGTCAAGGGCCGCTGGAACTTCGAAGAGGCCCGCACGGGGAGCACTCCGGCCACCACGCCGGACCTCTCCGCGGCCAAACGCCCGATGAACCTCCACGGCGGCGCACAACTCGGCTCCGGCATGATCGACAACAGCGGCCTGCAGCTGAACGGCACCGACGCCTACGCAGCCACGAGTGCCATGCCCGTCGACACCAGCGGCAGCTTTACCGTCACCGCTTGGGCTCAGGCCAGCGCCCTGCCCGACCACGACGTGGCCCTGGTCAGCGGCGAGGGCACCACCCGCAGCGCCTTCGAGGTCCGCTTCGTCCCGGACGCCAAGGACCCCGAGGGACTGGGGCGTTGGCAGCTGACGCTTCCTGACAAGGACGCTGCGGATGCGACGGTCACCGAGCTTGCGAGCACCGAGTTCACAGACGCGCGCGACTGGAACCACCTGGCTGTCGTCTACGACGGGTTCGCAAAGGAAGCTCGCTTGTACGTCAATGGCGTCCTCCAGGAAGTCGCCTGCGGTGACGCCGACGGAGACGGGGACGCGGACGACGCCTCCTGTCAGGACCTGATCGCCTGGAGCGACAACGCACTCTCCTTCAAGGCCGGCAAGGCCCTGCAGGTCGGCAAGGCCAAGGGGGACCCAGCAGGCTCCTACTTCGCCGGTGCTGTCGATGACGTGTGGACCTTCCAGGGTGCGCTCACGGACGCGCAGATCGAGAAGCTGGCTGGTTCGTGGTTCGACATCCCCACGGACGTGCCCGGCGAGAGCTGACTTAGCGAGGTGTCGGGGGAGGGGGCTCTCTCCTCCGGCACCTCGTGCCCCTGGCCGTATGCCTCCCTTTCCTCTCTGACCTTGCAACACCGTGCCGTGCGTTCGCGCGGCCTGGTGCCGTCGCGTGAAGGACTGATTCTCGAAGATGAACGGCAGAACGAAACTGCGCGGGTGGACCGCGCTGCGGCGAAGAGCGGCACTCGCGGTGTCCGCCGTGATGGTGGGCGCGGTGCTGCAGGCGGTCAGCGTGCCCACGGCGACCGCGGACGGCAACGACCGACCGGCACTTCCCTCGGCGGAGAAGCCGATCAAGGGCCGAAGCGGCATCAAGGTCGAGCCCCGCAAGATCAGCAAGGGCCCGAAAACCCCCGAAAGGGCTCCCAAGGCCGTCTGGCCAAAGGCTGGTTCCGCGGTAGTAGATCTCCCCGAGGCATTGGCCAGATCCGCCGCCAAGCCTGTCAAGGCCAAGGGGCTGCCAGTTGCCGTAGGGCTTCCTGAGAATGCGGCACGCAGCCGCACTACCGACGCCGCCAAGGCAGCCGCCCAAGGCGAGATCACGGCCCGGGTATTGAGCAAGAAGACGTCTCAGAAGACCGGTGTGCGGGGCGTGCTGTTCACCCTGGAAGCAGGGGACGGCGAGAGGGACGAGGCCGGCAAGGTCCGGGCCGCACTCGACTACTCCAGCTTCGCCGAGGTGTTCGGCGGCGGCTACGCATCGCGCCTCACTCTGGTTCAACTGCCCGCCTGCATCCTGGACGCTCCGAAGAAGCGGCAGTGCCATGACACCGAGCCGGTCAAGACCGTCAACGACACGGAGAAGCGGATCCTGACGGCCGACGGCGTGGCGCTGAAGGCTTCCGGGCCGACGGTGCTGGCCGCGGTCGCGGAGGACAAGAGCGCGAGCGGCGACTACAAGGCGACCTCGCTCTCCCCGTCGGCGACCTGGAACACGGATCTCAACACCGGTGACTTCACCTGGTCGTATGACATGCCGGTACCGGAGGTGCCGGGTGACCTGAAGCCTGACGTTGGGCTCTCCTACTCGTCCGGGTCGATCGACGGCCGTTCAGGCTCGACGAACAACCAGTCGTCCTGGGTGGGCGACGGGTTCGACCTGTGGCCCGGCTATATCGAGCGCAAGTACAAGCCATGCTCGGACGACGGTGAGAAGCACGCGGACGGCAACAAGCCGGGCGACCAGTGCTGGGACTACGACAACGCGTTCATCACCTTCAACGGCCACGGCGGTGAGCTGGTCCCTGTCGGTGACGGTGAGTTCAAGTTCAAGCAGGACGACGGCAGTCGCATCAAGAAGCTGGCCTCCACCGACCGTGGCAACGGAGACAACGACGGCGAGTACTGGCGTCTGACCAACCCCGAGGGAGTGCGCTACTACTTCGGCTACAACCGCCTCCCGGGCTGGGCCGACGGCAAGGCCACCACCAACTCCGCCTGGACGGCACCGGTCTTCGGCAACAACGCCGGCGAGCCCTGCCACAAGGACTCCTTCGCCGACTCCTGGTGCCAGCAGACATGGCGCTGGAACCTCGACTACGTCGTCGACCCGCGCGGCAACGCCATCGCGTACTACTACGACCAGGAGAAGAACTCCTACGGCCGCAACCTCGAGGCCAAGGACAACACCCGCTACGTGCGAGGCGGTTCGCTCGACCGGATCGAGTACGGCCTGAAGTCGTCGTCGATGTACAGCACCAAGCCGCTGGCCAAGGTCGACTTCGACACCTCGGAACGCTGCCTGCCCAACAGCAGCACGGACTGCTCGGACATCTCCAAGGACGCCTTCTACTGGTACGACACCCCCTGGGACATGAACTGCGCGGAAGGAGCGGACTGCGACAAGGGCCGCCTGGCTCCGACGTTCTTCACCCGTAAGCGCCTGACCAGCGTCACCACACAAGTATTGAAGGGCGACACCTACAGCCCCGTCGACTCCTGGAAGCTGGGCCATCGCTGGGGACAGGCCGACGTCGACTATCAACTGCTGCTCGACTCCGTCCAGCGCACCGGGCACACCGCCGACCCGGCCGTGACCCTGCCGAAGACAACCTTTGCCTACACCCAGCTCGCCAACCGGCTGGACAAGACCGGAGACGGCTACGCCCCCTTCATCAAGGCCCGCCTGTCCACCGTCGCCGACGAATCCGGCGGCCAGACCGACGTCAACTACTCGGCACCCGCGTGTGATTGGGGAGCGCTGCCGACACCTGAGACGAACACAACCCGTTGCTTCCCGCAGTACATCGGCGGCTCCAGCACGGACGACCCGGAGCGGCAGTGGTTCAACAAGTACGTCGTCACCTCCACGACCAACACCGACCGCACCGGCGGCGCCCCCGACGCAGTGACCGCCTACGAGTACCTGGGCGACGCGGCCTGGCACTACGACGATGACGACGGCCTGACCAAGAAGAAGTTCAAGACCTGGTCCCAGTGGCGCGGCTACGGCCACGTCCGGGTCAAGTCGGGCGGTCAAGGAGGCGGCGACGCCCTGAAGTCGCAGGAGGACACCTACTTCCTGCGCGGCATGGACGGCGACCGCAAGGCCCCCTCCGGCGGCACGAAGAGCGTCTCGGTCACCCTGGACAGCGACGAGGGCGACCCCATCACCGACCATGAGGCGGCTGCCGGATTCGCCTACAGGACGGCCTCCTACTCCAGGCCGGGCGGCAACATCCTGGCCAAGACCGTGAACCGACCCTGGCACCACGAGACGGCCAAGAAGGCCCGCGACTGGGGCACGGTCACCGCCAACTTCACCGGCACCGCACACACCAAGACCTGGACGTCACTGGACGACGGCGCGGGCACCGACTGGCGTGTCACCTCCCAGGCGACCGACTTCGACACCGTCGCGGGCCGGGTCACCCAGGTCGACGACCTCGGCGACAACGGGACGGCGGCCGACAACCAGTGCACCCGCACCACGTATGCCACCAACACCGACGACAACATCCTCACGCTGCCCTCGCGCGAAGAGACTGTCGCCGTCAAGTGCGCTGACGCGCTGAACCGTTCGAAGGACGTGCTGACCGACGTCCGCACGGCCTACGACGGAGGCGCCTACGGTGCCGCGCCCACCAAGGGTGACGCCACCACGACCGCGACGTTGAAGAAGCACGACGGCACCAAGGCCACCTACCTGGAGTCCGGCGCGACCTTCGACGGCTACGGCCGCCAGCTCACCGCCACCGACCTCACCGCGGACGTCACCGCCACCGGCAGCGGCGATCCCGTGCGCACGGCCCGCAAGGACGGACGCACCACGACCACCGCCTACAGCCCGGCCACCGGCTACGCCACGAAGATCACCGAGACCACTCCGCCGGCGAAGGCCGGGGACGCGAGCTCGGCCCAGACCAAGGTCACCGAGCTGGAGCCCCTGCGCGGCCAGCCGAAGGCGACGGTGGACACCAACGACAACCGCACGGAACTCACCTATGACGCCCTGGGCCGTTCGTCCAAGGTGTGGCTGGCCGACCGCAGGACCAGCCAGACCCCGAGCCATCAGTTCACCTACTTCGTCGACGAGGGGCAGCCGGTAGCCGTCCGCACCCAGACCCTGAACAACGAGGGCGGGCAGACCGCCTCGTACACGCTCTACGACGGCCAGCTGCGCGAGCACCAGACCCAGGCCCCCGGCCCGTCCGGAGGCCGCATCCTCACCGACGTCTTCTACGACGAACGCGGCCTGGCGACAAAGACCTTCGCCCCCTACTACACCCAGGGCGCACCCAGCCGCACCCTGTTCAAGCCCGACAACGCGCTGAGCGTGGAATCCCAGACCCGCACCAGCTACGACGGCCTGGGCCGGGCCGTCGAGGAGCGGCAGATCGCCGGCAACGGCGACGGCGGCACGGTGCTGGGCATCACCAAGACCACCTACGGCGGCGACCGCACCACGGTCATCCCGCCCGAGGGCGGCACCGCCACCACCACGCTCACCGACGCGCGTGACCAGGTGACCGAGCTCCGTCAGCACCACACCCGCAGCGCGAGCGCGGCCTTCGACACAACGAGGTACGCACACTCGCCACGCGGTGAACTGTCCAAGGTCATCGACCCGGCGGGCAACACCTGGACCTACACGTACGACCAGCTCGGACGCCAGACCGAGACCACTGATCCGGACCGCGGAGCCACCTCCAGCAAATACGACGACCGCGGTCAGTTGACCTCCACCACCGACGCTCGCAAGCAGACGCTGGTCAACGTCTACGACGACCTCGGCCGCAAGACCGAACTGCACGAAGGTTCCACGACTGGCACGCTGCGCGCCAAGTGGGTCTACGACACCATCGCGGGTGCCAAGGGCCAACTGGCCGAGTCCACGCGGTACGTCGACGGTGCCGCATACACCAACAAGGTCACCAGCTACGACCGGCTATACCGGCCGATCAAGACCGCTGTGGTCATCCCGGCAAGCGAAGGCGACTTGCAGGGCACTTACCAGACAGGCACCGCCTACAAGCCATCGGGCCTGGTGGGCACCGTGAGCTACTCCGCGGCAGGGTCCCTGCCCGGCGGCAGCTACACCACCACGTACGAGAAGGAAACCCTCCGCCCCATCTCCGTCCTGGGCGACGGCTTCCAGGCCGACACCAGCTACTCCCTGACGGGCAAGCCCCTGCAATACACGCTGGGCAACACCAGCGGAGGCAAGAAGACCTGGGCCACCAACACCTACGAATGGGGCACCCAGCGCCTGGCGACCGCCCGCGTCGACCGTGAGGAACAGAACGGCGTCGACCAGCACAACGGCTACGCCTACGACCAGATGGGCAACGTCCTGTCCATCTCGGACGTCTCCCGCACCGGCACCGACACCCAGTGCTTCAGCTACGACTACCTGCGGCGCCTGACCCAGGCATGGACCCAAGGCGACAAGACCTGTGCCACGGCCCCGGCGGGGGACAAGACCGGCGGCCCCGCCCCGTACTGGCACTCCTACACCTACGACAAGACAGGCAACCGGCAGATCGAAACCCTCCACGACACCGCCGGAGACAGCACCAAGGACACCAAGCGCACCTACGCCTACCCCGACCCCGGAAAGCCTCAGCCGCACACGCTGAACTCGGTCACCACCGAGAAGCCCGGAGGCACCACCACCAAGGACTCCTACGGCTACGACGCAACCGGCAACACCACCACCCGCACCCTGCGCGGCGACACCCAGACCCTGAGCTGGGACGCCGAAGGCCACCTCGCCAAGGTCACCGAACCGGTCGCAGGCGAGAAGGACAAGGTCACCGAGTACCTCTACGACACCGAAGGCAACCGCCTGATCGGACGTACCCCGACCGAGACCACCCTCTACCTCGGCCACAGCGAAGTCACCCTGCCCAAGGGAGCGACCAAGGCCAAGGCCACCCGCTACGTCCCGCTCGGCGGCGGCCACCAGGCCGTCAAGGAAGACAACGGAGCGGTCTCCTTCATCACGGCCGACCACAACGGCACCGGTCAGCTGGTCATCAAGGCAGCGGACCTGACCCTGAATCAGCGACGCACGCTGCCCTTCGGCGGCCCACGCGGCGAATCCCCGAAGACCTGGCCCGGCACCAAGGGCTTCATCGGAGGTACGGACGACACCGCCGCCACCGGCCTGACACACCTCGGTGCACGCGAGTACGACCCCGCGACCGGCCGATTCATCTCCCTCGACCCGCTGATGGACCTGATGGACCCTCAGCAGATCAACGGCTACACGTACGGCAACAACAACCCCGGCACCTTCAAGGACCCCACAGGACAGAAGTTCTGCGAAAGCGACTTCTGCCGCCCGGAGGACGACTGGGTCGACAGCGGCGGCGACTACCACAAGGGAAACAACAAGCGCGGCAGCTACAAGGGCGGGGGCGGCGGAGGCAGCCACCACAGCGGAGGCGGCCGCAGCAACTACAGCCAGCCAGTGCCGCACCCCAGCCCAAACCGGAAGCCAGTGCCCGGCCCCTACCCCGACTCCGGCTCCGATCCGGCCCTCACGTTCCTGAGCACCGTGGTGACCATCGTTGGGCCTGACATCGCTGCCTGGAAGGGCTGTTGGGACGACCCCGGGCTCAACGGAAACTGCGCCAGCACGCTTGCGGATACGCCCTGGGGCAAGGCTCTCAAGGGGGTCAAGCTGTTCAAGCGTGCCAAGAGAGCAGAGGAGGCCGAGGAGGGCGGAGAGGCCGTTGGCAAGGCCAAGAAGGGCGCGCTCTCCGGCTGTAAGTGCTTCCTTGCAGGAACAAACGTTCTCATGGGTGACGGCTCGACGCAGAATATTGAGGACGTTCAGGTCGGCGACAAGGTGCGGGCCACCGACCCGGAGACTGGTAAGACCAGTGAACGTGAAGTCACGGCCGCCATCGTCACCGACGACGACAAGCAGTTCACCGAGCTGACGCTCGCCACGCCACACGGCACCGAGCACCTTACGGCGACCTACGAGCACCCCTTCTGGTCCGTCGACCAAGAGGACTGGGTCGAAGCGGGTGACCTCAAGCCAGGCATGGCCCTGCGCACAGACGACGGTCACACTGTCACCGTTACAGGAACTCGCCAGTACCAAGACCACGTCCGCACCTACAACCTCACTGTTGAGGGCCTCCACACGTACTATGTGCTGGCGGGCGAGACGCCGGTGCTGGTCCATAACTCTAATGAATTCTGCGACGCAAAGGTTGGAAACGGTGCGTCGCTGGATAATCTAACTGGCTCTGAAAAGGCCAGGATTCAAAACGCGGCAGACCGTATTGGTCACCCCATTTCTGTTGTGGGCAGTCGGGCCACGGGGACGGCCGGGCCTGAGTCGGATTGGGACTACGTGATTACTGGGATCAACAGCAGGACGAAGCACTCCGTGAAGAGTTCGCTGCCTCAGGGGCCAGCTGAGCTCGGCTACGGGAGGAGATATGACATCTTCACTGGCGGCCTAGCCGAAGGTGCTCCCTATATCACTTTCCGCCCCAGGGGGGTGAACTGATGCAGATTGAACTGCTTGGCGAGAGCGGGAACTGTGCCTTGGCTGCTCGTGCCAGTCGGAAGTTTCCCGGGCTGCTCATTCAAGGAGACACGCTTAAATCTCTCAAAGAGGTAGCGGATGACCTCTTGAGGGAAATCGACTCCGGAGATATTGAGAACGGTCGATACTCGGCAGCGGAAATCAAAGAGGCGCTCGATGGGTTCGTTTCCGTGTATGAGCGTCTCATGGGGGAGATAGGTCGCTCGCTTCCATACTAGGGGCGCTGTCCGAAGGGACTCGTTGAGGCATCTCTCGGCGAGGCAGCGGGAGGCCCGACAGATTGTTCTGGAGGGCCTCTCGTGTCCTTGACGGCGACGTGAGCGGACGATGGCTGCGGCGGGTGGGGTGTCCGGGTCGTAATTCTGGCCGAGGGCCCCTTGCCGTGTCCCTGATGGGCGCCTTCGGCGCCCGGGCTGGAGATCGCCGACGTTATGGCGGCGCTCCCTGCATGCCGCCTCCGGACTCTGGCTGCTCACCCAGTGGCGGCGCCTGTGGCCCCTGCTCGTCGACGGAGTCCCGGAATCGGGCTGGCCCGACGAGCTGTACCCGCTGGGGAGGGCGGCCTGCAGCGACGCCGAGGCGATCGTGGTGCACGCCGAACGGCCGGTGCCGCTCGACCTCGCCGCCCGCCGCACCGTCGACGTGGTGAACGCCGTCTCGGCCACTGCGCTGAATCCTTGGCGTGGCCGACGGCGGCCTCCACGGCTGATGACCCCGAACACGGCTGTCAACGGCGGCGAACATACGCGCACAGCGCCCAATGCTTTAAGTAGCGCGGCCAGCGGCGTCGAGGCCGCCACTCGTCTGCTCAGCGCGTCCCACGGCGCGTTACGTTCGCCGAGATCTGGTGACAGAATCCAGCGCATTGCTGGGGGTCAAGGGGTCGCAGGTTCAAATCCTGTCGTCCCGACAGAGATGTCGGTGAAAACCGCAGGCCGGAGGCCGTCCGTGAGGGCGGCCTCTTTTTGTTGCTCTGGGAGCGGTGGGAGGGAGCGGGCTCCCTCCCAGTCCCCTTCTGCGGCGGCCCGTACGACCGCGAAGCCGGCCGCTATCTCGGCAACACCGTCGTGTACGCGACGATGATCACGCCCTGTGCGTGGCCCAGAGGCCACGCATAGGTGCATTAACCCTCCTCCTGACTCCAAGCCCGTACGGCCAGTGATCAGAACGAGGTTGTTCATGGGCGGAAGACTCCGCTTCCGCCTCGTGCGTGACGTACCACAACGATCAAGAAGCGTCTCGGCCTCATGGACTCCGCGAGTTCACCCTGAGCAAAGCCAGCTCGCAACATCCGACGTCCCTCGTCTGCCTCATTGGGCCCGGCTTCCCCGCAGGTCAGGGGGCGGGACGTCCCACCGTGTCCCTGGAACGGCGCGTGTGGTGGCGAGGCCGAGGGTGAGGGATGCAGCGTCGTGTCCGTACCGCGCCGCACGGACATTTCTGCGGCTCTTTGCTGCGGGGGGAACGCGTACGCAAGGTGTGTCCCCGCCGCCCTACGCACGGTGCGGAGCACTCCGCGCCCGGGAGAGGAACGATCTATGGTCGCGGTCAAGCGCGTCCTCAAGAAGACGACGATGGCGGCTGCCGTCGGAGCCACGCTGCTGGCGATGGCCAGTCCGGCACTCGCGGAAGGGAAGTTTGCCAGTAGCTTCACCGGTTGGGCGGGTGGCAAGGAGTCGCGCAGCTGGAAGGACAGTCAGGCGGACGGAGCGGCCAGCCAGGTTCGGCTGGCCAAGTGCAGCTGGAACGGGCCGGGCGGGGCCAAGGAGGCCGCACCCGTCCTCGCCCTCTGGCATGAGGTCGGTGGACTTCCAGATGACAAGGTCGGGGGCAACAAGGGCTTCTACGGCTGCGGAAAAGGTGACGTGACGAACTCGTGGGGCAAGCCGGGCTGGTCGGGCAACTACCACTTCACGCTGCAGACCCAGGGCGCGGACTGGTACCGGTACTCGGCCGGTTGGGTCGGGGTCTGGTACTGAGCCCGACCTCACTCCACCAATGACGGTGTGACCGCGCTCCGCGGATCATCGCGGAGCGCGGCCCGCTGTATCTGATTCACCGCATTCACCCTCCCCCTCTGCTTAATGAGAGTCCTATGCCCCTCACATTCCAGCAGTGCGCCTTCTCCTACCGAAAGCACCAGGTCTTCTCCGGACTGGACTTGGAATTCCCGTCGGGGTCCACGGTCCTGCTGGGGCCCAACGGAGCGGGGAAATCGACCCTTCTCGGGCTCGGTGCGTCCGCGCTGACCCCGGCATCCGGCTCAGTGCGCCACCGGAACCTCGATCCGGCCCGCCGCGCGGACCGCGCCGCCTACCGTGCGGCCGTGGGCTGGATGCCTCAACACATCACCCCTGTAACGGGATTGACCGTGCGAGAGCAGGTCAGTTACGCGGGCTGGCTCAAGGGCCTGTCCCGTCGGGAGGCGTGGGACCGCGCCGCTGTCGCTCTCGCCGACGTCGGACTGCATGAGCAGGCGCCGCGCCGTGCGACGGAGCTGTCCGGCGGTCAGCTGCGCCGAGTCGGTCTGGCCGAGGCGCTCGTGCACGACGCCGAGGTGATCCTCATGGATGAGCCGACCGCGGGCCTCGACCCACAGCAGCGGGAGACGTTCCGGCGCATCGTCGGCCGTATCGCCGAGCACACTCATGTGATCGTGTCGACGCATCAGACCGAAGACCTCACCCAGCTGTACGCCATGGTGGTGGTTCTGGAGTCGGGCACGGTGCGGTTTGCGGGACCGACCGGCGACTTCCTGCGTCTGGGCGGGGACGACGTCCAGGGGGCGGAGGACGGGCCCACGGAGAGCGAGGACGAGTCGGCCGAGAGCAAGGTCGGGCGGGCCTACGCCCAGCTCGTCACGACGGAGGTCTGACCCATGCCGGTGCGTTTCTGGCTGCGCTCTCAAGCGGCCCTGTACGCCGTCCCGTTGATGCTCGCCCTCGCGTACTACTTCTTGCGCTCCTCTCTCGTCGACCTCGGCGACAACTGGTTCAGGGCCACGGCCATCGCCGGCGGAGTGGTCGTGGTCACAGCTCCGGTGG
Source organism: Streptomyces sp. NPDC059009 (assembly GCF_042740175.1). Lineage (NCBI taxonomy): Bacteria > Bacillati > Actinomycetota > Actinomycetes > Kitasatosporales > Streptomycetaceae > Streptomyces > Streptomyces sp. NPDC059009. The sequence goes on along the minus strand of NZ_JBHYJB010000067.1, from coordinate 11,927 downwards.
GCGGTGCACTGGCGGCCTGGGAAGCCGACCGGCTGCGCCGCGGCAGGGTGTACTCCAGGCCCGGGGCTCGATCCATGGCCGTCGTAGTCGGCTGGTCGCTGTGGCCGACTGTCCTTGCCTGCTTGGTACTTCAGGGGGCCGCGCTGGCGCTGGTGTGGCCTGCCATGGCAGATGTACCGGGACTACCCGAACCGCGCCTGGCCCTGGTCACGTTCGCGGTCACCCTGGGCTTCGTCGCTGTGGGCTTCGCTGTGGGGCGCCGGATACGTCCCGTACTGTCCGTGCCCCTGTTGCTCGTCGGCGGCTGGATCGCGCTCGCCTACCCCGCGGCCATGGAGCCGTTCTGGATACGGCACTTGACCGGCAACCTCCGTACCTGCTGTTCCACGAATCAAGTCCCCGACGCGCGCGCACTGATCGCTCCGTCACTTGTTGCGCTGGGAGCGATGGCCGCCTCCGGTCTGGTGGCGTTGCGCCGCAGGCCCGGAAAGCTGCTGGTGGGTGCGGCGCTGATGACGGTGGCTGCCGTGCTGGCCTCCGCGATCGGGCTCGTCCACGGCATGGGCTGGCAAGCAGCGAAACCCCGAACGGAAGGGCTTCGCTGTGCCCCGGAGCGGGGAGTCGAGATCTGCCTGTGGCCTGAGGACGAGGCACGCCGCGAATGGGCGGCCGACCGGCTCGTGACGGCCGCGCACCGTTTGCACGCGGCCGGGCTGCCGTTGCCGCACCGCATCACCGAGGGACCCGCGAACGGCAACGAGTCGTGGAACGCGATCGCCGCCCACAACGGCACGCCCGTCGATGTGTCGACCAGTATCGTGTCGGGCCTGCTCCCGGCACCACCGCCCTGTGCGCGGACTCAGGACTATCCAGGGGGCGCCGCAACTCCCGTCATAGGCGCCTGGCTGGGACTGCACGCCGGTCTGCCGGAATCGGTGCTGGTTCAGAAGTCGGGCCAGGAGGGGCTCCACAGAGCTCGTCAAGTACTCAAGCTGTCCAAGTCCCGCCAGTTGGCGTGGTTCCAGCAGAACAAGGCGGCCATGCGACAGTGCGGCCGCGCGCCCGTGACACCGGGAGCGATGTCGTGAATCTTTGGATACGGGTGCGCCACATAGGCCCGCTGGCCGCGATCACCACGGTTGCACTGGCCGCTGCTGTCGCGGTGGGACGCACGGCGATACCCCTGCCGAGCTCGACGGACGGGCTGCTTCAGGGCATTCCTTTGGCATACGTGCTACCGCTGGCCCCGGTGAGCGTCCTCATGCTGGGTCTCACCCATGGGCCCCGCGCTCACGAGGACACAGCAGTCAGGCCCCTCGTCGGTTACGACACCGCCCTGATCGCCGTACTGTGTGCGGTAACCCTGGCGATCGGTGGGGGCACGGCGCTGCTGGGCATCCAGCCGCTCGGTCCGGCCGTCGCCCGCAACATAGTTGGGTACGCCGGCATGGCGCTGATCGGCCTTCGAACGCTCGGCCCACACGCGAGCATGGCCGTTCCCTCAGCGCTCCTTCTTGCGAGCGCCTTGGTCGGCGCGCCGGGAACGTGGTGGGCCTGGCCGCTCGGCGGACCAGCTGTTCCGGAAACCTGGGTACTTGCGCTGACCATGCTCGCGATCGGCCTCACGGCCTTCGTCACGAGTCCCACTCGCCGATGAGTTCTCTCGAGCGTGCTCACCTAAGCGATCTTGGTGATTCGCGGTGTGGCTTGGGTGGGCGGCCTGGTGGGAGGGGTTGCCATGCACCCGCCCAACGGACCGGCCCTGGTCTCACTCGGCTCCACGGCCGACCCTGCCCTCCACTACGCCTTCGGCGACGGCACCGACGTTGCGGGTTGGACGGCACTGCCGAGGCTCAAAGACGCGGCAGGTACGTCGAGTTGACGACTCCGGCTTGACGGCTTCAGTGGGAGTGCCCGTGCTTGTGCCCCTGCTCGTGCCCGTGGTCATGACTGCTCATGCGGTACGCCTTCCCCCCGGGGGGGGGTGTGCTGTGAAGGCAAAGTGAATCCCATCGGGGACATCCTGGGCAAAGGCTGCATCGGTGACCGTGGTCATCATCATGTGTTGGCTGGCGTTGTTAAGGTGCCGGTCACCAGATCGCCAGATCACCACTGCTATATGACGGGGATTCACGCATGAACTTGCGCAAAATGGCGGGCGTCGGCATAGCCGGAGCCGCGCTGCTCGGCGCCACTCTGACCGGTGTCGCCGCCGTTCCGGCCGTCGCGGCGCCCGCCCAGGGCGACGCCGTTCAGGTCAAGCACGACGGGTGCCCCGACAGCTGGGGCTGGAAGTTCACGATGAAGGAGACCGTGAAGATCCGCAAACACCCCAAGCGCTCCGCCACCGCGCTCGGCCAGGCCCCCAAGGGGTCGCACCCTTGTTACGTCTCCAACCAGGGCGGCGGGAAGTACAAGGCATGCGGCAAGAAGGACGACGCTTGGGCCGAGATGCGCTACCGCGGCATGCATGGCTGGGTGATGCAGACCTGCACCCGCGGCGTCTGAGCCGCACCAGCAATCGCACGACCGCACGCGCCACGAGCGGGTCTCCCCGCTCGTGGCGTTTCGCGTCCGGGGGTCCGACATCGCGTGAGGGAGCGTCGCCTCACGCGCGAGTTGAGGGGGGGGCGGATCCCTCGACGACCGTGTTGGTGGGGGAGTCCGAGCGGCCTTGAGTATGTGAGTTGTGGGTGGGGTCATCGTGGCTGCTCACCGTGTCAGGGCCGTGTCGATGGCTGTGAGCAGTTCGTGGGGGGGGCTGGTGTAGGCGCAGACGGGCATGTCCTGGTACTTGACCGAGCTCCACACGCATCAATGCGGTTCAACTCCGGAGATCTGGGAGGGAGATAGAACAGATGGACCTCGATGGCCGAGCGTTCTTCACGGCGCCCCTTGAAGGCATCGCCACGGTGGATGGAGGCGTTGTCCAGCAGCACGAGCCGGGGAACGAACCCGGATCTCCCCGGCCTCGGTAACAGCCACATTGGTGATCTGGAACGCAAGAGTGCACCTCTTTCATCGTGAGGAACGCGACCGGAAGGAAGCCCGCCTAGGCCAAAACGGCATCAGGAACAGCCAGAGCCAGGCAATGAACACCCCGCCGCTGCCAGGCATGACGGGATGAAGATGAATTCCCCGTAGCGGCACTGGCCCCCGGTCGCCACTAAGGGTTGTCCCGCAAAGGCTGGATGGGGCCCATGCCGGGCGCTGAGCCGGATACTCGCGAGACTCCGACACGGGGCTGTGGCAGCCTGCGGGCATGCCAGAGCTGCGTGTTCATGCAGGCCGTCACTACGCCATCCAGTTCCACTACGCCTTGCCGGACGACGCATGGTGTGTGGAGCTGAGCGAGGCCGTCCCGGCACCGACCGCGTGGGCTGAGACTCCGAACGCCGCAGCGCATGTGCCTGGTGCTGCCTTCCTGGTGGCGGTGGTACCTGACGAGGATCCGGGCCTGGAGCCGACTGTCCACGTCCACAGCCACGACGAGCACGTCATCCCCTTCGAGATCATGCGCTGGTTCATGGAGCACGTGGCCGAGCAGGTTGAACGCTGCCGCATCGCGTTCGAACAGGGAGAACCTGACGCAATGGAATGATCACGCAGTGACTGGTGTGATCACGGCGTCGGAGCCGTCCTGGATAGCCCCGTTCACTGGGCTGAGCCCGCGCTGCTTCAGCAAGTTGGTGACCGCGATGCGCCGCGAGACCGCAGCTGATGGTCACCGGGGGCGGCCGTGGAGCTTGCCGCTTCAGGACCGCATCCTGCTGGTCGCGGCTTACTGGCGCACGAACTTGACGATGGGCCAGGTCGCCCCACTATTCGGTGTCTCGAAGTTCGCAGCGGACCGGATTATCGACCATCTGGGTCCGCTACTTGCGCTTCAGCCGCGCAAGCGGTTCCGCAAGGGCACCGTGCTCATCGTGGACGGCACCCTGGTGCCCACCCGCGACCACACGGTGGCCGAGCAGTCGAAGAACTACCGCTACTCAACGGCCCATCAAGTGGTCATCGACGCCGACACCCGCCTGATCGTGGTGGTCGGCCGGCCCCTGCCGGGCAGCCGGCACGACTCCCGCGGCTGGGAGGAATCCGGCGCCAAGGCAGCCGTCGGCAACACCATGACCATCGCCGACGGCGGCTACCAAGGCACCGGCCTCGTCATCCCGCACCGCCGCCGCAAGGGCGAAGACCTCCCAGTCTGGAAAGAGGAAAACAATCGCTCCCACAAACAAGTTCGCGCCCGCGTCGAGCACACCTTCGCCCGCATGAAGGGCTGGAAGATCCTGCGCGACTGTCGCCTGAAAGGTGACGGCGTCCACCACGCCATGCTCGGGATCGCCCGCCTGCACAACCTCACACTCGCCGGATAGCTCACAAGCAAGACGGCGACAGCCACGCCTCTCACGACCTCAAGATCGTTACGGGACAACCCTTAGATACGTAACAGACCGTCAATTGCCTATCGATGCAAAGTCGCGATAGGTGTCGGTTCGGCGCGAAATCGCCCTATGGTGAACTGTGCGCATGGTGCGTAACTCCCGTGCTCTAGCTAGGGAGTTGTTGTGCAGATCCTCTGGCGGAAGTGGAGGGGTGGGCGTGCTGTCCCGGCCGCAAGTTGACCTGAAGTCACCCGGTCGTGGTGCTCGACGGCAGCGCGTGACGTTCCGGTGCCGAACCGTGTCGCAGGGACAGTCAGTTGCGGCACTCCCGCCCGTATGGGAACGAGGGTCTGGTGCGGGCGGAAGGCCGGGGCCCGCTGGGGAGCTGTGCGCACGGCGGGGCGAACTCCATCATCCACACGACAGCACCCACCCGACCAAGATCGCGTTACCTCGTCCTGTCCGGCGAGTACGCCCTCCACACCTTGATCGTCGCGGGTGCCGAACATGTGTCGACCTGTCTGCTCCGGATGCCCGACGACAAGCTCTCCCAGGGGACGCTGGTCCTGTTCATCGAGCGGCCGACGGTCGGCCCGCAGGACCAGGACCGGATGGGCTCGGCCAGGCGCACGGCTGAGCAGTGGCACGTGCGGTACCCCGAGGCGGAGACTGCGGTGATCATGCTGCCGTACGGTCCCTCCGCCCTCTGCATACGCGACCAGGACGTGGTGCTGCCCGGGGCACTCGCCGGTCTGGACGAATCCGTCACTACGACGATCCGGTTCGTGGAGATCTGCGTGCCGCTGAAGACCGGCCCCGGATCGGCTCTCTTCCTCTTCATGACCGAGGGTATTGAGCGCTGGGACGAGTACCTCAAGATTCTCGCCCTCGTCCTGAAGTCGATCTCGACGGACGAGGCGGGGACACAGGACGTGGACGGAGCGCAAGTGCAGGCGGGGGACGAAACGGTTGGAGAGGCGATGGAAGCAGCGGTGCACCCGGCATGAGCGGTGACACGGAGTTCGGGAGTCGGCAGCCGCCCGGGCGATCGCGCTACCGCATCCTGTTGGCGTTCGCCATCGGCGCGTACGTCCTTGCGGCGATCGTGGGGCTGTACGTGCTGGGCGACGACTTCGGCCTGGGCCTGCTTGTGCCTCTGTGGATCGTTCACGGGGTATTGCTCGCCGTGCTGATCCACAAGCTCGGCGTCTCCGGCGAATCGAGCGTGTACGCAGTGCTGTTCATCGTCGCTGTCTCCGTGCTGGCTGTCGGCGTCACCGTCATGGCCCGTGACGACATCACCCTGCAGCAGCGGGGCGAGAAGGTCACCGCCACCGTCGCGAAGGAACGGCTCGACCCGGCGCAGGGGCGCAAGGCCCGGCATTCCCACTACACGCTGGAGCGGCGTGACGGCACGCGGGTCAGGGGCCCGGAGCTGGAAACGGTCGACGACGAGTACGACGTCGGACAGACCCTGACGGTTCTTGAGGACCCCGAGGGTGAGCTCGCTCCGCAGACGCCCGGCGAGGCCAGCGCAACGGGCGAATTGCTCGGCGCGGGGGCTTTGGTGCTCGTGGCGCTCGGCTCCGTCGCGTGGATGACCTGGCGGGGCTCGGAAGCGGGGAAACGCCGGGAGGCCGAGCCGTCCAACTGGCTGCGCAAGGCGTACAAGGCTGCCCGTCGCAACCACGCCACGCAGGAGGAACAGAAGCGGCAACTCCGCGAGGCCCTGCGCACGTTGCCGACTGACCGGCGCGGCTACATCAAGGTCTTTCCGGAGTCGTACCCCGATGTGTCACAGCGTCGGGCCGCCCGGATCGCCTGGGAGATGGGACTGCGCGCGGAGGCGGCCGGCAACCGGAGCTCATGGCGGTTCGGGGAGACAGTGGTCGAAGAACTCCCGCACGACTGAGCGGGTGCAACACCGGGGCAGAAGTGCGACTTGACTCTGGGGGCTGGGCCGCATGCCCGCGAGGGAGTAGCGCTGGGCAATGGTGATATCGAAGCGCCCGGGGTTCGGGATCTGGTCAACAAGGCTGGCGGCGTGGACGGCTGACAAGCGGGTGTGGATCACGATCCCGAGCCATCGGCGACGCCGGTGGCGGACCCTGTTCAAGCGGGACTTCACTGCGTCCGTGCCGAACCTGAAGTACTTGGGTGGTGTGGCCTATCTCCCCGTCGGAGACGGTGAGTTCCGCTATCTCGCAAGGTCATCGACTGCTTCTCCCGCCGGGTGGTGGGCTGGTCGGTCGCCTCTCACACGCGCACGAACCTGGTCGCTGACGCGCTGAAGATGGCCCTTGCCACCCGCGGGCAGCCTCAACGGCGCCATCTTCCACAGCGGCCACGGAGCGCGATACCAGCTCGTCAAGTCGCCTATCTCTGCGCCGAGGTGGGCGCTACTCAGGACATGGGTGCCGTCGGCGTGAGCGCGGACAACGCCGCCTGCGAGAGCTTCCACGCATCCCTGAAACGGGAGACCCTCAAGGGCGCCCGCTGTGGCAAACGCGCACCTCAGCCCCGCGCCTACGAGACGTCACGCAACATGGCACTCGCGGCACAACCGCGTTGATCGCTGTCCACCCTTCAGGGGGAAGGCGCGTGTTCGGGAACGGCTTGATCACCCGTCACGCATTCTGACGCCCTGCAGTTCCCGGCGTTGCTCACTTGCAGCGGTTCACGCGCGACCGACGCTGACGTTGTCGCACATCATGCCCTTTGCGGTCGACATGCCTGACTTTGCAGATCATTTACTGATGTGTCTATGGTGACGTCGTCATCCGGCGGCCTTCACCAGGCGCCGGAGTCTGATCTGTGTCGTCAGACGCCCGGGGGGGCTTTAGGGGGGAAGTGCGTAGCCATGCGGAATTGCAGGCCGCCAATGAATCTCACAGCCATCTCGGCCTAGTCAGCCACAGTTACACCCCGCTCAAGGAGACCTTTGCATGGCCGACGAGATGGTGCGCAGAGCGCAGCAGTTCATCAACAAGACGTATAGCAACGGCAGTTCTCTCGGCATCAAGAAGCTCGACGAGAACGGGCGGACCAGCTGGACCGTCATGTACGCCCTGACGCGTGCCCTGCAGTACGAGATCGGCGTGAAGGCGATGTCCAACAACTTTGGGCCCGGCACGCTCAGCGCGCTGGAGCAGAAGTTCCCGAAGCTGAACGGCGGCACCGTGCCGTCGGCGAACTTCGCCCGCATCATTCAGGCCGCCCTGTACTGCAAGGGCTACGACGGCGGGAACATCGACGGGAAGTACAACTCCCGTGTGGAGGCGTCGATTTCCAAGCTGAAGTCGAATATGGGAGTGGCCTCGGCCTTCCCCGGGAGCGACCTGACGCCGAAGGTGTTCAAGGGTCTGCTCAACATGGACGCCTACGTCACCGTGAACGGCGGAAGCGACCGGATCGGGGACATCCAGCGGTGGCTCAACGGCCGTTATGTGAAGCGCAAGGACTTCTTCATCGTCCCCTGCGACGGCCACCACTCCCGCGATGTCGCCAAGTCGCTGATCTTTGCCATTCAGTACGAGAGCGGCATGGCCGACGGCACGGCGAACGGGTTCTTCGGGCCCGGCACGCAGGCCAGTCTGAAGAAGAACGTGCTGTCCGTCGGCGCGACGGGCACGTGGGCCCGGCTCTTCACCGCCGCCCTGACGCTCAACAAGCGTTCCGTTCCGTTCGGGGACTTCACGGCGTCCGTGAAGAAGGAGACCGAGTCCTTCCAGTCGTTCGCGAAGCTGCCCGTCACCGGGCGCGGTGACTTCCAGACCTGGGCCTCGCTCATCGTCTCCACCGGTGACCCGAACCGGAAGGGCGCCGCCTGTGACGGCGTCACGAAGATCACCCCGGCGCGGGCGAAGACGCTGAAGGACGCCGGATACAAGTACATCGGCCGGTACTTGACCAACCCGAGCACAACGAGCCTGCCCGAGAAGGAGATTCAGCCGGGCGAGCTGAAGACGATCGCGGAGCACGGGCTCAGGGTTTTCCCGATCTACCAGACGTTCGGCCGCGGCGTCGATTCGTTCAGCCATGGGCAGGGCGTCGCCGACGGCAGGGCCGCCGTGAATGCCGCGGAGAAGCACGGGTTCAAGCGGGGCACGCGCATCTACTTCGCCGTCGACTACGACGCGGTCGACGGCGAGGTCACCTCACACATCATCCCGCACTTCCAGGGCATCAACGACGGTATCGACGGCTCGGGCACCGACTACAAGGTCGGCATCTACGGCCCGCGCAATGTGTGCTCGCGCGTCTCCGAACGCGGCCTCGCAGACGCCAGTTTCGTCTCCGACATGTCCACCGGCTTCTCCGGGAACCTCGGCTACCCGCTGCCGAAGAACTGGGCCTTCGACCAGATCAAGACCATCAGTCTCGGCTCCGGTGACGGCAAGATCGAGATCGACAACAACATCGCCCAGGGCCGCGACACCGGTCAGGGTTCCTTCAACGCGCCGCCGGCCAGCGACAAGAACCTCGACGTCCCGTTCGAGAAGATGTTCTGGGACGAGATCGTCAAGGACGTCCGGGAGTACATGCAGTCCGTCGACGTCGACGAGTCCAACTGGTACACGAAGTACTCCACCACGGAATGCATCCAGTTCATCATGACCTGGGACCACCACTTCACGGAGCTGGCGCGGCGCCTGAAGATGCGCAAGGCGCTGATTCAGCTCCCGGTGTTCTGGGAGATGCGGCACTACAACGTCAGCAATGTCCTCAAGATTGACGACCGGTACTCGGACGCCGCCGTGTACCAGTACCACACCGGCAAGCTGCCCTCTTGGTGGCCGGATGCCATCAAGGACTCGATGCGCGACTCGTCCACGGGCCTCGCGCAGATCTTCGGCTCCACCGCGATCAAGGCGCGCAACCACGGGGTCGACCTGGGGCTGCTCTCCGCCTCCCAGCGGCGCGACGCCGCCAAGGACAGCGAGTTGTTCGAGATCTGGACGAAGCTGCGTACGAACAACCAGTTCACGATGGCGACTGTGCCGTTCGTGCACATGTACCACGCCAACCTCATCAAGCTGCCCCGCCCCGGTCTGAACATGTCCGAGGCGGACACCGAGAAGGTCCTCATCCGCTACCAGGGGACGTTGGACAACCCGGACGCGCAGCGCGAGGGGAAGAAGCGGATGGGCCTGTACCGGGTCTTCGAGAAGTACCACGCCCCGATGCGGGAGCACTTCGGAAAATGATGCGACTTAGCGGCGGACGCCGTCCGTCGGCGCACGTCTGGGCCCTTGCCGCCAATGCCCTGATCGGCATTCCCGCGATGGTCCCGCTGCACAGCGCCCTGTGGCTCCTCAACCGGCGGTGGTCCGAGGGGAATTCCCTCGCGGAGGCGTCGAGCACGATCATCGAGGTGTGCTCCGGCGACTGCCAGGCGACAGACCTCGCCTGGCTCGCCCTCGCGGTCACCGGCGCCCTGGTCCTGCTCCTGGTCCTCGTCGTCGACCTCATCGTCCCGCTGCAGCGGGACAGGCCGCTCGGGCCGTGGGTCAAGGCCACGCTCCTGATCCCGGTCCCGTACCTCATCGCCCTGCCCTTCCTCCTGTGACACCAGTCGCCAGTCACCAGACAGCAGTCACCGGACAACAGAGAACAGAGAACTATCTTCGTGAGCACTGACATATTGCGTCGCACACTGCTGCAGCGCAGTGCCGTCGTCGGCGGTGCCGCCGTGGCGTCGGCCGCCGGCCCCCTGCTCCTCGCCTCGCCCGCCCACGCGGCGGCTCCGGCCACGCCGCCCGCACCACCCCGCGGCTCCGAAAACCCCGACAAGAACCGGATCCTGACGGGCCGTAACTCCACGAACGGATGGGAGATGGAGAAGGTCGCCGACGGCGGCGGCTCCATCTGGACGCGCCCGGTCCCCGGCGCCGGATTCGGCATCACCGCCCGCATCGGCGACGTGGATACCGTGCTCGTCCACGTCGTCAGGCGCTTCCACTACGAGATCGACGAGCTCCGCCCTGGCGACGTCGTCGGCTGGCTGGCCCCGAACAAGGTGCCCGCCACGCTGCCGGAGAGCAACCAGGCATCAGGCACGGCGGTGGCCATCCGCCCCGGCTCCTTCCCACCCAAGGTCAAAGACGGCTTCTTCGCGGCCGAGCAGGCGGTCGTCCGCGACATCCTCGCTGACTGCGAGGGCACCGTTCGCTGGGGCGGCGACGATGAGCTGCCGTACGAGGCCCTCTTCTGCATCGACGTACAGCCCGGCGACCCCCGCCTCGCCCGCGTGGCGGAGAAGCTCCGCGACGCGAACGCGACGCCGGGCCAGGGCGCGGGCGCCCTCGTCGACCCGGCCCTGCCGGAGCGGCGCCGCCTGGCGGCCGCCTACCACTGAGAACCATCCGATGAAGCGAACCATCCTCCCCGTGGCCCTCATCTGTTCCGCAGCCGTCCTGTTGTCCGGGTGCGGAACAGACAGCAAGCCCCGCCCGACCGACGCATCGGCCACTGCCAAGAGCACCGCGGACCCGACTGCGATGAGCTCGGCGCGACCAACCGCCACCACCACCGCCCCACCGGACGAAGTCCGCCAACTGGCCGACCGTTACCGGCAATCAGGGGGCCCGGCTGACGTGTACGGCCTTCAGCACGAGACCACCTCGCAAGGCGCGCAGCTGCTGATCGTGTGGAGCCGCTCCCCGGACAACGACCCCGCCTCCTTCAACGAGCTGAGGGAGTCGCTCACCGACTTCCTGCGCAAGGACGGAGTCCCTCTGGACCGTAGCTACCTGCTCGACGTCTACGGACCCGACGGCGCCCTGAAACACCGCTTCGACAGCACCCCGTAAGAAAGGCACACCGTGCGCACCCGACGCATACTCGTCACCCTGGCCGCAGCAGCGACCACATTCACCATGGCGGCCCCGACCGCCTCCGCTGCCGACACCACCCCGGAAGAGCCCGTCACCCCGGTCATCGCCGAATACAACGGCAAGCAGATCAACCTCGCCGAGGACTGGGAGGGCGCCCAGATCTGCACCGAACTGGCCGGCGGCAACGTCCGCTGCTACGACGATGAAGCAGCAGCCCAAGAAGATGTCGCCCCGGCGCCTGCGGCGCTCAAGAGAGCGAACCCCGACAAGGGCCTGCCCGGCAAGTGCGCCCCCGACTACTGGTGCTTGTTCGAGCATGCGAACTACAAGGGACGCAAGCTCCAGTTCCACGACACCGGAACGAGGAAGCTCGCCAACTGGGGATTCCGCGACAAGACGAGCTCCATCTACCGGTTCGCCTGGCGCTATGGCATGAAGGGCGCGACGATGATCGACTACCGCTCGGGTGTCCTGCACGACCGCACCAGGAGGCTCGGTTCCACGAGCGAGGCGGCCTACCCGAACCTCAAGAACCTCGCCTACCCGGGCGGCGGCAACTGGAACGACAAGGTGGACGCCTTCAAGATCGACTAAGGGCGGCAGGGACAGGTGCCCCTAGGTTCTGTCCGGCGGATCATGTGACTGTCGGCTTGCCGTCTCGTTGTTCTCGACGTGGGGCGAGGTGATCTGACGAACGCGGAGTGGG